>CAZORB010000121.1:6674-12988 GCA_964581825.1 uncultured Bordetella sp.
AAGCGCTCGGAGTAGCCCGCCTCGCGCATACGGGAGTAGGTAAGGCTACCCACCGCCGCGACCGTGGCCGCGGTGGAACCCGACACAGCGCTGAATACCGCTGTTGTGCCCAGTGCGGTCATGGGGAGTGCGCCACGCATGCCCCCCAGCATCGACATGATCCAGCGAACCAGCCGACGCGAGACACCACCGCGTCCCATCAGGTCGCCCGCGAAAATGAAGAACGGCACCGCCAGCAACGCAAATTTATCGATGCTGCTGTACATCGTCTGGTGAAGCGCCGTGGGCGGAACGGTGCCGAACAGCAACAGGACTGCTGTGGACGTGGCAAGAAGCACCAGAAAGAAAGGGAAGCCCAGAGATAGCAGCCCGAGCGGGAGAACGGAGAGCAGCCAGGTCATTGGCCAGATGCCGCTTCAGTGGGCTTTGAGTCAGCGGCCCCGTTGTCCGAGAGCCAGTGCCGCCAGCGCACGATCACCGCGAGCGCCGACAAGGAAAATCCAACCAATAGCGCTGAATGCGGAATGACCTTAGGAATTTGTGCGCCAGCGCTGACCGCCTGCATCTGTGCAAACAACTGAACGATTGTGAATGACTGCCAGGCGATGAACGCACACACCGCGGCAAGCGTAAGCGCAGTGAGCGCATTGAGTGCGACCCGCGCTCCGCCCGAAAGTCTGGAAGAAAACAGATCCATGTTCAGATGGTCACCACGCCAGGTAACCACCGCAGCGCCCAGAAACACGCCCCAGATCGTGAGCGCGACCAGGACCTCTTCAGCCCAGAAGATCGGCTTTGCAAAAACGTAGCGACCAATGACGTTGCTCAGATTGAGCAGAACGCCGGCGAGCATGACGCATCCCAGGGCAGCATAAATGCCGCGCAGCGCCCGACTTTCGACAGGCGCGGCGCTGGCTGGCTGGGATGGCGGCATCAATGCTTACGCCGCGAGGCGGTCCAATGCGACTTAGTACTTGTTCGCGGTGGCGAGCATCTTGCGGTAGAACGCATTGACGGCCGCGTTGTCTTTGGTGACCTCTTCGCCGATGCCCCCCAGCAGAGTCCGCAGTCGGCCTTTGTCGGCGTCAGAGAACCGGAGCCACTCGCCTCCCATTTCGGTCCAGCGCTTGCGCGCGGCCTCATCGATTTCACGCGAGCGGGCCATCATGCGTGGCTGCAGGTTTGCGGCGGTGTCGATGACCAGTTGCCGAAGATCGGGTGGCAGCTTGTTGAGGAACGCGCGACTGACGACACCGACCGACACCACCATGGTGTCATTCGACTCCGTCAGGAACTTGGAAATTTCGTTGAACTTCAGATTGACGTAAACGGCGGTTGCGCTTTGCGTGCCATCGATGACGCCCTGCTGCAGACCCGGGATGACCTCAGACAGATCCATGGGAACCGCGGTGCCGCCCAGCTGCCGCATCTTAGCGCGCTCCGCCGGCGTGGCGTTCACCCTGAGCTTTTTACCCTTGATGTCGTCGATCGAACGGATGGGCTGCTTGCCGAAGTAGTTGGCAAACGCGAAGGTGTAGGTGGACACCACCTGCATGTTGCGATTGGAGCCCAGCGACAGAATGTCTTTGTTCAGCTCGGCATCGAGCAGGGTTTTCTCGGCGTGCACCATGTCTTTGAACAGCATGGGAATGCTGAAGGTGCCGAAGCGCGGATCGATACCTGCGAAGAAATCGGCCGGCGCAGTAAACGCTTCTACCGTTCCAAGCTGCAGGCCCTCAATCTGACTGGCGATCGTACCCAACTGATTGCGGGGAAACAGATTGACCGCGATACGGCCTTTCGACCCTGCTTCAAGCGCTTCCTTCATCCAGGTGCCCCACTGATGCTGGATGTCGTTAAGCGTGGCGAAGCCGATCTTCATGGTGAAATCAGCGGCGCTGGCCGGCAGCCCGGCGCCGATCAGCGCCGACGCTGCAAGACCCTGCTTCAAAAACCGGCGCTTGCCGGCGTGGGTTGACTGTTTCATGGGTTGTCTCCTGAGTTTTTATTGGGATTACAAGGCGAGCAGCTGTGTCTGCGCGCCGAACTACCAGACCAGATCGCCCTCTCGGATCAGCATCTTGCAGCGCTCTGCCTCGGTGTAGGGGGCGTGCGCCACGCCACAGGGCATGCGAAACCAGGTACCCGCTTCGTAGGTGGCGAATTGGTCTTTCAGCACGCCTTCGAGCACAAAGGTTTCTTCGCCAATGGAGTGATCGTGCGAGGGAATTTTTCGATTGGTATGCACATGGCCGATGCGACCCGTTTCGATACCCGTGCTGTTGGGATACAGATGGAGCACGTCGGCGCCACGATGCGGGAACTCGAGCCATTTGGCGTTGACCGCGTCAATCACGATGCGGGTGCTGTCGGGCATGATGGGGACGCGCCACTTCATGTAAAGCACACAGCCACCCGCCGAGTGCAGCGAATGCGCAGTGCCGGGCGGCTGGCGAACGAACGTGTGTCGACCATAGTGGCCGTGCTCATCGGCGCACTCGCCTTCCACCACGAAGAAATCGAGCCGTTCGGCCCAGGTGGTGTGCGGCAGGCGGGCGCCTGCTTCGAATTTGAGCAGTGACGTTTCGCGCCCCATTCTTGGATGGCTGACGAACTCGAGCACCTTGCGCGTGATGCCGGGCCACTCGGTGGGCTCCCAGAGCATCGTTCGCGTGTCCATGTATGCGACCTGATTGCAGTTAGCGTTGACCTCGGGGGCGGAACGCATGATGGCACCTCTTGACGGACTAACGTTGAACGGATCAAATAACTGTAAGAGCAGCAATTAGCGATTGTCAACGGTAATATCGATATTCACCCAGGAAGCACACCATGAACGACGAACCCGTCATTGCCCAGAAAGCGCCGTACAAGGTTGAGCTGCTTGAGGGATACCGCTACGCGTGGTGCTCATGCGGGCTCTCGAAGCAGCAGCCGTTTTGCGATGGCTCGCACACCTCCACCAAAAGCGGCATGAAGCCAGTGGTCTGGACACAGCAGAAAACCGTCACCGCCTACCTCTGCGGTTGCAAGCGCGGCGGCAAGGTTCCGTACTGCGATGGCACGCACAACAACCTGTAATTTCGCCATCGCATTGCCGGCGCCAACGCATGACCGCCATCAGCCCGCCCGCCTCTGAAAGCGCCACGCTCGCACAGTCGATCGCGCACCAGTTGCGCGATGACGTGCTAAACGGCCGCTACCCGCCCGGCGAGCGGCTGCGTCTTGAAGACCTGAAGAATAATTTTGGCGTCAGCTGGAGCCCCATCCGTGAGGCGGTCACCCGCCTGGTCAGCGAAGGCCTCATCGTTGCCGATAGTCAGAAGAGCTACCGCGTTGCACCCGCCTCGCGTACTGAACTGTCTGAGGCGATCGAACTGCGGGTGATGCTGGAAACCCGCGCGCTGCGCGAATCGATTGCACGCGGCAACGACGCCTGGGAAGTCGAGGTGCTCAGCGCCCACCACCGGCTGGCCAAGCTCGAATCGCAGCGGATTTCAGGCAAGCAGATCAGCGACTGGGAAACCTGGCATCACGCGCTTCACCAGGCGCTCACCCAAGCCTGCGGATCGCCGATCCTGCTTCAGTTCTGCCAGCATCTGAACACCATTCAGGATCGCTACCGCCGCATCTTCTTCACCCGGCATGATGTCGACCGCGATGTCGCGGCCGAGCACCGGCAGATCACCGAGGCGACGCTCGCGCGCGATGCCAAGCTTGCGTGCAAACTGCTTGCCGACCACATCGAGCGAACCGGCCGCAATATTCTTACCATCATGCCGGACTAGCTGGCTGTCGCCCATGACGCTTCTGCGAACCGATGATGCCGAGCTTTACTACGAACTGCATGGCGACGGCCCGCCGCTTGTTTTGATCCATGGCGCAAGCGGCACTCACCTTGCCTGGTGGCAACAGGTCGCCGAGCTGCGTCATCACTTCAGTTGTCTGATTTACGATCTTCGTGGCTACGGCCGTTCGCGCGCCCTGGGGCAGCTTGATCCCGCCGACGGCGAAGCGCACGTTCGTGATCTCGCCGCGCTAATTGCGCACACCGGCCTGGACAGCGCTCCGCTCAACCTGATGGGGGCATCACTCGGGTCAGCGCCCGCCCTGCGCTACGCGGCCGATCATCCTGAACAGATCGGGCACCTGGTGCTCTGCTGTGGCCCCGGCTGCGTCAGCACGCCGCGAATCGACCAGGGATGGACCGACCGAATCGAGCGTATGCAGGCCCGTTACCGGCAGGTTGGAGCCACCGAATCGCCGCTGCCGCCGGGCGTGCCGCGGGTACGAAGCGCGGGCGAGAAGGAACGCTTTGCCGCGGCTTACCACCCTTATGGCCCGGTGGGCGAGGCCATGCACCTCGACTTCCCAGCGCTCACTTTTCTGTATGCCGAAATCATGGCGTCTTCCGGTGGGCCTCCTACCCCCGCCACGTTTCCGGTGTTCACTCGTCGGCCGGTGGTTGCGAAAGATGCCGAAGCCCTGGCTTTCCCGGTGCTGGTCGTGGGCGGTACCGATGACCCCTTATTTGCTGCGGACGAACTGCGCGAAGTGGCCAGCCTTTTTCCGGGTGGTCGCTGCGAACTGTTCAAGGGTGCGGGACATCTCGCCTACTACGAACGCCCCCGTCGATTCAATGATCTGGTGAAAGCATTTCTGCTGTCCTGAGGCGCGCGCTGATACGCAGGCCTGCGATACCTAAGCCGGTTGACCGCCTTCCGCGCCATGTCTGAGTCGCGTTTACCGATCCTCTATCTCGACGACCGCCTCGCGGTAATCTCTAAACCCGCAGGCTGGTTGGTCCATGCAAGCCCGCTTGATCCAGGCGAGCACCGCATCGTGCTGCAAGCCCTGCGCGACCAATTGGGCCAGCGCGTTTTTCCCGTGCACAGGCTTGATAAGGCAACCAGTGGCGTACTGGCTTTTGCACTGGATGCCGACATGGCGCGAGAACTTGGCGAGCGCTTCACGGATGGCGAAGGCATCCGAAAAACCTATCGGGGGGTGGTGCGAGGGTGGCCCGCTTCCGAGCAGCTGATCGACCATCCGCTAACGCGGCTAGCGGACGATTCCACCACTGCGCGAACCCAGCGTCTGCCGTCGCAAACCCGCCTTCGCACGATCGGGCGCGGCTCGCTGCCCATCGCGCACGGGCGTTATGGCGAAGTACGGTACGCACACGTGGAGCTCGACCCGCTCACCGGCCGACGCCATCAGCTGCGGCGCCACATGAAACACATCGCGCATCCCATCATTGGCGACTCCACCCATGGCAAGGGGCCTCTGAATCGCGCCGTCGCCGAACACCTTGGGGTGTCGCGCCTGTGGCTACACGCCTGGATGCTTGAAATCAAAATATCCGGTCAGCGAGAGCCAATTCGAATCGAAGCGCCTGTCGGCCCAGAGTGGCAATGCTGGCGCTTCGAGTAAGGGGTGCAACCCGCAGTCATCGCAGCGCTCGTTCCGACACGGTCGCGCGGCACCGCGGCCGCGCGACCCCCCGTCTGGTTACAGCCCCGCCTGCGATACAAACTTGATGTTCAGATACGGTTCGATAGCCTCTGAACCGCCTTCAGAGCCGTAGCCGGAATCTTTGATTCCGCCAAAAGGCACCTCGGGCAGCGCAAGCCCTAAATGATTGATGGTGACCATGCCCGCTTCAATCTCGGCAGCAATCGCCTGCGCGGTTTTCGCTGAACGCGTGAAGGCGTAGGAAGCCAGACCAAAGGGCAGACGGTTTGCCTCGGCTACGGCGTCTTCAAAAGTGGAAAACGGGTTAATCACTGCGAGCGGACCAAACGGTTCCTCGTTCATGGAGCGGGCCGATCGATCGAGCTCGGTAATCACGGTGGGCTCAAAGAAATTGCCCTGGCTGCCAATTCGATGGCCGCCCGTTCGGATATTGGCGCCAGCCTTGCGCGCATCTTCGATGTGCGAGTCCATGGCGACAGGACGACGCGGATTGGCAAGCGGCCCCATCGACACGCCCTTCTCAAGACCGTTACCCACCCGAATCGATTTGGTGTGCTCAACGAAGCGCTCGACGAACTGCTTGTAGACGCCTTCCTGCACCAGGAATCGCGTGGGCGACACGCAGACCTGACCCGCATTGCGGAATTTGCTGCCCGCCATGGTGCGCGCAACCGCGTCGGCATCGACGTCGTCGAACACGATGACCGGCGCATGCCCGCCAAGTTCCATCGTGCTGCGCTTCATGTGCAGACCGGCCAGCGCAGCAAGCTGCTTGCCCACCGCAGTGGATCCGGTGAAGGTGATCTTGCGGATGACCGGATGCGGGATGAGGTATTCCG
>CAZORB010000122.1:0-12976 GCA_964581825.1 uncultured Bordetella sp.
GTCGATCTGGAGGTCAAACCGGGCGACTCTGTCGCCTGCCTGGGCCCCGCGCGGTCGGGCAGGACCCCCACGCTGAGACTTCTCGCCGGACTTGAAACGCTAGATGGCGGACGGGTTCTGCTTGACGACACCGATGTGAGCCATGCCGAGCCGGGCGCCCGTGACGTCGCCATGGTGTTTCAAAGCTATGCGCTCTACCCGCACATGACCGTGCGCGACAACATTGCCTGTCCGCTCAAAATGATCCGGGAGCCCGCTTCGGTTATCGAACAGGCCGTCAGTGACGCCGCTGCACGCGTGGGCATCGGGCATCTGCTTGACCGACGCCCGGGCCAGCTGTCAGGAGGCCAGCAGCAGCGCTGCGCGCTCGCGCGCGCCATCGTGCGCAAACCGAGGCTCTTTCTGCTCGATGAGCCCCTGTCAAACCTTGACGCCAAGCTGCGTCTGGAAACTCGGGCTGAGCTGCGCAGGCTGCAGCGTTCGCTTGGGGTCACAGCCATTTACGTGACCCATGATCAGGAAGAAGCCATGACGATTGCAGACCGGATCGCCATTTTCATGGATGGCCGTCTGGCGCAGGTTGGCACGCCTCATGAGATTTTTGATCAGCCTGCCACTGCGCAGGTGGCTGCCTTCATCGGCTCGCCCCCAATGAATCTGTTTCCTGCACAGCTCGAAAATGGAAGTCTGCGTCTGGGCAATGATGTGCTCGACAATCTCTTTCCGTCGCACTCGGCCGTAAGCCAGCCGGTGCAGGCGGGTATTCGACCAGGCGATCTTGAACTCTGCACCGAAGGGGGACTGGCGGCCGAAGTTGAGTTCGTCGAGGACTTCGGAGACAGCGCAATTGTCAACCTGTCGATTGCCGGACAGCCCGCCAAAATGCGTACTCAGCGCCGCGACCTTCCCGCAGAGGGCGCTCGCCTTCGGGTAAGCCCGCGGCGCGGAAGCGTACATCTTTTCAGCGAGCACGATGGCTGCAGGCTTACCCCCTGACCACCCGCTCTCGCATGCCAATAACTGGAGAACTGCCTTGAGCCGACGACCGAATATCGTTTTGATCCTGAATGACGACATGGGCTTTAGCGACATCGGCTGCTACGGCGGCGAGATCGAAACGCCCACGCTCGACCGGCTCGCAAAGCGCGGCCTGCGCTTTTCCCAGTTCTACAACACGGCGCGTTGCAGCCCCTCGCGCGCGTCGCTTCTCACGGGTCTGCACCCCCACCAGACCGGAATCGGCGTACTCACCTACGATCTGGGCCCGGAAGGTTATTCAGGCAATCTCTCAGAGCAATGCATCACGATTCCTGAAGCACTTCGGGGTAACGGCTATCGCACCTACATGAGCGGTAAATGGCATGTGGCCAGTAATCTGGTCAGCCCCACCAGCGCCTGGCCAATGCAGCGTGGCTTTGATGAATTCTTTGGAACCATCATCGGCGCTGGCAGTTTCTATGACCCCAATACGCTTACCCGCGGCAATGCCAACGCCGAGCATGAGGCGCGTGATAACCCCGAATTCTTCTACACCGATGCAATTAGCGATCAGGCGGTGGACTATGTGAAGGCCCATGCTCGCGACCATGCCGAGCAGCCTTTCTTCATGTACGTCGCCTACACCGCGCCGCACTGGCCGCTGCACGCCCACGATGACGATATCGCCAAATATCGCGGGCGCTTTGATGCCGGCTGGGATCAGCTGCGAGTCGAGCGGCTGAGAAAGCTGGTGAGCGCCGGCATCCTGAAGCCCGAGTGGGGGCTGTCAGAGCGTGATCCCTCCCAGCCCGCCTGGACCGAGGCCGAGGAAAAGGCTTGGCTTCTTCGCTGCATGGAGGTGTACGCAGCGCAGGTGGACCGCATGGATCAGGGTATCGGACGCATCGTGGCATCGCTTGAGCAGGCAGGCATCTTTGATGACACGCTGATTATCTTTCTGGCAGACAACGGTGCCTGCGCCGAGGACATTCCAGAAGGCGTCACAGTTGATGTGCTCGTGAACAAATTGATGATTGCGCGCTCGCACACACGAAGCGGCGAGCCAGTTCACTTTGGCAATAATCCCAACCTGATGCCAGGGGCCGAAAACACCTACCAAAGCTACGGTGCCGCCTGGGCCAATCTCTCCAACACCCCTTTCCGGCTGTACAAGCACTGGATTCACGAAGGCGGAATCGCCACCCCCCTGATCGCGCATTGGCCTGCGGGCATTCGGGATCAGGGCGGAATCAGACATACCCCCGGTTATCTTCCCGACATCATGGCCACGCTACTCGATGTCACGGGCACCCAGTACCCCGGCCAGCGTAACGGCCAACCTGTGCCGGCGCTTGAGGGCACCAGCCTCCGACCTGCCTTTGACGCCGATGGGCTGCCCGAGCGTCCCATGTTCTGGGAGCACGAGGGTAATGCTGCAGTAAGGCTCGGTCGCTGGAAATTAGTTCGAAAATTCCCCGACCCCTGGGAGCTCTACGACCTTGAATCGGACCGTACCGAGCTGCACGACCGATCCGCCGAGTTTCCAGAGCGCGTCCAGCAGATGCTTGCACTGTTTCATGCCTGGGCAGCGCGATGCGGCGTGATCCCACGCGAAAAGATTCTCGAGATCATGGCGCGTAATCCCGAGCCGGCGTTCTGGGAAGAAAAAGAAGAGGCCTGAGGCGCGTCCAATGAGCCGATGTTGCGCACCATCGTCAGTGGTTCAACCCCGGGCGGGCGCTGCAAAGGCCTTTATCTCGCGCGCCGCTCAGGATGAGGACTGGATCCACATCGAAGGAGGCGCAAGCTGGATCGGCTCCAACGACCCGGAGGGCTTCGCAAGCGACGGTGAAGGACCCGCCCGCCGGATTCACCTGAGCCCCTACCGAATCCGCGCAACAGCGGTCACCAATAGCCAGTTCGCTGCATTCGTCCAGGAAACCGGCTACCGAACTGAAGCGGAAGAGGCTGGCGAGTCCTTCGTGTTTTATCTGCAGATCGCGCCTCAGGTGCGAGCGCAGCTCAGGCGGGTCGTTCCGGACTTGCCCTGGTGGATGATTGTTCCCGGAGCATCATGGCGATCGCCTCACGGAGCAGGATCTGACTGGCAACAGCGGCCCAATCATCCCGTGGTTCATGTGTCGTGGAATGATGCGATCGAATACTGTCGTTGGAGCGGCGCGGCGCTACCGTCCGAAGCCCAGTGGGAACACGCCGCACGCGGCGGCGCTCATGCGCTTCGTTACCCTTGGGGAAACGACCTTGAACCGCGGGGAGAGCGGCACTGCAATATCTGGCAGGGCGTATTCCCCAACGGGCCGTTGCAAGGCTGGCAGCCAGGAACCGTACCGGTCGACGCTTTCAGCGCAAACGGTTACGGGCTCTACAACACCTCAGGCAATGTGTGGGAGTGGTGTGCCGACTGGTTCCATGCCGATTATCACAGGAAGACCTCTGATATTGACCCACTTGATCAGCGGCCAAGCGGTCGACGCTCCCAGCGCGGCGGCTCATTTCTCTGTCATGTCTCGTACTGCAATCGTTATCGGACCGCCGCACGCGGTTCCAATGGTCCCAGCAGTGCCACCAGCCACACGGGCTTTCGAGTAACAGCGGGCGTCCTGGCTGAATAATCGGCACACCTTGCGCCTCTTCGAACGGAGCATCGTCGAATGACCTACATTCTTGCAATCGATCAGGGCACGACCAGCTCGCGCGCAATCGCGTTCAGTCATGATGGCAAGGCACTGGTCACCGCGCAGCGTGAGTTCACTCAACACTTCCCGCATCCGGGTTGGGTTGAACATGACGCGCTCGAGATTTGGGAAACGCAGCTGGCCGTTGCCCGCGAAGCGATCAACCGAATGGGCTCTTTGCCAGCGGCGATCGGGATCACCAATCAGCGCGAAACGACCGTACTGTGGGATCGTGCGACCAGCACGCCTCTGGCACGGGCGATCGTCTGGCAGGATCGGCGTACGGTTTCTGCCTGTGAACAGATCAGGGCGAGCGGCGCGCATCACGCAATCGAGCGAAAAACCGGGCTGGTGCTCGATGCCTATTTCTCCGGAACCAAGATCGCCTGGCTGCTTGAGCAAAACCCTGACGTACGGTCGCGTGCCGAGGCCGGTGAGCTCGCATTTGGCACCATCGACAGCTGGCTGGTGTGGAAACTGACGGGCGGACGGCTGCACGTCACCGACCCAAGCAACGCGTCACGCACACTGCTCATGAACCTGGCCAGTGCTCAATGGGATGAGTCCCTGCTGTCTGCGTTCGGAATTCCTTCGGCACTGCTGCCCAAGATTGTTCCCTCATCAGGCATCGTCGGCGAAACCGATCCACAGTGGTTTGGAAAATCGATCCCCATTGCAGGCATCGCAGGCGACCAGCAGGCGGCAACCTTCGGTCAAGCCTGCTTCTTGCCTGGCCAGGCGAAAAACACCTATGGCACGGGCTGCTTCATGCTGATGAACACGGGCGGCGTTCCTACTTTCAGCAGCAACCAGCTGATTGGAACGCTGGGCTGGCAGACGCCAGCCGAAACCGTCTGGTGCCTCGAAGGGAGCGTGTTCATGGCGGGCGCCACCGTACAGTGGCTTCGCGATGGTTTGCGTTTAATTGAACGCGCCTCGGATATTGAACCGCTCGCGGCGAGCGTGGCCGACACGGAGGACGTTTGGCTGGTGCCTGCGTTCGCTGGACTCGGCGCCCCCGACTGGGACGGGCATGCGCGCGGGCTGATGATAGGCATGACGCGCGGGACCACGAGGGCGCACATCGCACGCGCAGCGCTCGAATCGATTGCATTGCAGTCAGCCGACCTGATGACGGCCATGGCACGCGACGCGGGCAATCCTGTCACCGAATTACGCGTTGATGGCGGTGCCACGCAAAACAATCTGCTGATGCAAATGCAGGCAGATATTGCCGGAATTCCAGTCTTAAGGCCGTCCATGACGGAAACCACCGCATTCGGTGCAGCGGCGCTAGCGGGGCTGGCGGTTAATTTCTGGTCCGGACTCGAGGCGGTAGCTCATTGCTGGAAGCTCGACCAGCGGTTTGAACCGCAGTGGTCTGAAAGCAGACGCGACGCCTATCGTGAACGCTGGCGCGCAGCCGTGGATCGATCACGCGGCTGGGCGCGTAGCTAACCGATGCGAGACCGCTCGCTGGCCGCACTGAGCCGCCCCGAGGGATTCGACCTCGCGGTGGTGGGAGGTGGCGCCACCGGTCTGGCTGTAGCGCTGCTGGCAGCATCGGCTGGCCGCTCAGTCGCACTCATCGAGGCGCATGATTTCGCGAGCGGTACCTCTTCGCGCTCGACCAAGCTTCTGCACGGAGGCGTTCGCTATCTGGCGCAGGGCGAAATCAGCCTGGTACGCGAGGCACTCCAACAACGAAGCACATTGATCCGACTCGCGCCTGACCTTGCACGTCCACTTCGGTTCGTGATGCCCGCTTACCGATGGTGGGAGCGACTTTTTTACGGGGTCGGCCTGACCGCCTACGACTGGCTCGCTGGCGCTGCGAGCCTTGGACGAACCGCGCAGCTCTCGTTAGCTGCTACCCGTAGCCGTTACCCCAGCCTGCAATCGAGCGGGCTCCGCGGCGCGGTCAGTTACTGCGATGCGCAGTTCGACGATGCAGGGCTTGCGATCGCGATGGCGCGCGGCGCAGAGCAGGCTGGCGCGGTAATTCTCAATCGCGTGCAGGCCGACCGGGTTGCGCGCATGCCCGATGGCGATCTTGCGATCGACTTCGTTGATCGCGAAAGCGGCGCTTGCGGACAGCTGCGTGCCCGCGATGCGGTCAACGCCACTGGGGTCTGGGTGGACAGGCTTCGATCCGCCCCCGCAATCGTGCAACCAAGCCAGGGTGTGCATATTGTGGTTGATCGGCGCTTTTTCCCTTCGGATGAAGCATTGCTGTTGCCTCGAACCGCCGACGGCCGCGTGCTGTTTGTCGTACCCTGGCTGCACCACTGCGTGATCGGTACCACCGATACCCCGCGCGACCTCGCTGGGGTGGAGCCCGGCGCCGAGCCGCTTCCCTTTTCTTCAGAAATTGATCTGATCCTGGCGGAGGTGTCACGCGTCCTTTCCCCCAGCCCCACGCGGCGCGATATCCTGAGCGCATGGGCTGGGCTGCGGCCACTAGTGAAGCCTCACGCTGCGTCTGCGTCGGCGACTCACCGCATCAGCCGCGAGCATTCCATCGAGGTCGAATCTAACGGGCTTGTAACCGTCACTGGCGGCAAATGGACCACCTGCCTGGTGATGGCAACTGACACGCTAAGCGCCCTGCCAAATCATCCTTTCCAGGCAAAGCTTGCCGACACTGTGGTGTTACCGTCCGGTTTGCCGGATATCGCGCACCGATCGCCGACCGAACAAGAAGTGGTCTGGCTCGCCAACCATACCTGGGCAAGAACCGTTGAAGATGTTCTTGCAAGGCGATCGAGGTTGTTGTTTCTGAATGTTGAGGCCGCGCTGGAAGCGGCGCCCGCGGTCGCTCGAGCGCTGGCGCCCTGTACCGGACGAGACGCCGATCTTGAAGGCTTCATCAAGGTTGCCAACGCCTGGAAAGATAGTTTCCAATCCAGGCAATAACTCATGCAGATTTTTCAAGGGGTGCCGAGTGACCAATACGCCGACCAATGACAATACACATCAAAATCAGCGACGCCCTAATGTCATCGTCATCCTGGCGGACGACATGGGCTACGGCGACCCGTCGGCGTATGGCAACGAGTTAGTTAAGACGGTGAACATCGACGGCATAGGACGCGACGGGGTTCGCTTTACGTCGGGCTACAGTTCAGCACCGCTGTGCAGTCCATCGCGTGCCGGACTCGTGACCGGTCGCTATCAGCAGCGCTTCGGATTTGAACAGCAGGTATCGTCCGGCGCATTCCCAGAGCGCCGCGAGGCACGCCTCGAAGACGGAAGCCTCGCGCCACTGCAGGGCGAAGCCGAATATCTGCGACGCGGCGTTCCGCTTACAGAAAAGAATATCGGTGAACTCTTCAAGGCAGCCGGCTACACCACCGGAGTCGTCGGGAAGTGGCATCTGGGACATGGCCCGGACTTTCTGCCGCAGAACCGTGGCTTTGACTATTCCGTGGTCTTTCATGGCAACACCAGCCTGCAATTCACCCGTCTCGACGATCCCGACATGGTCAGCCTGAAAGTTGACTTTCACGACGAGGGTAAAGACATCGCCTGGACCCGGGAGGGGCTGAACCAGATCCGGATCAACGGCGACATCGTCGAGGTTGATCAGTACCTGATGTTTTACTTCAGAGACCGTGCGCTGGACTTCATCGAGAATAACAAGCACCAGCCGTTTCTTCTCTACTTCCCGATGAATTCACCGGTGCCGCCGCTGCAGGTGCCCCGTATTTATTTCGAGCGTCTGCGCGACACGATTGCCAACATCAACCTGCGCGGCTACAGCGCGATGCTGCTCGCGCAGGATGAAGTGATCGGTGCGCTATTGGATAAGCTTCGGGCGCTCGGTATCGAGCGCGATACCCTGGTGGTGTTTGTGAGCGATAACGGCAGCGCGCCCAGCCGCCCTGGCAATAACGGCCCTTTCTCCGGTGGCAAATACACCACCTTCGAGGGCGGTATACGCATGCCGTTCATGATGAAGTGGCCAGGTCATATCCCGTCCGGGCTCGTTTATGAGCAGCCAGTCAGTACGCTCGACATCCTGCCTACAGCAGCGGCGGCCTGTGGCGTGTCCACCGAAGCGGCTCAGGCGCTTGACGGGGTAGATCTGCTGCCCTATCTCACCAACCAGGCGAGTGGCTCGCCACATGAAGTGCTTTACTGGAAGCTCGCGGGTTACTGCGCGGTTCGAAAAGGTCGTTGGAAACTTTATCTCGAACCCAAACACGGCATCGCACGGCTGTTTGACTTGGAGAACGATCCTGCTGAAAAGCGTGACGTTGCTGCGCATGAACCGGGCATATTCCAGGAGTTGAAGACGCTGTTCGACCAGTGGGACCAGAGCCTGCCGCCGCGCGCCTGGACCAATATCTCGCCAGTCTTCAAGAAATAGGCCAGCCAAACCTTTCATCTGTTTGCGAGTCAGTCATGTCTGTCCACCATCTGGTTGCGAATGCGGCTCAGGCTTTTCCCGCTTCGATTGCGCTGAGCCACGACGCGCATCAGTCAAGCTGGCGTAGCTTCGCCGACCGCGTATCTCGTCGGTCGACGATGATCCGAGACACAGGCGTCAGTGCGGGCAGTCGAATTGCCGTGCTGGCAGCCAACGTGCCAGAGCACCTGGAGGCGCAATTTGCCGTGCTCTGGGCAGGCATGATCCTGGTGCCTTTGAACACAAGACTCGCCTTGGCCGAGCAGCAGTTCATCATTGACCACGCGCAGTGCTCGCTGCTGCTGTATGACGACCGCAATTCGAAACGCGCGGCCGATCTGGCACAGGCCTGCACTCAACTCAGCGCAACCCGCCTTGACTCAATCGATCGCTGGAGCACCAGCACCGATTCGCTGATCAACCGCACCGCTCTGCCGTTTCAGCCCGCCAAACCCCGAGCGCCCGCGGCCATTATTTACACTGGCGGAACCACTGGCGTTCCAAAAGGCGTCGAGCTTTCACACGATGCACTGCTGCTGCAGGCGCTTGCCGCAAAAGATAGTTTCCATCTCGATGAACACACCGTATTCGTTCATACCGCGCCCATGTTTCATGTGGCTGACCTGACTGCCGGCTTAGGGGTGACGGCAGCGGCCGCGCGGCACTGCTTCCTGCCAGAGTTCTCGCCTGCGGCCCTGCTCGACAAGATCGACAGAGAGTCGGTTGATGTCGCGATCCTGGTGCCGACCATGATCATGGCCACACTCGACGGCGCTGGCGAGCGCCGCCACATCATGCAGAGGCTACGCACCATCCTTTACGGCGCTGCTCCCATTCAGGAGCCGGTACTACGCCGACTCATGCGCGAGGCCGCAGGCGTCGGGTTGATTCAGCTCTATGGCCAGACCGAGGTCGGTGGTGCCTGCACCATGTTGAGCGAGCGCTTTCATGTGCTCGAGGGGCCTGATGCCGGGAAACTGGGGTCAGCAGGTCGTACGCTGCCGGCATTTTCGATTCGGGTGGTCGACGCAGCGGGTCATGACGTGCCAGCGGGTGCAGTGGGCGAAATCGTCGTGTCGGGCCCAGGTGTCATGACGTCTTACTGGCGCGCCCCAGAGTTGACCGATAAGACCCTGGACCAAGGATGGCTGCGAACCGGTGACCTGGGCACCCTGGATTCAGACGGGTTTTTGAGCGTCGTCGGGCGGTTGAAGGACATGATCATCACGGGCGCTGAAAATGTCTTCGCAGGCGAGGTCGAGAGCGCACTCATGTACCACCCAGCGGTTCAGGCGGCTGCAGTCATCGGCGTGCCGGATGCGGTCTGGGGCGAATCGGTGCGCGCTGTAGTGGTTCTTAAGGCCGGGCAGAGCGCGTCGGAGGCCGACCTGATTGAGCACTGCCGAAGCCGCATCGCACGCTACAAATGCCCGCGCACCATTGCGTTTCGCGACGCGCTCCCCCTCAGCAGCGTGGGAAAAGTGAGGAAGGTGGACCTGCTGGAAGAATGGCGTCAATCAAATTTGCGCTGAATGTTTGCCCAGGCCCTACTGGACTTTGAGATCCATTGATCGAATCAGGTCTCCCCAGCGACGCGCTTCCTCAGGAAGCTGGGCGGCGAACTGTGCCGGCGTTGACCCCACTGTTTCCAACCCCACCGCCTTGATTCGGCGCTGAGCCTCAGGCTCGGCAATCGCCTGTCTAAACTCTTCAGCAAGGCGGTTCACAATCGCTGTCGGCGTACCTTTGGGCGCAACCACCCCCCACCAGTTCCGGGGAATGATCTTTTGCAGATCGCTGTGCCCTGCCTGCTCGAAGGTTGGCAGATCTGGAAGACTCTGCAGACGCTCCTTGGATGCCACGGCAAGCGGCCGGACGGTTCCCGCAGTAATCTGGCTGGCGAGCGAAGCCTGTGCAATCACCATGAATTGAACCTCGCCTGTGGCAAGCGCCATCGCAGAGTCATGGCCGCCCTTGTACGGAATATGAACCGCGGATAGACCCAGGCTGCGAATCAGCATTTCACTTGCCAGGTGCGGCGGGGTACCCAATCCCGGAGAGCCGAAGTTAAATTTGCCTGGATTGCCGCGAATGTCAGCCAACAACTCGCTCACTGACCGTGCAGGATGCTTGGCGGTGACTGCCAGTAACAGCGGCACATCGACTAACACCGTCACGGGCACGAAGTCTTTCAGAGGATCGAGCGTCGATTTGAAAAGAAACTGGCTGATCACCATCGTGTTCGAGGGAACGATTCCAAAGGTATAGCCGTCGGGCGCCGCGAGCGCGATCGCCTGCATGCCGATCTGACCTCCACCGCCGGTTCGATTCTCCACAACCATCGGCTGTTTCAGGCGCGACTCGATTCCAGGCCGGGAGACCGCAACGATCGTGTCGATCAGCCCGCCTGCCCCAAAAGGATTGATGAACCGAACCGGCCTGGACGGCCAATCCTGCGCGGCTGCCTGAAGCGCTGCGGCAGCGACGCCCAACGCAGCAATGGTTCGAATTAAGGACAGAGCGCGCATCACGGGGCCTCCTGTTCAACCTGATCGCCGGAATGCCTCAGATGCTAGGCCGTATCAACCAAGCTGTCTAACCAGCTTTTCAGGACGACGCGGGTCGCTCGAGTCATCAGAAATCAAATGCCTGCTGCTTATCCGAACCAGCGGCGTCTGCATCCAGCGTGACCTGGCTGCTCCGCTTACGCGAACGCGGGACACCCTCCCTCGCCGGATTGCGGCTGCCGTGCTTCTGAAAGATTTGCTGCGCGGCCGCCTTGGACGCCTGATCGCCGCGAAGGCTCCATAGCCGATCGCGCGCAGCACGCGCCGCAGCGAGGTGATCCACGATCGGTGCAGGGTAAGCAGGTCCACCTACCTCGGGTACCCACCTTGAAACAAACGCGCCGTCCGGATCCTGATCCTGCCGCTGTTTTTCGGGGTTATAGATTCGGATCGTGTTGATGCCCGTAGTGCCGCTTTGCATCTGCACCTGCGGCCAGTGAATGCCCGGCTCGTAATCGGTATACATACGCGCAAGGTGTTCGCCCGTTTGCTTCCAGTGCAGCCACAGATGCTGGCTTGCAAACGAGGTGAGCATGGCTCGCATCCGGAAGTTGATCCATCCGGTGTGCGCGAGATAACGCATGCACGCATCCACAAACGGAAAGCCGGTGCGCCCTTCACACCAGGCGTCAAAGCGCGCCGCCTCCTCCGCGGTAAAGCTCGCTTCATTCCGCAGCCCGCGCGTGGCGGGATGCAGGCAGCGCAGTTCAATCTCGGGTTCAGACTCGAGTTTCTGCATGAAGTGACAGCGCCAGTGCAGGCGACTCTCAAAGCTTTTGAGGCTTGCCAACATTGAACGCTGCGCTGGATGGCCGTACTCGCCCTGCCAGACGCTACGGGCGCGCCATACCGCCTGCAGCACTTCACGCACGGATAAACTGCCCCAGGCCAGGTGCGGTGACAGCCGCGAACAGGACTGCTCGGCTGTGCCCGGACTGCTCATGTGAAACCGATAGGACGCGCCGCGCCCCTTGAAAAAACTGTCGAGCAGGGCAAGCCCCTGCGAGCGACCTCCGGGCTGCCTGCCGGGACAGCAATCTGTCTGACCCAGAGCCTGCCATGGCTCGATCGCCTGGTCGATCTGTACCGCGATCAGAGGCGACACGGCGCCGCGAACCGACTCGGGTAAGGGCATGATCCCTGGCGGATCGAGCAGCGCACCCGACATGCGACTGTCGTGAATCCGAGACCAATCGTCACGCGACTTCAGTGCGCGGACGACACCATCCTGAGGTGTCTCAATCCACCGAACACCTTGCGCTCGACACCAGGCACCTACTGCGCGATCTCGCATGAAGCTCGCCCAGTTCCCGGTTTCCTGATGGCTGTGCAAACAAAAGTCTCCGAGCAGCGCGCGAAGCTGCTCGAGCACGTCGGGCATCTCAGCGGTGAGTACGAGAATCGGCAGATTGATTGCGCGCGCTGAAACCAGCAGTTCGCGCAGGCAGTCTCGATAAAACGCTGCATGCCTTCCGCTTGCGTCGGGCTGTGCCCACAGCGATGGCTCGAACACAGCCAGGCCGAGTACCGGCCCACGAGCAGCGGCCAGTGCCAGCGCCGGGTTGTCGGTTAGCCGCAGGTCTCTTTTAAACCAGACGATCTGAAGTGTCATGACGACGCAGAATGACCCTCAGACGGATCCGAGGCGATTGATCTCAACCGCATTCTCGCGAACCCGGACATCTCCCGCGTGCGATGTCCCTGGGTCGAGCAGGTCTTGAGACCGCAGACCGGACAGCGTCTTCATGAATCGGCCTTTTGCATTGACAAGCCCTCCTCGGCTGAACAGACTTCGGACACCTCCCGCCGGGATGCCACGTTCGTCCACCTGCAGTGCATGATTTGGAGTGCCTCGTGTCGTTCAAAGCCCTGCTCAGTGCCCTGGTTGCATCGTCATTACCGCTCGGATCCGCCCTGGCTCAGGATTTCCCGCAGCGCCAACCCGTCAAGCTGATCGTGACCTTCGCTCCGGGCGGCGGTGCGGACTCCGCCGCGCGTGCAATCAGCGACAAGTTGGGCGAAAAGCTCGGCCAGACCGTGGTGGTTGAAAATCGGCCGGGTGCCGGTGGCGCCATTGCTACCGGACTGGTCGCCAAAGCCGCGCCGGATGGGTACACCGTGTTGTTCACGGTCTCGTCGCACTCGATCAACCAGGCATTGAATCCTAAGCTGCCCTTCGACACCGAGCGCGATCTGCGCGGCGTGACACTGCTGGGTCTTCTGCCGCAGGCAATTGCCGTTCACCCTTCAGTGCCCGCTAATTCGCTTACCGAGTGGCTGGCGCTCGCCCGCAGCGACGCCCGCTACGGGCAATACGCAACCGG
>CAZORB010000123.1:0-12593 GCA_964581825.1 uncultured Bordetella sp.
GTATCCTTTGGCATTATCTAATTCCTTTTCCTCGAGTTTTTTACGCAGTTTATCAATTTTTTCATTGCCAATGCTTACGCGCTGACTTGAGGGAAAAGTATTGACAAATAACTGATATCCTTCAATAGCTTTATCAGTATCCTCTTGTGCAAGTCTGAAATTTGGTGATAATCTTTCAAAAGATTCTGCACTCAAAAACAATGCTTCCTCAGCGTAAACACTATTGGGAAATGTATTGTAAAACTGTTTAAAATAGTATGATGACGAAACAAAAGTCTTTAACTTGTAATGCGTCATGGCATAATGGAAATAAACTTTTTCTGCCTTTTCGCTTAATTTTATGATACCCATCAAATCTTCAAAAAGATACTGAGCTTTCTGGTAATCTCCCTTATTAAAGTATTCAAAGGCTTTATCGTATCGAAAATCAACACCAGGGTTCATTCTGATTTTCTCGAAATTCTCTCGATTACAACTGAACAGAATAATGGAAAAAAATATAATAAAATTTAGGCTCCGACTTAACATAACTGCAAAGATAATATTTTTGTCATTAAAAAAAACTTAAAAAGAAATATTTTGGAGCTCATCTTTTATCTTTAAAAAAGTCTTGTATCATTTTTTTCGAATCATATGCCCATATAGCGAATATGACGTCGATTTTTTGCCTAAGGAACAGTTAGAGATCATCGTCAGCGATGACACGGATGAGCGTGCAATCGACGGCATTGTTCGTGCCGCGCGCACCGGCCGCATCGGCGACGGCAAGATCTTCGTTTCCAACGTGGAAGAGGTGGTGCGCATCCGTACGGGCGAAGTGGGCGACGCTGCCATCTGATAAGGCGTTGATCTCATGACCGACTATGTTCTGATTCACGGTGCCTGGCACGGCGGCTGGTGCTGGGCCGATGTGTCGCGCGGGTTGGCGCAACACGGCCACCGTGTATTCGCACCGTCTCTCACCGGATGTGCCGATCGGGGGCATCTGCTGTCTCCGCTCGTCACGCTCGGCACCCATGTCGACGATGTTGTTCGTTTAATCGAGTTCGAGTCGCTCGATGGGTGTGTGCTGGTGGGGCACAGCTATGGCGGCAATGTGATCAGCGGCGTGGCAGACCGACTGCGCGACCGGGTAAGCCACTATGTGTTTCTCGATGCGGGCGTTCCTCCGGATGAGGCAACGATCTGGTCGTGGTCGCAGCCTCACTCGGATGCCACGAAGGCTTCCCGACGCGGGCAGATCGCGTCCGAAGGGCGAGGGCTCTTTCTGCCACAGCCCCCGGCGCAGGCATTTGGCGTGACGGATCCAGATCAGGCGAAGTGGCTCGAAGCACGGCTTACGCCGATGCCTGCGAGCCTCTATGACAGTCTGATCGAACTGCGAAACGGTGGTTCGCGCGGCCTACGACGAACCTATGTTGCGGCTACAGCGCCGGTGTACGAAACCATGCGTTCTGTTCAACAGCGCCTTCGCAACGATCCCAGTTGGTCCTTTCTGGAAATCGCCACCTGTCACGACATGATGGTAACGGCGCCTGATCAGGTGGTGCAGCTGCTTCACGACTGCCGCTGACCGCGGGGCGCCTGAAGCAACACGATCAGCGCGCCGCTTCCACCGTCGTTGGGTCGTGCCTGGCAAAACGCCAGCACCTCCGCGCGCTGACTCAGCCACTTCTTAACCTTGTTTTTCAGCACCGGCTCGCGGCTCGGTGATCCAAGTCCCTTGCCATGAATGATGCGCAGACAGCGCCACTCGCTGCGCACCGCATCGGATAGAAATTCAACCAGGGCGGCACGCGCTTCATCGACCCTGAGGCCGTGCAGATCGATCTGGCTGCGCACCGTCCATTCGCCCCGTCGCAGGCGGCGCACTACATCAGGGCCGATGCCCTCGCGCCGCCATGACAGGGTGTCGTCGGTATCGAGAAATCGCTCGATGTCGATCTCATCTGACAGTGACTGCTCAAGAACCTCGCGATCGTCCTGTTCGCGCTGTCGTGGTCTGGGTGCTGGACGTTCGCGCTCGACGACGATTCGCCCGGTCGGTGTAAGCGGCGTGGCATCGGCCACTTCGGTCTGAAACAGCGCTGCCTCGCGCGCCTCCCGCGCAGCCTGTTCGGCCGCGCGCCGGGCGCGTTCACGCGCGGTGCGCTCGTTTTCGCGGACCTCTGCGAAGGCTGCAGCAAGTTGGTCGAGAGACAACGGCCGCGCTTCGGCGCTGCGCGCACGCTCTCGTGAGGAATCTCGCTGCTTGCCCATATCGCTCGTAGGCTGTGGTGGCAGCCGCAGGCGAGGCAGGTCGTTCCGCCCCGCATTCGGCGTGCTGGGTGGTAATCAGGCGGCCTCCAGCGATTCGAGGTAGCGCTGTGCGTCGAGCGCCGCCATGCAACCCGTGCCTGCACTGGTGATGGCCTGGCGATAAACGTGATCCTGCACATCGCCCGCCGCAAATACGCCGGGTACGCTGGTAGCGGTGGCAAAACCGTCCAAACCACCGCGGGTGCGGATATATCCGCCCGCCATATCAAGCTGACCCTCAAAAATGCCGGTATTGGGCGTGTGACCGATTGCCACGAATACGCCTTGCAGGGCGAGGTCGGATTTTGTGCCGCTGCGGTTGTCTTTTAAGCGGATTCCTGTCACGCCGCTGGCATCGCCTAATACTTCCTCTAATTCGCTAAACCAGCGCAATTCAACCTTCCCCGAACTGGCTTTTTCCATCAGTTTGTCGATCATGATGGGTTCTGCCCGCAGCTTGTCTCGCCGGTGAACCAAGGTAACCTTGCTGGCGATATTGGTCAGATATAGCGCTTCTTCAACCGCTGTATTTCCGCCACCAATAACAGCGACCTGCTGATTTTTATAAAAAAATCCATCGCAGGTAGCGCAGGCCGAAACACCCCTGCCCATGAACGCCTGTTCGGAAGGTAAACCGAGATAACGGGCTGATGCGCCGGTTGCGATGATCAGAGAATCACAGGTGTATTCGCCGGAATCGCCGATAAGTCGTAGCGGGCGTTCATCGAGTTTTACGGTGTGAATCTGGTCGAAGATCATTTCGGTGCCGAAGCGCGTCGCGTGTTTTTCAAAGCGCGCCATCAGATCGGGGCCCAATACCCCGTCGGCATCGGCTGGCCAGTTATCCACATCGGTGGTGGTCATCAGCTGGCCGCCCTGCGCCATGCCGGTGATCAGGACCGGATTCAGGTTCGCGCGGGCTGCATAAACCGCTGCGGTGTAGCCGGCAGGACCTGATCCCAGGATCAGGACACGAGCGTGTTTGCGATCAGACATGGTTTGACCTGTTGGGAGTGTTGCCCGAAAACCTCAGTGAATCATTGGCTTACAAGGCAGACTTCAAGAAATTTTGCGAAATAGTGCTAACCTCGGGCACAATTATATTGGTAACGAATCAACGAGCCGGTTTGGCCTTTAGGGATTTAAAGGTCCAAATCGACCGAAAACGGGTGGCGAGGGGACGATGTCAACCTACGATATTCGCCTTTTTCTGAGGCGCGTACCGCTGTTCTACAGCCTGTCAGAGTCGCAAATCGACCTGCTCGCGGTAGGAAGCGTTCGCCGCAGTTTTTCCAAAGGCCGGACGATCGTCGCTGAAGGCGAACCCTCGCAGTCGTTATACATTTTGCTTTCGGGCCGAGCCAAGGTTCAGCGCTCCGACTCAGAAGGTAAAGAGGTCATTATTGCGATGATCGGCGCCGGAGAGTTTTTCGGCGAAATGAGCCTGATTGACGACGAACCCCGCTCGGCAAGCGTCATTACGCTCGAGGCCTGCGACTTCCTGGCAATTCCAAAAGAAAATTTTCTGGCGGTGCTTAGCCAAAGCACCGAAATTTGTCTGGGGGTGATGCGCGGTCTGGTTAAACGATTGCGCGCGGCTGATCGAAAAATCGAAACCCTGGCCTTGCTTGATGTGTATGGACGGGTTGCCCGCGTCCTGCTGGATTCGTCAGAACTGATCGACGGCAATCGAATGGTTCGAACTCGGTTACCCAGGCAGCAAATCGCAAAAATGGTTGGTGCATCGCGTGAAATGGTGTCTCGGGTCATGAAAGGGCTGGAGTCAGAGGGGTACATCGTGCCCATGGACGAAGGCCGAATTCTGTTGCGTGAAAAACTGGCCCACTACCTTTAAATCAACCATGCCCTCTTCGAACTGAACGCGCCGTGGCCCGACTTTCCGCTGCTATAGCAGGTAACGCACCCCGCGCATCGTTGCTGCGTGGTTTGCGCGCCGATCTACCCGATCGTGTTCTGCGGCTCATCAACGAGGTCCGTTGGATTGCCTGCGGCGCGCTGGGTGCCTACCTTTTGCTGGTTCTCGCTACCTATCACCGCGCTGACCCGGGCTGGTCTCATGCGGTGCATGGCGCTGTCATCCGGAATGCAGGCGGCCGGTTTGGCGCCTGGTTATCCGATCTGCTTCTGTATCTGTTTGGAGTCAGCGCCTGGTTACTGGTGCCGTTATTGGCCGTCGCACTGGTGCGCGGCATTGTTCGCAGCCGTGGCCGGCTCAAACCCGATGATCCTGAATTTACCCGCTTTGCCTGGGAGCGCTGGTTGGGCTTCTGGCTGATGTTCGGCGCGTGCGTGGTGCTTGAAGCCGCTCGAATGCATGGCCTCGGCGCAACCTTGCCACTCGGCCCTGGTGGAATCGTGGGGCAGTCGTTTGCGCCCTTTGTATTTGATTCGCTGGGTGCGGTTGGCGCCACGATGCTTTTGCTGGTTGCAATCGGAATCGGCTTTAGCCTGTGGGCGAGCTGTTCGTGGTTTCAAATGTGCGAGCGGGTTGGCGAACTCATCGAGGTTTCCTTCGAACGTTTACGGCTTGCCATTTCTGCGCGCCGGGATCGCCAACTTGGTGAGGCGGCTGCCACGGTCCGCGAAGAGCAGGTTCAAGAATTGCGCAAGGTCATTGATGATGAAGATGACGAGCCTATTTACATTGAACAGCCGGTAGTTCAAATCGAGCGTTCCAAGCGCGCTGAAGCTGAACGTCAGCCGCTCCTGTTTGCCGATTTACCGGCAGGTACCAAGATGCCTGCGCTGGGTTTACTTGACGAGGCTCCTCCAGTTCAGGAAGGGGTCTCGCCCGAAACGCTCGAATACACTTCTCGCCTCATCGAAAAAAAGCTTGCCGATTTCAATGTGGCTGCAAATGTTGTGGCGGCATATCCGGGGCCGGTGATTACCCGCTACGAAATTGAGCCAGCCACCGGGGTAAAGGGTAGCCAGGTAGTCAATCTGTCCAAAGATCTTGCACGAGCCTTGTCTATTACCTCGCTGCGGGTCGTTGAAACTATTCCCGGCAAAAACCTGATGGGGCTCGAGTTGCCCAACCCGCGCCGTCAGGGCGTACGGTTATCAGAAATCCTGGGCTCGCAGGTGTATGCGTCAAATAGTTCGGCGCTCACGCTTGCGCTCGGTAAAGATATTGCAGGTCATCCGGTCGTTGCCGATCTTGCGAAAATGCCTCATTTGCTGGTGGCGGGTACCACCGGTTCGGGTAAATCGGTTGGCATTAACGCAATGATTCTGTCGTTGCTTTACAAGGCTGACCCGTCGCAAGTGCGCCTGATCATGATTGACCCGAAGATGCTCGAAATGAGCGTCTATGAGGGCATTCCGCATCTGCTTGCGCCGGTGGTCACCGATATGCGGCAGGCGGGTAACGCGCTCAACTGGTGTGTGGCCGAAATGGAGCGCCGCTATCGGTTGATGAGTAAACTCGGTGTCCGGAACTTGTCGGGTTACAACGCAAGAATCGCTGAAGCCGAAAAGCGTGAAGAGTTAATTCCAAATCCGTTTTCGCTCACGCCCGATGCGCCCGAACCACTTGGGCGTCTGCCGCAGATCGTCGTGGTCATTGATGAACTCGCCGATCTCATGATGGTGGTTGGCAAGAAAATTGAAGAGCTTATTGCCAGGCTTGCCCAAAAAGCGCGTGCTGCGGGTATTCACCTTATTCTTGCTACCCAACGGCCGTCGGTTGATGTCATTACCGGGCTGATCAAGGCGAATATTCCCACTCGAATCGCGTTCCAGGTGTCTTCCAAAATAGATTCGCGCACCATCCTCGATCAGATGGGCGCGGAGTCCCTGCTGGGACAGGGCGATATGCTCTACATGCCCCCGGGAAGTGGTGTGCCGGTCCGAGTGCACGGCGCGTATGTTGCCGATGAAGAAGTGCATAAGGTTGTAGAACACTGGCGCAGCGTGGCTGAGCCTGACTACATCGAAGGCCTGCTTGAGGGCGGTGTGCCTGAAGAGGTCGATTCGGGCAGCGCGGTCGGCTTCGGCGGTTTATCGCAAACCCTTTCTGAGGCCGGTGTCGACAGCGAACTCGACCCGATGTATGACCAGGCGGTTGCGGTTGTACTCAAGCATCGTCGTGCGTCAATTTCGCTGGTGCAGCGCCATTTGCGAATCGGCTACAACCGTTCTGCTCGCCTGCTTGAACAGATGGAGAAGTCGGGTCTGGTGTCTGCGATGGCCAGTAACGGTAATCGCGACATCCTGGTGCCATCGCGTGCCGATGAGTGATCGTTGGCTGGGCTCTTTCGCCCGGCGAAAAATACTGAAAGCGGGGTTTGTAGCAGCCACCGCTTCGCTTTATAACCAGCCATCGCTGGCGGCGGATTCTTCGCAGTCAGGTACGGGCGTCGCTTTCGCCGAGTTTCAAGCATTTCTAAAAAATACACGCAGCGCACGCGGCAGCTTCCGCCAGCAGGTTCTTCATTCCAGCGGGCGGGTGATGGAGACCACAGAGGGCAGCTTTGCGTTTTCACGACCGGGCCGATTTCGGTGGGAAGTGAAGAAGCCTTACGAGCAGTTGTTGGTGGCCGACGGCGAGCAGCTGTTTTTCTTTGATCGAGATCTGAATCAGGTGACGATCCGCAAGCTCGGTGACGCGATCGCTTCAACCCCTGCTGCGATTTTGTTTGGTAACGAATCCATCGATCGAGATTTCGTGTTTACCGAAGCGGGGCGACACGAGGGCCTCCTCTGGCTCGAGGCAGCGCCGCGTTCGCGTGATGCGGGGGTCGAGCGCATGATCATTGGTTTGCGCTCTGGGCTCCCCGAGGCGATGGATGTCGTCGATGCGTTTGGTCGAACCTCGAGGTTCACTTTTGGCATGCTCGAGCGCAATTCTTCAATCGATGCGACACTATTTAGCTTTCGCGTTCCCGCCGGCGCCGACGTAATACGCCAGTAAATTCAAAACCGGTTGGTAGGCACATCTCCAACCAAACCGGCTCCTCGCTGACCTCGCTTCGTTTCCAGGGGGCCCCATGGCCGCTCAGTCTTCCGCCGCGGTAGCGGACTACGTTGATCCGCCGCTTAGCGCGCCGCAACAAACGCGTGTTGTTGCGGTAGTGTCGATCGCGCATGCGCTGTCGCACTTCATGCACCTCATCATTCCGCCGGTGTTTCCGCTTCTGATGAGCGAATTTTCGCTCAGTTATTCCGAACTCGGCCTGCTCATGACAGTGTTTTTCGTGGTGTCCGGAATCGTGCAGGCCGCGTCCGGTTTTGCCGTTGATCGTTTCGGCCCGCTGCCCATTTTGCTGACATCGATTGCCTTATTCGCTGGCAGCACCTTAGTCATTGCATCTGCGCAAAGTTACTGGGTGCTGATGCTTGGCTGCGCGATTGCGGGGGCAGGTAACGCGCCCTTTCATCCTGTTGACTACTGCATTCTGAATGCGCGCATTGAAGGTAAACGCCTGCCAAGGTCTTATGCGGTTCACGGGGTCGCGGGCAGTTTGGGTTGGGCGGTGGCGCCCCTGGTGCTGGTGGGCGTGTCCAGCGTAGCGGGTTGGCGTGTTGGCATGCTCACCGCTGGCGTCATTTGCTTGCTGATTTTGGGCCTGGTCTGGTGGGCGCGAGAAGAGTTGCGCGTATCACCGATCCGGGTGGCGCGCAGCCAAGACGCCAAGCCGGGCGAGGCAGCGGCCGACGTCAGTCAGTCCACGCTCGGGTTTATGAAGCTGCCTGGCCTCTGGATCAGCTTCATCTACTTTTTCGGTACAGCGTTTGCCATCGGCGGAGTTCAAACCTTTGGTCCGGAGTCGGCAGCGCAACTGCACAACCTGCCTGCCGCGCAGGTCGCACTGCTGGTAAGCGTTTATATGGTGGGTAGCGCAGTGGGTTCGCTGGTGGGTGGGTACACCATGGGTGATGTGCGCTATGCCGAGCGTATTGTGAGCATTTCACTCGTCGTCGCGCTGTCGGTCTCACTCGCCATTGGTTACCTCACGACACCCATCTGGATGTCCTCCGTTCTGTTTGGCGTGATGGGGTTTGCTGCAGGCGTCGGTACACCCGCGCGCGATCTGCTGGTGAAGCGCGCTGCGCCCCCTGGCGCAACCGGGCGCATCTATGGCGTTGTGTACTCCGGCCTGGATGTAGGGGTTGCGCTTGCGCCTGCATTGTTCGGTTTCATGATGGATGCTCGCTGGCCTTCAGGCATCTGGATCGGCGTTGCTATGGCCTACGTATTGATGATTGTGTGCGCCAACATGCTTGCCAAGCATTCGGTGGATCGCTCGGCGGCGGGGCGGGCCTGAGCGGGAAGGCGCGCGTGGCTGATCCTGCACCGCCGCTTGCAGAGCGCCTGCGGCCTGCCAGCCTCGATGAAGTCATCGGACAGTCTCATTTGCTGGGGCGCGGTAAGCCACTGCGTGTGGCGTTTGAGTCAGGCAAGCCCCATTCAATGATTTTCTGGGGGCCGCCCGGCGTTGGTAAAACCACGCTGGCCCGGCTCATGGCCAACGCATTTGAGTGTCACTTCATTGCACTGTCGGCCGTGCTTGCCGGAGTCAAAGACATCCGTGAAGCGGTTGAAGAGGCTCGCAAGGCCCAGCATCGTGGCCTCCGAACCATCGTGTTCGTTGACGAGGTGCATCGCTTCAATAAATCGCAGCAGGATGCGTTTCTGCCGCATGTGGAAAGCGGCCTCTTCACCTTCATCGGTGCCACCACTGAGAACCCGTCGTTCGAGGTAAACGGCGCGCTGTTGTCCCGTGCGCGGGTGTATGTGCTCAAGGCGCTGACACCCGAGGAGATGCAACAGTTGTTTGACCGAGCGCTCGCGGGTTTAGCCGGCAGTACGCCCGAGTTCGATGAGGTGGCACGCGAGCGCCTGATCGGTTGGGCAGATGGCGACGCGCGACGTCTGCTCAACGCGATCGAGATTGTTGCGGACGCCTCGCATACACAAGGGCTATCGCGAGTGGACGGCGAGGTGCTTGAGTCAGCGCTCTCGCAAAATCTCCGGCGCTTTGACAAGGGGGGTGATGCCTTTTACGACCAGATCAGCGCGTTGCACAAGTCGGTTCGCGGTTCACATCCTGATGCAGCGCTCTACTGGTTTGCTCGCATGATTGATGGCGGCGCCGATCCCCGCTATCTCGCTCGGCGCATCATCCGCATGGCCTCTGAGGATGTGGGCAATGCAGATCCTCGGGCGTTGGGGCTCGCGCTTGATGCAGCCGAGTCCTATGAACGACTGGGATCGCCGGAGGGCGAATTGGCGCTGGCGCAGGCGCTGGTGTTTCTGGCCGCTGCGCCAAAGTCCAATGCGGTTTACGTAGCGTGGAATGCGGCGCTTGCGCATGTTCGGCAGGAGCAGTCCCGACCTGTGCCTGAGCACCTGCGGAACGCACCCACCAAGCTGATGAAGCAATTGGGCTACGGCCGGCGCTACCGCTACGCGCACGACGAGCCAGAGGCTTATGCGGCTGGCGAAACCTATTTGCCGGAGGGTATGACCGAGCCGCGCTGGTATAGGCCGGCTCCGCGCGGGCTTGAGATACGAATCGCGGAGAAACTCGAGCGTCTGCGCCAGATGGACCAGGATGCAGGCAAGGGGGACTGAGCGCTGGTTAGCTTCACCAGCGCTACCCCGGTGCCTGATCGCTTATGCGCATTCACTGAACAGGTTTCGCGCCGACATCCTTCAGCACACCTTCCCACCGGGTAATTTCCTGCTTCCAGAACGCATTGAATTCATCGGGGGTCATGTTCCGGGCGTAAACCCCCATGGTGTCGAAGCGCTCGATGACCTCGGACTGCTTGACCACGGTTGCCATATCGCGGTTGATACGATCGATGGCAGCACTGTCGGTACCTGCAGGTGCGACGATACCGAACCACCCGTTGACTACCAGGCTTGGATAACTCTCAGTAACTGTTGGCAAGTCGGCGCGGCCTGGCACGCGAGCATCCGAAAAGATACCGATGGCTTTCAGCCGCCCGCTTTTAACCATCGCATCCAGCGGCGGTACACCGTCGATGACTGCCTGTGCATCGCCGTTGATGACGGCCGATACGCTCTGACTTGCCTGAGTGAATGGTACAGAGCGCATTGGAACACCGCTTGCCTTGGCGAGCATGTCTGCGGTCAGGTGTGGCACTGAATACTGAAAAGCCGTAGCGATGACAAACTGATCGGGTTGTCGTTTGGCCTGATTGATGACCTCGGCGAGCGAGGTGGCAGGATTGCTTGCGCTGACCGCGATCATCATCGGGCTCAAGCCCACCATTGCCACGCCGGTGAAGTCTTTGACAATATCGACTTGCGTCGGGCGAAACATGTACTGCGACATGGTCAGTACCGAGGCGGGTGCAAAGGCGAAGTTGTGTTGATTGCGCTCGGCAGTTTTAAGCGCTGTCATGCCGATCACACCGCCCGCGCCAGGCCGGTTGTCAACGATCACGGGCTGCCCCCAAACCTTCGAAAGCCGGTCGCCGATGGTTCGCGCCATGATGTCCGGTGCGGTCCCCGCAGCGGCGGGCACCATCAGTCGAACCACGCGGTTTGGCCAAGCCGCTGCGTTGGTATTCGGGCTTTGTGCGGATACGCTTAGCGTTATCAAACTGAAAATAAACGCGGTAGCCGCGGTACGGCATATGCCAGAAGACATTGATTTCCAGGTGTAGTTTTACCGGTGGTTCTCGATTACAAGTACGAGGCCGTCGCGTCCGCGCTCTTTCCAGAGCCTAGAGGCTACCAGTGCGGCTGCCAAGAGCGATCGCGTGTGCACTGATAAAATCCAGCTGTCCTTTCTTACCCAGCCGTTTACGGAAACCCCATGCTCGATATCGCGCTTCTTCGCAAAGATCTCGACGCGGTCGCCCAGCGTTTGGCCGCACGTGGCTACTCGCTCGATACCGACGCGTTCCGCGCCCTGGAAGCTGAGCGCAAGGCGCTGCAGGTGCGCACCGAGTCGCTGCAGGCAAGCCGCAACGCGCTGTCAAAGGCGATTGGTCAGGCGCGCAAAGCAGGCGATGACGCTTCTACGCTGATGGCGGAGGTCAACGCGATCGCAGAGGAACTAGCCTCGGTCAGTTCGGAGAACGACGCCGTACAGGCACGTCTTCAACAATGGCTGCTCACAGTGCCGAACGTTCCCCATGAGTCTGTGCCTTCAGGTGCCGATGCTGGCGCCAACGTTGAGGTGCGGCGCTGGAGCCCGCATGGAACTGATCCACAACCGCTGGGCTTTGCGCCGCGCGATCATGTTGATGTGGGCGAGCCGCTTGGTCTTGATTTCGCGTCTGGTACCAAGCTCTCAGGGTCGCGGTTTGCTGTGATGCGAGGGGCAATCGCCCGACTGCATCGCGCGCTTGCGCAGTTAATGCTTGATATGCAAACCGGCGAGCATGGGTATACCGAGTGCTACACGCCTTATGTGGTGAATCGCGAATCGTTGGTGGGTACTGGTCAGCTACCAAAGTTTGAACAGGATCTGTTCGCAGCGAAAAAGGGGGGGCAGGAAGGCGAAAGCGAATCCCTGTACCTGATCCCAACCTCTGAGGTGTCGCTTACCAATCTTGTGCGCGGCGATATTGTCGCTGCTGACAGCCTTCCGATGCGGCTTACGGCCCACACGCCGTGCTTCCGTTCTGAGGCCGGTTCGTACGGGCGCGATACGCGGGGCATGATCCGCCAGCACCAGTTCGACAAGGTTGAAATGGTGCAGATCACCACTGCCGAGCAATCTTATGAAGCGCTCGAGCAGATGGTGGGTCACGCGGAGGCAATCCTTCGGCGCCTGGGCTTACCGTATCGCGTCATGTTGCTGTGTACCGGCGACATGGGCTTTGGCGCCTCGAAAACTTACGACCTCGAAGTGTGGCTTCCGGCGCAGGGCACGTATCGCGAAATATCTTCCTGCTCAAATTGCGAGGCCTTTCAGGCTCGGCGCATGCAGACCCGCGTTCGCAATGCGCAGGGCAAAACAGAGTTGGTGCATACGCTAAACGGTTCTGGGCTCGCAGTCGGTCGAACGCTGGTCGCCGTGCTGGAAAACTACCAGGAGGCCGACGGGTCGGTGCGGGTGCCGGAGGCTTTGGTGCCTTACATGGGTGGCCTGAAGAGGATTGGGCCTGCGGTATAATCCGCGGTTCGACATTCTCTTCCCGTGTCGATCAGCAGTGGTTCGTCTGCGCTGCTGGCCGCGGGACAGCGTTGTACCTAGGAAAGGTGGCAGAGTGGTCGAATGCGCCGGATTCGAAATCCGGTGTACGGGTCTCCCGTACCGTGGGTTCGAATCCCACCCTTTCCGCCA
>CAZORB010000124.1:0-12377 GCA_964581825.1 uncultured Bordetella sp.
GCAGCGCTAGACACCCAGCCGATCAGCGCCAACCCACGCGGTCGATCAGTCGTGCCGCAGCGGCCTGCGAGCGCCCAAGCCGGTCAACGGGGAGAGCGTCTGCTTTGAAGCTGCCCAACGCGGCGAGCGCCGCATTATCGATGCGCACGCTTGTTACCGCTGGCCACTCATTATTGCCGTCTGCAAGGTAGCGTTGCGCTTCGTCGCTTGCCAGATATTCGAGAAACTTTATTGCTGCATCGCGATTCTTCGCGGTGCGCAGCATGCCCCCGCCTGTAACATTCAGATGAGTCCCAGGCCCACTCTGATCGGGCCAGATCACCTGCACCTTAGACATGGTCTCGCGATCTGCGGGTTTGTCTGAGCGCATCAGCCTGACCAAGTAGTAGGTGTTGGTGAGCGCTACGCCGCACTCGCCGCTTGCAACCGCCTTAATCTGGTCGGTGTCACCACCACGCGGTGGCCGAGCAAAATTCGCAACCACCCCGCGCGCCCACTGAGTCGTTGCCTCTTCGCCCTGATGCTCGATCATGGCCGCGATCAGGGACAGCATGTAGGGATGGGCCGCGGAGCGCGTGCAAACCTTTCCCTTTAATGCGGGTCCTGCAAGATCGGCGTATCGACTGACTGACTCAGGCGAGACCCGGTTTTTGTTGATGACAATCACGCGGGCACGGGTTGATATGCCAAACCACGCTATGCCTTCATCGGTGGCACCCGCCCGTAGTCGTTCTGGGATGCGCTCCTCGAGCACCCCCGACCGGATCGGGGCGAACAGTCCCTCCGTTTGCGCCTTCCACAAACGGGCTGCGTCAACCAGCAACAAAACGTCGGCTGGGCTGGCGCGGCCCTCGCTTCTAAGCCGCTCGAGAAGCGCCTCATCGCCCGCTTCGATCCGATTGATTCGAATTCCCGTCGCGCGGGTAAAGTTGGCGTAGAGCGCCTCGTCGGTCTGGTAGTGCCGGGCGGAGTACAGGTTGAGCGCGGGGGCCTGCGAGGAGGCGAGAGCGGGGAGCCCAAGCACTGCCATCGCGGCGAGGCGGAACAACGATTGGAGCAGCATGTGATTGGCCTAGGGTCGAGAGAGGGAGTGTTTGTCGGAAGCTTAATCGAAATGAGAACGATTCGCAATTAAAGGGCTGCTTGCGGGCTCCGTAAGCCGTGGGTAAGCGAGTTCGAGCAGACTCGCGCCCGATCGCTAATCAGGGAGACAGGCATGGCACCAGGCGTAGAAACCTTGTCGGAGTTTCACCGCCGCTCGATTACTGATCGAGCGGGATTCTGGGCTGAGCAGGCCGCGCTAATTGACTGGAATAAGCCATTCAAGCAGGTGCTCGACGACTCGCGGCTACCGTTCGCGCGGTGGTTTGTGGGGGGTGAAACCAACCTTTGTCACAACGCGGTTGATCGGCATCTGCCGACGCTGGCAGACAAGCCCGCGCTGATTTTCGTTTCCACCGAAACCGATCAGGAGCGTGTCTACAGCTTCGCTCAACTACACGCCGAGATCATGCGGATGGCGGCGGTGATGCAGTCGCTGGGCGTGCAGCGTGGTGACCGCGTATTAATTTACATGCCGATGATTCCCGAGGCTGCGTTTGCCATGCTGGCTTGTGCGCGGATTGGTGCAATTCACTCGGTAGTGTTCGGGGGCTTTGCATCCCATAGCCTTGCGTCTCGTATCGACGATGCCAGCCCGCGGCTGGTCATCAGTGCTGATGCCGGGTCGCGAGCGGGCAAAGTTATTCCCTACAAAGGACTTCTCGACGAGGCTATTTCGCTGGCAGCTCACAAGCCTGAGTCCGTACTGATGGTAGATCGGAGTCTTGCGCCTTATCCGCGCACTGCAGGCCGCGATCACGATTACGCGCCGCTCAGGGAGCGCTACCTGAACGCACAGGTGCCTGTTACCTGGCTCGAATCCAACGAGGTGTCGTACACGCTCTACACCTCGGGAACAACGGGTAAACCAAAGGGTGTTCAGCGGGATGTTGGCGGCTACGCGGTAGCGCTGGCAGCCTCGATGCGCCACATTTTCTGCGGTAACCCCGGCGAAACCTATTTTTCCACCAGTGATATCGGTTGGGTGGTAGGCCACTCGTACATCGTCTACGGGCCGCTGATCGCGGGCATGGCCACCATCATGTACGAGGGCACGCCAGTTCGTCCTGATGCGGGAATCCTCTGGCAGTTAGTGGAGCGGTATCGGGTCACGGTGATGTTTTCTGCGCCCACCGCCATTAGGGTGCTAAAGAAGCAGGACCCTGCGTGGCTCACGCGGTACAACACTTCGTCTTTGAAGGCGCTGTTCCTCGCGGGTGAACCCTTGGATGAGCCCACTGCACGATGGATTTCTGAGGGCTTAGGGCGGCCCATCATCGACAACTACTGGCAGACTGAAACCGGGTGGCCGATTCTCACCGTCGCCCAAGGCATCGAAAAAACACCGACTCGCTTCGGTAGTCCTGGCATGCCCATGTACGGCTACGATGTCCGACTGCTGCATGAGCAGACCGGAGAAGAGGTCGGGGCCAATCAGAAGGGCGTGGTTGCCGTGATGCCACCGCTTCCGCCAGGATGCATGCAGACGGTCTGGGGGGACGATGAGCGATTCGTCAAAACCTATTTTTCGAGCATTCCTGGAAAGCTGGCGTATTCGACTTTCGATTGGGGAATCCGCGACGCGGACGGTTACTATTTCATCCTCGGTCGAACCGACGATGTCATCAATGTTGCGGGGCATCGACTTGGCACTCGCGAAATCGAGGAGTCGTTGTCAAGCCATACCGCCGTGGCGGAGTGCGCGGTGGTCGGGGTGGCCGATAACCTGAAGGGACAGGTCGCAGTGGGTTTCGTAGTACTCAAGGATCCTTCGCTTGTGGTGCAGGCCGATGCCCGGATGAAGCTGGAAGGCGAACTGATGGCTACCGTGGATCGGCAGCTGGGCGCTGTCGCGCGCCCATCACGCGTCTACTTCGTGGCAATGCTTCCTAAGACACGAAGCGGAAAGGTGCTGCGACGCTCGATCCAGGCGGTGTGCGAGGGACGCGACCCCGGCGACCTCACCACCATCGAGGATCCTTCCACGATTGACCAGCTCCGGGACGCGCTTGGCAATCGCTGATGCCCTTCGCCCCGGGGTCCAGCGCCGCGAGGTGCTGGGCTGGGCGATGTTCGACTTCGCCAACTCGGGCTACACCACGGTCGTACTCACCGCGGTTTTCAATGCGTACTTCGTGGGCGTGGTGGCCGGGGGGGCCGACTGGGCCACATTCGCATGGACGCTCGCCATTGCTGCTTCAAGTGTCATCGTCGCGGTGCTCTCACCGCCATTGGGCGTATGGGCCGATCGACGCTCGGCGCGCAAGAAGCTGCTGCTGGTGAGCACAACGGGTTGCGTGCTGGCAACCGCACTGTTGTCAGGAACCGGGCCAGGCACCATCGCGCTTGCGGCCGCACTGGTGATCGCTTCGAACGTCTGCTACTGCATCGGTGAGTCGCTCATTGCCTCATTTCTGCCCGAACTCGCCAAGCCCGATTCCATCGGCCGTGTATCGGGTTGGGGCTGGGGGCTTGGTTACTTCGGCGGCATGCTGACACTTGGGCTTGCGCTCGCCTGGGTCTTGAGCGCGCCGTCGCGCGGCGAGACCGCCGCGCAATCGGTGCCGCATACGATGCTCATTACCGCCGTCGTGTTTGCGCTCGCCGCGGTGCCGACATTTCTGTTACTTCGTGAGCGCCCCACCGGCGGCGATGCAATTCGCGTCACAGAGGCGCGTCCGTCTGAATCAACCTGGCGTGCGCTTCAGCGCAGCGTCGCATCGCTAAAGGCCTATCCCGATTTGCGCCGGCTGCTGATTTGCATGACCTGCTATCAGGCGGGCATTGCGGTCGTGATCGCGCTTGCTGCCGTGTACGCCGAGCAGCAGATGGGGTTCACCCAGACCGACACGATGCTGCTGGTGTTTGCGGTCAATATCGCCGCGGCGCTCGGTGCCTTTGGTTTTGGTCCGCTGCAAGACCGTATCGGCCATCGGCGCGCGCTTGCGATCACGCTGATTGGGTGGGTGGCCATGACCCTGATCGCTGGACTGGGCACCAGCAAGGGCCAGTTTTGGGCTGCCGCAGTGCTGGCGGGTCTTTGCATCGGTGCCAGTCAGTCATGCGGGCGGGCTATGGTGGGCCTGCTGTCGCCCGAGGCGCGGCTTGCAGAGTTCTTTGGACTGTGGTCGCTGGCGGTCAGGGTTGCCGCTGTGATCGGCCCCATTACCTACGGAGCAGTCACCTGGGCTACCGCGGGTAACCATCGACTTGCCATTTTGGTCACCGGCCTGTTTTTTGTGGCGGCGCTCGCAGTACTTCGAACGGTTGACGTTGAGCGTGGCGCGCGGCTGCGTTCAGTCGGATGAGCCCGAGCGGATTGGCGAGCCTTCTGCCCCTAGGGTGACGGCGATGCGATACAAGCCTTCCAGCACCAGATTTTCCACGTAGGTAAACGGGATCGTGAGGCGGGGCCCGAGCGAGCGCGCAGCACCGCCGGACAGAATGCATCGCAGGTCCGGATAGTTTTTCTGGTGCTGAACAAACACGCGCTCCACCGCACCGGCCTGCGCATGCGCGCAGCCGGTTGCGATGGCGTCCACCGTCTGACGCGGAAAGTCCACGTAGTCGCCTGCCGCGTCGGGAAGCGTGGCGGTGTTCTGATGCAAGGCGCGCTGCATGAGTCCGAGGCCAGGCATGATGCCGCCGCCCAGGAACCGACCATCAGTGCTCAGCATGTCGAGCGTGGTGGCAGTGCCGCACACGACCACCAGCGCAGCGCGTTCGCCGATCAGCGCGCGTGCGCCAATCATGGCGGCCCAGCGATCGCAACCCAGCGCAGCGGGGTTCAGGTAGCCGTTGGTGATGCCGCACTGCTGGGCTTTTGAGCTGATCCAATTCGGAACTGGCGCATCGGGCCAGACTTCCAGGGCTCGCAGGACCGGGTTCACAACTCGCGTACCGGCCACGCTAGCGATAACGATACGGTCCGGGCGCGGAAGCTTGCGCCAGTCGCTCATCACCATGGGAATTTCATCGAGCAGCACGCGCCCGTATTCGCGCACCTGCGACTGCGCAGTGGTTGCCTGGGCGGGCAGCGGCGCGTAGATGCCCCACTTGAAGAAGGTGTTGCCGATATCGATGAGCAGGAAGCTCATGGCGGGCTCGGGAATCAATGAACGGGCGGCGAGTGTAATACAGAGCTTTCAGGCTTGCGCGCCTCGCTCTGTTTCGATTAATCGATCGGTTCGGGTGGGGGGGCCCGGCGAACCCAGTCGCTAGCCTGGTCGTAGGCATTGGCCAGTTGCAGAACCTGCAGATCGCCGCGTGGCTTTCCGATCAGCTGCAGCCCGATCGGTAACCCACGCGCGCCACCAAATCCGGCCGGGACACTGACGGCGGGCAAGCCAGCCATCGTGGCGGGAATAACGACTTCCATCCAGCGGTGGTAGGTGTCCATTGTTCGGCCGGCAATCTCGGACGGCCAGTGCGACGACAGATCGAAGGGGAACACCTGCGCGCTCGGCAGCGCGAGGAAGTCATAGCGTTCGAAGAGCGCCAGCGCCGCGCGATACCAGTCGCTCCGCGCGACTGATGCGCGATAAATGTCATGCGCGTTTTGCCGCAAACCCTGCTCGACTTCCCAGACCGCTTCGGGCTTCAGCAACCCCCGGCGTTTTGGATCGAGGTAGTGTGCCGCGAGCGCGCCACCCGCGAGCATGCTGCGAAGAACAATCCAAGCCTGCCAGAGCCGTTCAGCGTCAAAGCCCAGACGCGCAGGTTCGACTTCGCAGCCCAGCGTGACCAAGGTTTGCAGTGCATCCTCGCAGACTTCGGTAATGCCCGGCTCCAGCGCCAGATGACCATCAAGCGAACCCAGCCAACCTATTTTGAGCCCGAGCCGAGGGGGCTCAAGCGGTCGTGCAAGGGGGGAGGGGTCGTCGCTCAAAGATAGCGGACTGCGCCGATCATGGCCCGCCTGAATCGCAAGCAGTTGCGCGAGATCGGCGGCCGACCGCGCCATGGGCCCTTCAACGCCTAACTGCTGGCCGAAAACATCAAACTCCGGCAGTTTGGGGACACGCCCGAACGATGGGCGAAATCCGAAGACGTTATTCCAGCCTGCAGGGTTTCGAAGCGAGCCACCCATATCGCTGCCATCGGCAACGGGAAGCATGCGCAACGCCAACGCAACGGCAGCCCCCCCGCTTGACCCGCCCGCGGAGCGCGAGGGCTCATAAGGATTACGCGTGACGCCGTACACGGTGTTGTAGGTGTTCGAGCCCAACCCGAATTCAGGCGTATTGGTTTTGCCGATGATGATGGCGCCTGCCCGCTTCATTCGTTCAACCACCAGGCTGTCGGCCACCGGTACATGGTTGCGGAAAATCGGCGACCCCAGCGTGGTGACGATTCCGGCGGTGTGGGCCAGGTCTTTGACCGCGAGAGGAAAGCCGTGCATCCAACCGCAGGACTGACCACGCGACAGCTGCTGGTCTCGCTCATCGGCCTGCGCGAGAAGGTCGTCGCGCGGCTGCAAGGCGACAATGGCATTGACAGACGGATTGACCGCCTCAATGCGGTCCAGGAACGCGGTCATCACCTCGCGGCAGGACACAGCCCGCGAGGCAATCAGCTGAGCAAGCTTATTGCCGTCGGCGGCAACGATGTCGTTCATCACGGATCAGGCCGTTACAACAGGAATCTTGCCGATGCGAGTCTGCCATTCGCGCGGACCTGTGATGTGAACCGAGGTTCCTGCAGCGTCGACGGCAACCGTGACGGGCATGTCGCGTACCTCGAACTCGTAGATGGCTTCCATGCCAAGGTCAGCAAATCCTACGACTCGGGATGTCTGGATTGCCTTGGACACAAGATAAGCCGCGCCGCCAACCGCCATCAGGTAAGCGGCCTGGTGGCGACGAATGGCCTCGATGGCCACCGGGCCGCGCTCGGCTTTACCAATCATTGCAATCAGACCGGTTTTGGCAAGCATGGTCTCGGTGAACTTGTCCATGCGCGTGGCAGTGGTGGGGCCGGCTGGCCCGACAACTTCGTCTCGCACTGGATCCACGGGGCCGACGTAGTAGATCACGCGATTGCGAAAATCAACCGGGAGGCTTTCGCCTCGGGCCAGCATGTCTTCGATTCGCTTATGAGCCGCATCGCGGCCGGTGAGCATCTTGCCGGAGAGCAGTAACCGCTCGCCAGGCTTCCATGAGGCCACTTCCTCACGCGTGAGCGTATCGAGGTTGACCCGCCGCGATTGCGAGTCAGGTGTCCAATTGACCTTGGGCCAATCGTCAAGGCTTGGGGGTTCGCAGAACGCGGGGCCTGAGCCATCGAGCGTGAAATGCGCATGACGCGTGGCCGCACAGTTCGGAATCATTGCCACGGGTTTGGACGCAGCGTGGGTGGGGTAGGTATTGATCTTGACGTCGAGCACGGTGGTGAGTCCGCCCAGGCCCTGGGCGCCGATGCCCAGCGCATTGACCTTTTCGTACAGCTCAATGCGAAGCTCTTCGAGCTTGTTTGACGGACCGCGTGCAAGCAGGTCAGCCATGTCGATCGGGTCCATCAGCGATTCTTTAGCCATCAGCATCGCTTTTTCAGCAGTGCCGCCAATGCCGATGCCCAGCATGCCAGGTGGGCACCAGCCCGCACCCATGGTGGGAACCGTCTTCAACACCCAGTCCACCAGGCTGTCTGACGGATTGAGCATGACGAACTTTGATTTGTTCTCTGAGCCGCCGCCTTTCGCGGCAACAATCACTTCAACCTTGTCTCCGGGCACCAGTTCCATATGCACGACGGCAGGCGTGTTGTCCTTGGTGTTTTTGCGCTCGAATTGAGGGTCGGCCACGATCGAGGCACGAAGCAGGTTGTCGGGGTGCATGTAGCCGCGGCGCACGCCTTCATTGATCGCGTCAGTGACCGATCCGGGAAAACCTTCCCAGCGCACGCCCATCCCGACCTTCATGAACACGTTGACGATCCCCGTGTCCTGGCAAAGCGGACGATGCCCCTCGGCGCACATGCGCGAGTTCGTCAGGATCTGGTCGATCGCATCGCGGGCAGCAGGGCTCTGCTCGAGCTCTCGTGCCCGCGCAAGATGGCGGATGTAATCGGCCGGATGGTAGTAGCTGATGAACTGCAACGCGGCGGCGATCGACTCGATCAGGTCATCGCGGCGGATCACGCTCATTTGGGACTCCCTTTTCTTTTAGATAGGTCAGTGCGAACCGTGGCCACCGCCAGACTTACCCTTGGCGGCGTGCGGAACGAGCATCAGCCGGTCGATTAATGCAATCGCGATGGCCGACAACAGAAACATGCCGTGGATGACGGTTTGCCAAAGCAGAGTTTTGTCGGTCAGCGTGCCGGCAGAGATGAAGCTCTTCAGAAGATGAATCGACGAAATACCGATAATCGCGGTGGCGAGCTTTACCTTCAGTACATTCGCGTTGACATGGGAGAGCCACTCGGGCTGATCGGGGTGTCCGCCAAGTCGAAGCCTCGACACAAAGGTTTCGTACCCACCGATAATGACCATGATCAACAGATTCGAGATCATCACCGCGTCAATCAGCGACAGGACGATGATCATGATCACCGTTTCTTTGCTGCGTTCGGTCAAGCCCAGGCGCTCGATCGACTCATCAAGTGCCTGTGGATGCCACAGCAGTTCGACCAGGTGGGCAAGCTCTTCGACGAACAGCACCACGTACACAATCTGCGTGATGATCAGCCCGAGGTAAAGCGGAAGCTGCAGCCAGCGGCTGGAAAAAATTATACGGGGTATCAATCCAGGTCGATCTTGCGGGTCTGACACAGTGGGCTCCGCGCCAAGGGGGGGTTCGGAAGAAATAAGCCGGCGCTGAACCAGCCGGAAAGGGTCGGAATGTTAGCCGAATTCGGGAATTCCCTTGGTGCGCTTCGTCGAAGGTAAGACGAACAGGCCCGTGCCGTTCGTAAGCCCAGCGTAAGACTTCCGGTCTAATAATCCGACCCAACTAAAAAAGGGGACGTGTGCCCCAAGCAATATTTCCGGAGATCAGGATGAGCGCGCACATCGAGTCGATCCTGCAAGAGCACAGGGTTTTCCCGCCCGCTGAGTCATTCGTTCAGTCGGCGACTGTCTCGGGGATGGCGGCATACCAGGCGTTGTGCCGCGAGGCTGAGGCCGACCATGCAGCGTTTTGGGCAAGGCTTGCACGCGAGCAGGTCATCTGGAAAAAACCGTTTACCCGGGTACTCGACGACTCTAACGCCCCTTTCTTCAAATGGTTCGAAGACGGCGAGCTGAATGTTTCTTACAACTGTCTCGACCGCCATATGGGTACGCCGGTCGAGAACAAAGTCGCGCTTATTTTTGAGGCCGACGATGGCACGGTCTCCAACGTTACTTACCGCCAGCTGCTGCAGCGGGTGTGTCGCTTCGCTAACGGTTTGAAGGCGCTTGGCGCCAAGAAGGGTGACCGCGCGATCATCTACATGCCAATGTCGGTCGAGGGCGTCGTCGCGATGCAGGCCTGCGCACGGCTCGGCGTTATCCACTCGGTTGTGTTCGGCGGCTTCTCGGCTAAAAGCCTGCAGGAGCGTATTCAGGATGCAGGGGCCTCCTGGGTCATCTGCGCCGATGAGCAGGTGCGTGGGGGCAAAAAGATTCCCTTGAAGCCAGCGGTTGATGAGGCCTTTACGCTGGGCGGCTGCGAATCGGTCCGTAAGGTGGTCGTGTATCAGCGCACCGGCGCGGCCGTGGCGATGCAGGCGGGGCGCGATGTCACCTGGACAGAGGTCGAGGCGGGTCAGTCTGACGTGTGCGAACCTGAGTGGGTGGGCGCTGAGCATCCGCTCTTTATTTTGTACACCTCGGGCTCTACCGGTAAGCCCAAAGGTGTGCAGCACGCGTCGGGCGGATACATTCTGCATGCCGCGCTCACCATGAAGTGGACCTTTGACATCAAGCCGCACGATGTCTTCTGGTGCACGGCGGACATTGGCTGGGTTACCGGTCACACCTACATCGTGTACGGACCGCTTGCCTGCGGCGCCACTGAAATTGTGTTTGAAGGCATTCCCACGTTCCCCAATGCGGGCCGTTTCTGGGACATGATTCAAAAACACAAAGCCACTATTTTTTACACCGCGCCCACCGCAATCCGGTCGCTGATTAAGGCTTGCAACGCCGACCCGACCACCCACCCGCAGCGCTATGACCTGTCGTCATTGCGTCTGCTCGGGTCCGTTGGTGAGCCGATCAATCCAGAAGCCTGGATGTGGTACTACCGCAGCGTTGGTAACGAACGCTGCCCGATCGTCGATACATTCTGGCAAACCGAAACCGGCGGCCATATGATCACGCCGCTTCCGGGGGCGACACCGCTCGTGCCAGGCTCTTGCACGCTGCCTTTACCGGGCATTGCCGCCGCCATCGTTGACGAAGTGGGCGGTGACATCGCCAACGGGTCGGGCGGAATTCTGGTGGTCAAGAAGCCCTGGCCCTCCATGATCCGAACCATCTGGGGCGATCCTGATCGCTTCCGCAAGAGCTACTTCCCTCCGGAGCTCAAGGGCTACTACCTGGCGGGCGACGGCGCGGTTCGCGATCGCGACACAGGATATTTCCGCATCACAGGTCGGATCGATGATGTGCTGAACGTGTCCGGCCATCGGATGGGCACCATGGAGATCGAATCTGCGCTGGTTGCCAACCCGCTGGTGGCTGAGTCGGCAGTGGTGGGGCGACCCGACGATCTCACCGGCGAAGCCATCGTGGCATTTGTGGTTTTGAAGCAGGCCCGACCCGCTGGCGAGGACGCGCGCAAAATCGCCGACGAACTTCGCGCCTGGGTGGGTAAAGAGATCGGGCCGATTGCCAAACCCAAAGATATTCGCTTTGGTGACAACCTTCCCAAGACACGTTCAGGCAAGATCATGCGCCGTCTGCTGCGTGCAATTGCCAAGGGTGAGGCCATCACGCAGGACACCTCAACGCTTGAGAACCCGGCAATTCTTGAGCAGCTGAAGCAAACGAATTAATAAACACACAGGCGCGGGTATCATCTTGCGCCTCCCGGCGCATCAACGACCGGGGAGCAGATTCAGGGAACAAACAAGTCGTCGGAGAAGCGACTGATGAGTACTAGGAGGAGCGAGAATGCTCACGGCGGTTACTTTCGCCAAGGCACTGGTCGAGTTTGCAGGGTTGCTGCTTGTGGGGCAGGGCTTGGTGTTTCTGCTCAGCTTTGGCAGGCACGAGGGCAACCCGATCTATCGCTTTTTTCGCTTTCTCACGGGGCCAGTCGTTCGTCCAGTGCGGGCCATCACGCCCAAGTTTGTGGTCGATCAGCACCTTCCCGCCGTCACGTTTTTTCTGCTGTTCTGGCTCTGGGTCGCGCTGAAATTCTGGCAGGTGGTGCTCGCGCACGAGGCGGGGTTGCTGTGAGCGCGCTCAAGGTCTGGTACCTGCGGCAGATGGCAACCTGGTCAACGTTTTTTCGCCAGCCAGAGATGGCGCTCGAATACTGGGAGCGCATACAGGCGATAAGGCCCAGCGATCCGCTGGTACTTGCAACAGTGGCAGGTCTTCATGCTTCGGCCGGAAGGCGCGAACGCGCGGTGCTGCTGCTCAGGCAGTCAATTGCGCTCGACGCGTCGCAAGCCTACATCCATTTCAATCTCGGATTTCTGTTGCAGCAGGATGATCTCCACGACGAAGCGCTCGCGTCGTTCGATCGTGCCCTCGAAATCAATCCGAAGCTTGATCAGGCGCTTTACGGCAAAGGCTTGTCATTGATCAAGCTCGGTCGAGTGGAAGACGCACTTGAGCCGCTACGAGCCAACACGCGTTTGCAGCCGCTTTCGCCGTATGGCTTTTATCAGCTGGCCCATGCATTCAACCGGCTCGGTCGTCGCGACGAGGCCAGGAAAGTTATTTTGCAGTTGTCAGGATTCGAACCCCAGGTGGCGCGGCAGCTACAGCGCGAAACCGGGATCGATGCTGGGCTGACCGACTAGTCGTTCAGCCTGCTATTTGCCGGCGTTGTTCGCAATGTCGTTTTCGTAACTCCAGGAGGATCCATGCAATCCGACTCAAGACGCCAGGAATACTGGTCAAGGAACCTCAGGATCACAGCGATCCTGCTGGCCTTGTGGTTCATCGTCACGTTCGTTATTGGCTATTTCGCGCGCGATCTCAGCTTTAATTTCTTTGGGTGGCCGTTCGCGTTCTGGGTAGGTGCCCAAGGCTCGCTTGTCGTGTACGTCTGGATCATCTGGTATTACGCCAGGTATATGAACCAGCTCGATAAAGAGTTCGGTGTCGACGAAGGAGA
>CAZORB010000125.1:0-12329 GCA_964581825.1 uncultured Bordetella sp.
CCGGACTGTTCGTTCAGGTACAAGGACCCACTGACGCGGCCACCTACGCTGTTGATCTCGCCCTTCAGATCCACCTGGAAAGGACTGTTGACGGCACCCACCGTGCCGCCAGCGGTAAAGAACTGCAGCGAATCCGCGCGGGCCCGACCACTGGCACCGGTTTGGATCGCACCCGATGATTCCAGCGTAACGGTGCTTGCATCGATCTGGCTGTTGAGAATCAGCGGACCGCCGCCTGCCTCAAGCAGTACCTTGCCACCGTAGCCGCTTACCGCGCCGGTCACGGTCATGCCCGAACCCGTTCGAAGGCGAATGCTGCCAGGCATGCCGTCACTGCCCGCGCTCAGCGACCCGACTGTGAGTGCCTGGCTGGACAGATTAATGACATCGATATCGGTACCGGCCTGAAGGGTCAGGTTGCTGACGCCCCCAAAGAGCGACAGCCTGCCGCGCACCGCACCGCCCGCCTGTAGATTGACGGTCGCGAGACTGAGGGTAACGTCACGCAAGGTGATGCTGCCAGTAGTACGCACCTGCACACTGCCGCCGTCCTGAACGCCACGCCGTAGCAGCCCGGCATCGTCGATCACCAGGTCGGATGTGAAGCTGAGCAGGCCAGCCGGGGCAGTCACCAGGTTGCGAACCGTCAGGGTCTCGTTCGATGGGAGGGTGCCCAGCCGGATTCTTGCGCTCGCAGAGGCCTCCCCCTGTACCGCGGCCAGGGTCACGCGGGTGGGTGCGCCGGTGTAGTGCAGTCTGTCAGCCGCACTCAGATAGGCATTGAGTGCCGACGGGGTGCCAGTCATGATGATGGTTTCGCGTGACCCGTCCTGGGTGACCGTTACCGTGACCCCGTTGAATACACCTGCGGTAGCCTCGAGCTGACCCGAACCCGACTCGGTCCAGGTGAGCGTGGCAGAGCCACTTCCGCCCGCGCTGGTCAGAATATCGGCTGGCAGGGTGAGCGGCGTGCGCGCGCTCGTGGGCATGTCGAACACCGTGGGCAGACTGAGCCTGAGCGTAGGCGTGGTCGTGGGCAGGCTGGTAATCGAGATGCCGGCACGTGCCATGGCTGTGCGGGAAGGCGTGTCGGCAGACGACAGCGTCCCGGTCAGCACCGTTGACAGCGCGCCCTGGTACAGCACCCTTCCAGGCGCCGACAAGAACGCGTTGAGTGCCTGCGCGTTGCCCTTGAGCGTCAGCGTCGCGCTGTCGGAACCCGAGATCTCGACACCCGAGGGAGTGATGCCGCTGACCCTGAAGAGCCCTGCGTCCACTTTGAGTGCCAGGGTCAGCGTTCCAACTCCACTCACGGTTCCATCCAGCATCGTGAGCGGAACCAGAACATTGACAGGCAACCGATACGAGTCGGGCAGCCGCAGCACTGGCGTTGACATCGGCGCAGCAGCGTCCGAGAAGGCGTTGAGCGTGATGGATACCGTGCCCGTGGTGACCACACCGCTCGCGTTTGCCCGCACGGTGAGCGTAGTGGCCGCGCCGGTGTTGAGCTTCACGTTGCCGGCCGTAGCCAGATAACGATTGATGTCCGCCACGCTTCCCTGCAGAGACAGCGCACCGTTGTCATCGCTGATCTGCAGGCCCGAGTTGTCCGGCGTCATCCAAGTCAGGGTTCCGTGGGCTGCCGAAAGATTCAGGCTCACCGCAGAGGCTTCACCCGTCAGCACCTGGCTGCCCAACACCACGTCACTGGTCGCGCCGGTATTGAAGACACGGGACGCGGGCAGCGTGAGCGCCACGCCCATTGCCGCCCGGCTGTTGGGCTGAGCGGGCAGCGCTGCCAGCGTGACGTTCAGATTCGATGATCCGTGGGCATTCGCAAGCGCCACGCTAAGCGAGGTGGCCGGGCCGGTGTATTGCAGCCTTGAGGACGACAGCAATGCCTGCAGATCCGCCGCAGTGCCGGTCAGCGCGAGCGCCTGCGGGGTTCCGCCAACGGTGACGTTATCGGCTTCCGCAGGCACCACCGCCAACGCGCCGGAGGGCGATCCACCGGAAAGCGCAAGCGTCAGGGTGAGCGAGCCCGTTCCCGACAGACTCACCGCCGAGCCAAACATCAGCGTCGAAGCAAGGTTGGGGGTAATAGGCAGGATCGCGCGCAGCTCACCGATCACCGGCGTCTGTACGGCCGAGTAGCCCTGAATAACGAGCGTGCTGCCCGCACTGCGAAGCGACGACCCCGAGCCCTGGTTCGCCTTGAACGCGAGCGTGCCGGCACCGGTCAGGCTCAGGCCACCGGCCGAGGTGAGATAGGTATTCAGTACATTGGCCGTGCCGGACAGCGTGATTTGACCGCTGACGTTGGTAATCGTCACACCAGTCGACGCACGCGCCGTCGCGGATAGCCCCGCGCTCGCGATCAACTCCAATGTCACTGTTGAGGTGGACGCAGACAGCGGCGCAACCGGCAGCACCAGATCATCGGTCTGCGTGTTGAGCAGGTAGCGGTCCTGAAGGGTAAGCACCGGGCTCGCAAGCGCTGATGCGGTGGCTGTCGCGAGCGTCATGTTAACTGAGGCGCCCGCCTGCAAGGCTGCACTGCCCACGCTTGCCACGCTCAGGTCGAGCGTAGCCGCTTCGGTCGTGGTCAGGGAGAGCTTGCTGGCCGACAGATAGGCATCGATCTGGTCAGCCGTGCCGGTGAGCGTGACGCTTCGCCCATTTTGAGCGAGCATCGACGACACCAGCGTATCAGTGGCTGCACTCCATTGACCCACGGTGCTCGCGATCGTCATCGACAGGTTGTCTGAGCCTGTATAGACGAGTCGATCACTGCCAAACCGAACCGGGCTGGCGGCCCCCGGCAATACCTGCAGGGACCCTGGCACACTGAGTTGCGGCGACGCCTTGAGCGTGGGCACGGCTGCCGTGATACTGGTGCGCCCGCGCAGGCTTCCTGCCACCGACTCGATAGTCACCGACCCTGCGCCACCGCGGTAGGTCACCGCACCCGTGTTGCGAAGATAGGTGTTGATGGCTGACGCTGCACCGCTCAAGGTCAGTGTGTGGTTGGCAATGTTGGGGGTCACCCCATCGGCATTGCCAACGCCGTCATCGAGCGCCTGCCAGACCGTGCCGGGGGGCGCCGTGAGGGTGACGGTCACCGCGTTGGCCGCGAACCCGAGCAGATCCTGCGTCCACGACAAGGGTGAGGCAATCGCGGCATTGGCTGCGATCGACGCGGGCGCTGTCAACGCGACCATGGTTTGCTGCGCACCCGACTTCACGGTGACGGGGGTGCTGGTGTATTCGGTCACCACAGCGCCATTGGCTGCCTGGCCCGCGATGCTGAAAGTCACCGTGGTGGCGGCGGAGGATTGCAGCTTGAGATGGCCCGCGCGAAGGAAGGCATTGAGATGCGTGGCGGTGCCCTTCAGGGTCAGTGCTGTCCCGCTCGCGGTCTCCACCTTCACAGTGCCCGATGCGCTGGCTGACAGCACGCCCTGGCCACTGCCCACCGACAGCGACAACTCGTCGCTTGACCCGCCCGTATAGCTGATGGGGTCGCTCGCAAAGGCAAGCGCCTGAGTCTGATCGGGCTCGATCCTGAACGACATAGGCGGCGACAGTTGCGGTCCGCTGACGATGACCGTCGCCTGGGACGCGAAGGCAGGCAGTGCGATCGAGACGGTCTCGCCGCGCTGCTTGAGCCGAACATCGAGGCTGGCAGCGTTTGCGGCGTCGGCATCGAACAGCACTGCGCCCGACACGCCGAACAGTGTATTGAGCGCCAGCGCCGAGCCGCTCAAACGCAGCGTCGTAGCGGATGCATCACCAATCGCCACCGGAGTACCCGTCGAATCGAGACCGGACTTTACGATGCCCAGCGCGCTCAAGCCGGCATCCCACAAGCCGAAGAAGCCAGGCGCGGCAAGCAAATCAACGTCAAGCGTGCCCTCTCCGATGAACTTGAAGCCGTCTGCAACCTGCGCGGTCAGCACCACGGGCGAGCCGATGGCACGGCCCACCCGGGCGGGGACCACCATGCTGGGCGAAGCCGTTGCCGCGGCCTGCGGGGCCACCGCAAGGGTCACGTTGGCGCTGGCGAACGAAGACGCGCTCGCAACGCTCGCCACTTTTACGTTCAGCGTCCCGCCGCTTCCCTTGTAGCTGATGGAACCCGCGGTGCCGGCAAGCAGGGCCTCGATGGCGGCGGCCGTGCCGGTAAAGCTGAGCGACTGCGCCGAGGCGGTGGTGACCACATTGGACGAATTGGTCAGCGTCAGGCCCTGTCCCGCAGACGGTGCCGCGGGCAGGCTGACCGTGAGCGTTAAATTGCCGGTGAAATTCGAGAGGTCTGCGCCGGTGAAGGCAAGCTTGGTGAGGGCTCCGTCACCTACCCAGAGTTGGGTTGGCAAAGCCACGATGGCGGGGGGAGTTTGGCTGCCCGACGACGAAGTGTTGGCGTACGCCCACACCGGCTGCACGCCACCGTTGTACCACCAACCGGCATACCAGTAACCGGTCACCGATATTACGTTTCCTGAGCCACTGCCATAATATTTGATGGACCCTAGAGATTTGTAATAGTCAATACTGGCCCAGGTTCCACTCCATTGAATCCGACTCTGTGTTGTCGGAGATGTAGGCGAGCTCCCCACCGAGCTCATAATGTAGTCACCATCGACAGTCAGATAAACGGTCTCACCCGAATATTGACCAAAGGAGACATCAGGGTAGACCGACACACCCAGGCCAGTGTTCACAGTCATCTGCGACTGCGTCGTCACCGACTGACCACCGGGCTGCTCAACGGTTACCGCTACGATCAGGCTATAGGACTGATTGATGGAAGCAGACGGTGTGAACACGACCCTGCCGTTTGTCCCGCCCAGAACGGCGTTGATCTGCGTCACCGTACCGGTCAGGGTGAGCGAGGTAAGGCCCGATTGCCCAGTCACGGCAACGCCACTGGCGTCAAGCCTGGAGAGACGGGCCGAGCTGCCCGCAGGCACAGAAACTGTGACCTTCACCGTGCCCGAGCCGGCATAGCTCACCGCAGAGCCCAGGTTCAGGTTGGTGGCGAAAATCGATGTTGAGGTGATGGTACTTGGCAGCGTCAGGCTTGCACCCTGGACAGTCTGGTTCGCCGACCCGCTCGACACACTCAGCTCCACTGAAGCGCTCGCTACCGCGAAAGCATTGTCCGCCCGCACTACCGAAACCGTGAGTGTGCCGCCTGACCCCAGGTAGCGGACCGAACCTGCCGTGCCCGCAAGAAGCGCCTGGATCAATGCAAGCGAACCGGTGAGGCTGGCAGACTGAACCGCAGTCGCCAGAACGGTGCCGGATGCGTCGACAATACTCAGGCCTTGACCATTAGCCGGCGCATTCGCGAGGCTCACGGTCAACGTGTAATTGCCAGCGCCCCCTGCCAGCGAGGCGCCGGTGAAGGCGAGTGGTACGGTACCCTGGGCACTCACCCACATCTGCGTGGGTAGTTGAGCGATCGCGGGTGGCGCCTGAGTCCCGCTGAAGGTCTGGCTCGCGGTCACCTGGGTGGAACTGACGGTGCCTGAGGTCCAAGCACCCGACGTGGACTCCGCATCAATCCGGTAGGAGATGGTCGCGTTACTGGTACCTTTGTAATACAGGCCACGTTGGATCAGGTAGTTCGTTAGCGTGTTCGTATCGCCAAGCAGCGTGAACGGGCTCGCGCTGGTAATACTGAGCGTACCCGGCGTTGTGGTCAGGAAGTCTGCGAAGCTGCTGGAAGCCGTCACATCTCCGGCCGTTACAACCAATCGCAACCTGCCGCTCAGGTTCGACCCTGAGGGAACTGTAAGCGTCGACAGGTAGAACACCTGTGTGTGCAGGGCTACAAGCCCCTGATTGACTACCTGCCCGCCCTCGGCCGGGGTCACAGTAGCTTTCACCACCAGGTTGGTCGTGGCGCCGGTGTACGTCACCTTGCCATTTGAGCCACTCAAGATCGCGTTGATCTGCGACACCGTGCCCGTGAGCGTCAGTGAACGAAGCGCCACCTGACCAGCGACGACCGCGCCATTGGTCTGCAGCTGGTTCAGGCCCTGCCCGTAATCCAGGAAGATGTTGTCGGGCACGGACAGCGTGACGCTGACTGTGCCCGACCCTGTATACGTCAGCGCATTGCCCAGCAGCACGTTGACCGTACCCTGAGTCGCATTGATCTGGGTGGGCAGGCTCAGGCTCGCGCCCTGAACCGTTCGCGCCGCACCCGTGAAGCCGATCAGCACCTTGGACTCCGCCCCACCGCTCTTCACGGTCAGGCTGGTGGCCGATCCTGAATAACGAACAGTGCCGCTATTGAAAAGCCCGGTCAGCGCCGTGGCGCTGCCGGTGAATCGCGTATCGGTTAAACCTTGGGCCGCCCAGGTCACACCGCTATACGACCCCGGCAAAACGAGTTGCGCAGGCGTGGCGCTCAAATCGACCGTCAGCGTGCCGCTTCCCTGGAAGGCACTCGCACCGAATTTCAGCACGGGATATTCGCCCGGAAACACCGCCACCGACACCGGCAGGGTCATGGCCGGGGCAACCGTCTGGACATCGGCGCTCGCGATCGCGGTGACATCCAGACTGATCACCACCGATGCCTTGCGCGTGAGATCCGAGGTCTGCGCAAGCGTCAGGGTGAGCGCACTACCCTCACCCGTGTAAGACACCCTGCCGAAGGCTTTGAGCAGGGCCTCGAGGCCATCTGCCGTACCAGTGAGCGACAGCAGCTGCGTGCCAGACCCCGACGCCGTGATGCCAGCTGTGCCGGTGAGATTAACGGCGAGTGAGCCTGCAGTCACTGCAAGTGTCAGCGTCAGGTTTCCTGAACCGCTGAAGTCGACTGTTGAGAACACCAGATCGGTCGTTGATCCACCGGTGATGTTCACCCCGCGCGATACGCTCACGATTGCCGGCGGCGCCACGGGCGTAGAGATATCCACCAGATCGATGACCGTTTCAACATAGCGGGTCGGCGCGCTGGCGTCTTCGATGCGAACCGTCAGCGTCTGCGATCCGGTGCCCGTAAATCGGATCGAGCCCTCATCCATCAGAGTGTTGAGAAGCGAGGTGCTGCCCGTGAGCGTGAGCGACGTGGTCCCGGCGCCGGTCACCTGAATGCCCGAGGGCGGATTGTTCACCGCCAGGGTCCCCGATGCGACGCTCAGGATCAGCTTGGTCGTCCCGGCAGCCGTACCCAGCGACGCCCCGCCAAAATCCAACCCGCTCGCAACATTCGTACTGATGGTCAGATACGCGGGCACTGACATGTACGGCGAGGTGGCTGCAGTGGCTGCCTGCAGCTGGACGGCGCCCTGGGTTGATTGCGTGCCCTGCTGTAACACCACGTTCAAGGCCGCACCGTTGCCCGTGTAAGTAAGCAGTCCTGACGCCAGATAGCTGTTGAGCTGGGAGAGCGTGCCGGTGAGGGCAAGGGTGGCTCCGCTTGCGTCGCTGTCGGGCAGCGCATCGAGCACGGTATCGCGTGCGGTGAGCGCACCCGAACCCACTGCGAAGGTCAGCGTGTAGGTGCCGGACACCGTGCCACTCACCAGTGTGAGTGGCGATCCGAGCAGCACCAGCGCCGACGCAATACCGGGTGTGGTGACGATTGACTGCGGCAATGACAGACCCAGCACCGGCAGCTGGCCAGTCTCGGTCAGGGTGACTCCCGTCAAGGCCACGCTGGCCTCTGCCGAGCGCTTGCCATCGGCGCTGGTGAGCGTCACCTTCAAATTGCCAGCCGAACCGGTATAGCGCACGAACCCGGACGCGAGATAGGTATTCAGCGTTGCGGCACTTCCCACCAGCTGCACGCGATGGGCATCGGCCTGGCTATCGGTGAGCGACCCATCCACCGCCGCCAACACGCTGCCTGATGCTGCCTCAAGCAGCAGCGTGAGCTGCCCGGTACCCGCTAGCGGATCAGCCCCCAGGGTTACCGGCGAGGCGGTGCCGGGAATCACATACTGCGTCTGAACAACCGTGAGTGCAGGCTGCGCGGCGATCGCCGCCACCAGCTGGCTGCTGGCGCTCAGAAGCGCTTTGGAATCCAATGCCAGGCTGACCGAGAGCGCCACGTTGCCTGCGCCCTGATAGCTCAGCTGGCCCGAGCTAAGATAGGTGTTGATTGCAGCGATCGAGCCGCTCAACCGTATGCCCTGAGCCACGGCGCTGACGTTCAACGGTGCAGCCGAATGAGCTGTGAGCGTGCCGGTACCCGCCGTTAACGTAAGCGCATAGATCCCCGCAGCGGTATCGCCACTCAGGGCCGGGCCGATCACCAGCGAGGACGCCACATCGGCTGTCACGGTGAGCGCCTGCGGCAGTCTCAGTGCCATGCTCGCGGGACCGGTCACACTCCCTTCTGAAGCGATGGTGGTGATCAGAATGCTGCCTGTCACCGGCATGGTGCCTAGCAGCGCGATGCGCAGGTTGCCGTCAAAGCTCGGGTCGTAGCGCAGCGCGCCGGGCGTGCTGAAGAAGGCATTGAGCGCCTGAGCGCTGCCGCTGAAGCGTGTGGCGGTATACGCGGTGGCGTCGGACGTCTTGGTGAAGCTCTGCCCACTTGCCACCGATACGCCGGAAGCGGGTGTGTTGCCACCGCTCCATTGCAGCTTGGAGTTCGGCGCAAAAATATCCACGTTCAAGGTGCCAGCGCCTGACAAGGCCGCGGCGTCCAGTACCACCGGCGCCCAGACGCCTGGGGTCGTGTAAATCTCAACGGGCAGCACCATTGCGCCACTGCTCACCGTGCTGGTGGGCTGTGTGGGTACCGCGAGCGGCATCTGCGTTTCGGCCTTGAGCGCGCCTGTGCTGTCGGAGAGCCGAAGCCCGATGGCCGTGGCCGCGCCCGTGTAGCGCACGCCCCCCGGTTGCGCGATATAACCTGTCAGGGCTTCAGCCGCTCCGGTGAGTGTGAGCGCTGTGGCTGTGCCCCCAACCACGACACCCGCCGCGCTGCTGCCGGCGAGCGTACCGGCCGCTGCAGTGATGAGCAGCGTGAGCGCGCCAGACCCCGAGAGTTCGGCGCCTGTGAAGACCAGCTGCGAGGCCCGGTCGGGTGTTACAAAGAGTCGCCCCGGCAGCTGGACGAATGCAGGCCCAGCCACCTGACTGTCGGGCGCGCCGAACAGCGGGATTCGCGCGGTCGACGTGGCCTCACCAGATTTCACCTGAACCGTGAGCGCCTGATCTCCTGCAACGATGTAGGTGACGCGTCCCGGTGCGTTGAAGTACTGCCCGAGTGCAAAGGCCTTGCCTGTAAAGCTGCGAGACGTGCTCTCATTCGAACCGGTGATCGCAATCCCGGAAAGCGGCTGCGCCTGCAGACTGCTGCCCGCCTCGCCAGTCAGCGTGACGGTTATGGTGTTGGTGCCTGAGCCAAAGGCATCGAGCGGGAAGATCACCTCGCTGGGAATGCCCGGGCTTACCACCAGACTGCCTGGAAGATTGAGCGCCGGACTGCTTGCCGACTGGGCGGCCGCCTGGTCCGCGCCATCCATCTGATCAAGGACCGCGGATTCAAGCCCCCCGGTCAACACACCCGGTACGACCGACATCAGCCGGGGGGCGATCACCGTCAGGGTGCCAGCAGCCTGCAGCTGATCAATCTGCGTAAGCCCCAGCGCGCTCACGAAAATCCCATCGCGTGCGCTCAGGGTGGTGCTCACCGTCCCGCGCGGCAGGCTGCTGTTTGCAACGGACACCGGAAGGCTCAGCGTAATGTCGCTTTTCAGGATCAGCGTATTGGTTTGGAGCGCCGTGGCGAGGCTGGCCGCAGGAACGTGAACACGCGCCGCGCCCTCTGCAAAATCCACCTGCTCACCCAGGCGCAACGCGCCGCCCGAGCGGTATTCCGTGCGCTGGCGCCCGGTAAAGAGACGACTACTGCTGATCACCCCGGCCGCCACTACGCTCACTTCACCGAGATCGGATTGAAGTGCGTCCAGCGCCGCACTGGCAAGCAGGGCCACATCGCCCAGCAGAGAGCTCAGGCTCACCGTTTGGTTGCTTGAGGTGCGCAGCTTGGTTACGCTGAGCGGGCCCTCGGTCTGCACGGAAACAGCGCCTGCTGCGCTGACATCGATTACGTACAGACCGCCTGGCGTGCCGCCCAGGTCGTCGAGGTCGGTGAGCGAGAAGGCACCGCTTGTGACACTGGCCGTGACCGCATCCACCGCCACGGTCAACGGCACCATGCTGGCCGCCGACAGGGTCAGTTTTTGCGCAACCAGTACCGGCGCATTGGCTGCGAGGGCTGTACTTAGACTGATTGCGCCCGCCGCGCTCACGCTCACATCACTGCCCGATGGCAAATTAGCTACGCGATCAGCGAGTCCGGCAATGTGCGGAGCCGCGGCCACACGGCTCAGCTGAATCTGCCCGCCTGCCACCAGTGAAATCGGCGCACCACCGCTGTCGATGGTGGACCCTGCGGCCTGGCGGATATCGCGCCCAGCCGTTAACGTGATCGCGCCACCGTTGCCGGCCAATGCACCCTGACCCGCTCGCAGATCTGCGTTGAGGATCAGGTCGCTGCCTGCGCCCTGCGCGGTCAGCGTAATGCCGCCAGTGCCTGCCTGGATACCCACGCCCTCATCCAGCGCAGGGTCGCTCATGACCGTGATGCTGCCGGTAGCAGCCACGAACACGCCGCCAGCATTGCTGCTACGCAAGCCACTCTGCTCAAGCGTCCAGAGCGGTGCGCTGAGGCCCGTGCTCATCACGCGATCGAGACGAAGATCAGCGACTGCGCCGATCTCAAGCGCGCCCTGGCCGACCAGGCGAATATCTCCCGTGGAACCCGTCACCTGCGCAGACACGCGGTTCACGGCCAGGCGAAGCGCCTGCGCATTAGTGGTCCCACCAATGCCTGCACCCGCGCGCAGCAGCGCGTCGGCCCCTCGAAGATTGGCCTCGGTGCTGCTGGCATTGGGCGCGCGCGTAATTGAGCCGCCTGCAAGCAGACCCAGCCTCGAGCCCTCGGCCTGAAGCGATCCATCGGCCAGCCGCCCGTCCAGTTGGCCGAGTTGCAGATCAGTGCCCGCCGACAGCCGAATGTTGCCGCCGTGACTGCGCACGATCGCGCTGTCGGCCATGGTGAGCGCACCCGCGGCGGCCTCGATATACGAGTCACCGTGGCTGAGCACCTTACCCCCTGAGCCCAGGCTGATCGCCTGCCCCGCGAGCAGGCTCAAGCCCCCCTGGCTGACGCTCACCGTTACACCGTCAGCGACGCTGAGCGAACCCTGCGATCCTGCGTCCAGATAGGAGTCGCGCGCGAGCGTGACATTGCCGGAAAACGACAAGGTGCTCGCCGTGCTCCGCAGGCTTGCCGACTGAGCCTCGAACGACTTCACAGTCAGGGTCTGACCTGGCTGCGCGACGTTGACGAGTATCGCATCGCCTGTCACCCTGGCCTGCAATTGGCTCGCTGACATCTCCACCGGCTCAGTCCAGCGCCCTGGGCTGCCTATCGAACCATTGATGTCCAGCACGATGGATGCTGCTTTAAGCTCGGCACCTGCATCGCCTGCCCCCTGGCTAGTGACTGCCTCGAGCACGCTTCCCTGATCCGAGGTAAGGCGCAGCGTGCCGCTGCCCGCATCGATCGCATCAACCACCATGCCGAATCCGGTATGGATCGAGATATCACCTCCCTGGGCCTCAGCATGGCTGGAGATCGAGGCGCCCGCAGCCTGCTCAAACGATTTCGCGGCGATCGCAATCGCGCCACCTGCGTTGAACATCGTTGAACCCGCTGCCTGCCACAACCGCCCTGCGGGAGCCGACAGCGTCACGCTGCCCAGCCCCGATGTGATGCTGCCTTCAAGCAGCTGATCACCGCCCTCCGCCGTGAGTTCGATTCGATTGGCTTGATCGCTTTGCAGCCCGATGTCATCGGTCATGCGCAGACTGCCAGTTGTCTTGACGAGCAACCGACCTCGCGTGAGGTCCGCCTGTGAGAGCGTCAGATCGCCTTGGTTTTCGACGTGGAGGATCGCCTGTTGACCGGTGTAGGCCGATGCAGCGAGCGTGCTCGCCTGCAGCTTCAGAGGCCGGGTCAGAGTACCCAGGTTGCGCGCGCCGTCAGGCTGAGTCGACTGGCCCGATACCAGTCGCAGATCGGTGCCCTTCACATGAACGACAGCACTGTCGACGCTTCGCTCGGAGGCCAGGATTTCGCCCGCGCGCGCGGTGAGTGTGACCGCGCCTGCTGCGCCCACTCCGGTTGACGCAACGCCGGCGAGCCACAAGTCTTCTGTGACTTCCTCAAGCTTGATCGGTCCGCCAGCCCGTACCTTCACCACGGCCAGATCGGATGTGACATCGAT
>CAZORB010000126.1:0-11919 GCA_964581825.1 uncultured Bordetella sp.
CATCAACGCCATAGCGGTCGGTGTCGGTGTGGCGATAGACCGCATTGGTACCGACCACCTCGTTGCCCGCGATCATCGCATCGCGCAGCGCCGCACGGAACTGCGGGGTGCCAGGCTTGGCGCCCGACTTGGCCGCGGCAGCGACCGCGGCATCGAGCAGCAGGTAGGCGTCCCAAGCGTACCCGGCAAACGGCGTGACGGCGCCCGGGCCCCATTTGGCCTGATAGCGCGCGATGAAGTCGGTGGAGACCTTGCGAATCGGGTTGGACTCGGGCAAATCGGGTGTGACCACCATCGGGCCCGTGGGCATCAGCGCGCCTTCCACCGCCTTGCCACCCGACTGAATGAACGCGCCCGCCACCGCGCCGTGCGTGTGATAGATGGGGCCCTTGAAGCCGAGGTCTTTGATGCTGACGTGAGGCAGCACCGCTGGGGTACCCGAGGCACCCACGAATACTGCGCCTGGCGAGGCCGAGAACACTTTGAGCGCCTGCGCGGTCACGGATGTGTCGGTGCGGTTGAAACGTTCAGTAGCCACCACTTTGATGCCAGCGTCGGCGGCGAGCTTGCTAAAGCCGTTCCAGTTCAGATCGCCCCAGCCGTCGGCATAGCCAATGTAAGCCGCAGTTTTAATGCCGCGCCGCTTCATGTCGTCAACAATGGCCGACACCATCAGCGGCACCGGCTGCGGAATATTGAACAGCCAGGCGGCTTTGCCCGCCGGAATCGCCACGGGCGCCATCGCAATCTGCAGCGTGCGCGATTCGTTGGCGATGTCGAACATGGCTGTCGCCACCGGCGTGGAGGTGGACCCGACGATCGCATCGACCTTGTCTTCATCCACAAACCGACGCGCGTTTTTGATGCCCGCGGTGGGGTCGCCGCCGTCATCGAGCACAATCCACCGTGCCGGCAGGCCACCGAGCGTGGGGGGGTAAATTTCAGCCGTGTTCCGATATGGAATGCCCACCGATGCGTTCGGGCCGGTGAAAGTTCCTGTAAGCCCAATACGGATTTCCTGGGCGAGGGCGCTGGCGGACAGCCCTGCGGCGACGGCGAGCGCGCTCAGTTTCAGGGCGAGTTGACGAACCGGTGTCATGGGGTCTCCTGGTGAGTGGGGTGGGGCCGATCAATCGGCTTCGAATACGTTGCCTTGGCAGGCTCGGTAGGGACTATAGGGGCTGAAGGCCCTGCGTTGCAATGTCGCGGACCGAAGCGGCTAGATGCCGGACAGCAGGGCGTCCATTGCCGAAACCAACGCGCTCGATTGCGCGGCCACGTTGTCGACGGGGCGCCGAAGCAGCTTGGCGGGCAAGGGCGCAGCGTAGTGCGCGAGGGCGACCAGTCGTTTACCTTTCACCACAATGACCGGGCACAGCGCGGTAGGTACCTTGATGTCGGCATCAAACACGGCTAGCGGTACGGTCATTCGTGTGGGCAAAGCGTCGAGCAGGTCGCTTTGAATGACCACGACGTAAGGAATTCCTTCCGTCGAGCTGCGACTGGGGTTGCTGAAAACGTCGTACTGGGCCATGCGCTCTCACCATGGACGCAGGTCGGCGCCCGGGATGCCGTACGCGTCATAGCGGGCGTTCTGATCTGTAATCCAGTCTTTGAATTCGGCCTCAAACCGCTTCTTGCGAGCGGCTCGACTGACCTTATCGTGGTTAGCCTGTAGTGCCTGGAACTGCTCAGCGGACATCAAGACCGTATCGAGTTTTCCCGCTTTTTCCACAAATACTGGCTCACGCTTAGCATGTGCGCAGAGCCTACCGAACTGGTTCTTGGCTTCCGTGGCGGACACTCGCATGGTCAGGCTCCTTTGTGGTGTGGCTATTTTAGCCATTTCTTTGGTTGCCAAGGTTCACGGTTTCCATGGCGCGCCTGGAACCCGGAAGGCGAACCGCGTTGATCTTCGGTAGTATCGATTTCGTGAACGGTTCTCGCTTGAAGAGCACACGCAACTCATGATCACCTGTAAAAAAATCGCCGGCGCCATCGGCGCGGAAGTTCTTGGACTGAATCTTCGCGCGGCCCTGGGCAGCCAAGAGGTATTCGCTGAGCTGCGAAAGCTCTGGCTGGATCACCAGGTGCTGTTTTTCCGCGACCAGGATCTTCCGCCCGCGGAATTCATGCGCTTCGCAGAGCACTTTGGCGAGCCCGTTGAATACCCGATGGTCAAAGGCTTGCCCGACTTTCCCCGGATCATCGAGGTAAAGAAGCTTGAGCATGAGCGGAATGCGTTCGGGGCGGTATGGCACTCCGACACCGTGTACCTCGAGCGGCCGCCCATGGCGTCGATGCTGATTGCGCGTGAACTCCCGCCGTTCGGCGGCGACACCCTGTTTTCGAGCATGTACGCCGCTTACGAAAATTTGTCCGAGGGATTGCGCGCCATGCTGAACGGGATGCGCGCGGTTAACTCATCTGCCAAGGCGGATGTCACGCGAACCCGCGAAGACCGGGTGAAAACCGATGGGTCTGAGGCCCGTCGCGACTACACCTCGGAGCATCCGGTGGTGCGCACCCACCCCGAAACGGGCCGCAAAGCGCTTTACGTGAACCCGGCCCACACCGTGCGCTTCGCGGGATGGACCGACGACGAGAGCGCAGGCTTATTGCGCTATCTGTTTGAGCATCAGGTGCGGCCTGAATTTACCTGTCGGTTCAGCTGGCAGCCGGGTTCGGTTGCGCTTTGGGACAATCGCTGCGCCATGCACAACCCTGTCAACGACTATCACGGTTACCGCAGGCTCATGCATCGAATCACGCTGGCTGGCGACGTGCCGGCGTAGATCGTCGAAAGGAGACACCCATGACCACGCAAAAACAGACCGACACGCTCCCAGCGAAAGCGCGAGCCACGCATTCAGCCAAGCCCGCAAGCCGTGGCGTTCATCATCTGGCGCTGAACACCAGCGACATGAAGATGACGATCGACTTCTATACGCGCGTGATGGGCATGCCGCTGATTCACGCGCTGCGGGTGCCACCCGGGGTGGGCGCGGGGCCGCTCAACCGCGGCAACCCGCCTTACGAGAATCTGCGGCACTATTTTTTTGATGCGGGGGGCGATGCCATGGTGGCTTTTTTCGAGCTGCCGAAAGACGCGCCTGGAGACGTGGACCGGAACGCGGTCGCAGCCATGCAGCATTGCTCGTTTACGACCTCCAAGGCGCAGTTCGACGTGCTTTTGAAGCGCCTCAATGAGCACCAGGTTCCGGTAATTGGGCCTGTGAACGTGGGCTCGGGATCATGGTCTGTCTATTTCTTTGATCCAAACGGTATTCGTCTCGAGTACACCTACCAGGAGGGCGACGGCGACGACGTTCGGGTGGTCGAGCGCTGGACCCAAACTCGCGAGGAAATCTTGGCGGAACTGACCACGCTCAGCGGCGATACGGCGTGGCTGCAGGGCGTGACCGCCCACCTGCCCGATCAGCGCAACTGATCAGCTGCTCCGCAGGCGCACCGGGTTGCTGAGTCGCCCGATGCGCTCGATCTCGCAGGTGACCACGTCACCCGCCTGCAGAAACTGCGGTGGCGTCATTGCATACCCTACGCCCGGCGGTGTGCCGGTGGCGATCACATCACCGGGCATTAACGTCATCCCCTGCGACAGCTCGGCGATGATCTGGCCGAGCTTGAAATGCATATGCGCGGTGGTGTCTGACTGGCGCAGATCGCCATTGACCCAAAGCTTCAGGCCGAGCGAATGCGGGTCTCCGATTTCATCATGCGTAACGACCCAGGGCCCCATTGGGCAAAAGGTGTCGAGCCCCTTGCCTTTGAACCATTGATCGTGCCGACGCTGCAGATCGCGCGCTGTGACGTCGTTGATGATCGTGTATCCAAAAATTGAAGCCATAGCTGCCTCGGCATCGGCATTTCGAACTGCCGTGCCGATGATCACTGCAAGCTCCACCTCGTAATCGATTTTGTCCGACACGGAGGGCTCGATTTCAATGGGTCCGCCATCGCCGATGACCGTGCTGGGGGGCTTGGTGAAGTATTGCGGGTGCTGTGGGATGGGCGTTTGAATGCCGCGCTTCAGATCGCCCTCGCGCACATGCTCCAGATAATTACGCCCCACGCAAAACACATTGCGGGCGGGGTTTGGAATGGGCGCGAGCAGGCGCGCTCTGGAAATTCGTTGCGTGGGCAGGGTACCCGGGGGGGCACTGAGCGAAGCGCGCAAGGCTGCGAGTGCTTCTTCAGGCGCAGCGGCGACTTCGCTGACATCGCGTGCGTGAGCAAGCGCAGCGATCCCGTGCAGATCGAAGACTTCAAGCGTATCGCCGAGATCGGCAAGCAGCGCCGCACACCGCGGCGACTGCGCATCCTGGTAACACAGCAGCTTCATGGCAAGTGGGGTCTATTGGCAGTCGATCGTGGGGAACTCGGCGGGGATGGTGATTTCGAGGTTGTGGCAGTCGTCGGAGTAGTCGAGAACGGTGTGCTTGATGTTAGGGGGCATCAGCCAGGCATCACCCGCCTTCATGGTCATCACGCCGTGTCCTTCATGCTCGATCTTGATCCAGCCCTGCAGGCAATAGACCAACTGCAGCTGAACACCGTGCATGTGGCGTTTGCGAACCTCATCGGTACAGGGGGCAAGCAGCTTGATGACATGCGCGTGCACCATGCCCTCGGTTGCCTGCGCGAAGCCCAGGTCGCGGTAGCGCGCATACGGGCGCAAGCCATGCGTTTTGTAGTCGTCGTCGCCATTGAACCGACTGACGGTAAAGGTCTGGGTAACGTCGGACAGCTGCTTCATTGGAGCGCTCCTGAAGGGCGGGGTAAATGAGGACAAACGCTGAGGGCGCAGCCAGGCGCTTAACGTGCCTGTCGGCGCGCAATCCAGGCGCCCAACTCACCCACAATGCCGCGCCGAAACGCGAGCACGCAGGCCACGAAAATGACGCCTTGAACCACCAGCACCCAGGTGCCCAGGCTGGTCAGATAGTTTTCAAGGGCGGCCACGACCACCGCGCCCGCGAGAGGCCCCAGCAGCGTTCCAACGCCCCCGATGATGCCCATCAGCACCGCGTGACCCGACATGGTCCAGTGCACGTTGGTGAGTGAGGCAAGCTGGAAGCTGAGCGCGTCGAGTGCGCCGGCGATGCCGGCAAAAAATGCCGAAAGCACAAAAGCAGCCCACTTGTAGCGCTCAACCGGATAGCCCAGCGACAGCGCGCGCGATTCGTTGTCACGAATTGATTTGAGCGCCAGCCCGAAGGGTGAGGCGATGATTGTATTGATGGCGACAAAGGACAGCACCGAGATCACCAACGCGAAGTAATACATGTTGAGATGATCGGCAAGGTTGATGCCCAGGAAACTGCCGCGCGGTACAGCCTGAATGCCCTCGTCATTGCCGCTGAACTCAGCCTGTACGATGAAGAAGTAGAACATCTGCGCAAGCGCCAGCGTGATCATCGAAAAATAAATACCCTGGCGGCGGATAGACAGGAACCCAAACGCGGCGCCGAGTACGGTGGCAGCCGCGGCTCCGACGATGACCGATGAGAGCGGGTCGAGCCCTGCGAACTTGGCGCACACCGCAGCGGCATAGGTTCCTGCGCCATAAAAGGCTGCGTGGCCAAACGACAGCATGCCGCAGTAGCCCAGCAGCAGGTTGAATGAACACGCCAGCAGCGCAAAGCACAGCACCTTGAGCAGGAACGGTGGGTAAATGACCACAGGTGCCATCAGCAGTAGCGCGAGGAGTACCAGCTGAGCGCGGGGCGTATCAAGTACTGGAATAAGGCCAGGGCTGGGTGCCTCTTGCGGATCGGGTCGATGCGTGAGCACCACGCCAAACAGGCCGGACGGGCGAATGAGCAGCACGATGGCCATGACCACGAATACCGCAGTCGTGGAGGCCTCTGGGTAGAACACCTTGGTGAGGCCTTCGATGATGCCGAGCGCAAAGCCGCTGAGCACCGCGCCAATGATGGAGCCCATGCCGCCGATCACCACCACGGCGAACACCACAATGATGAGCTCTGAGCCCATGTTGGCGTTGACCTGGTAGAGCGGGGCCGCCATGACGCCAGCAAAGCCCGCCAACGCAACGCCGAAGGAATACGTGAGCATGAGGATGCGCGGTACGTTGATACCGAACGCACGCGTGAGTGGCGCGTTTTCAGTGGCCGCGCGCACGTACGAGCCAATGGAAGTTTTCTCGATGGCAAGCCACGTAAGCAGGCAGACCACGATGGACACCGCAATGACCCAGCCGCGATAGTGGGGCAGCAGCATGAAGCCAAAGTTCCATGCGCCGGTCAGGCCCTGGGGCAGGGGATAGCCTTCGCCAGAGGCTCCGAAGATGTTCCGTACGATTCCCTCGGCGATCAGGGTGAGCCCGAAGGTCATCAGCATTCCGTACAGATGGTCGAGGCGATACAAGTGGCGCAAGAACAGGCGCTCGATGATGAATCCCACCACGCCAACAATGAGGGGAGCGACCAGCAGCGATACCCAGTACGACAAGCCCAGATACTTGAGCAGCAGCCAGGCCGTGAGTGCGCCCAGCATGTACTGAGCACCGTGCGCGAAATTGACAACATTGAGCAGGCCGAAGATCAGCGCAAGCCCCAGGCTGAGGAGCGCGTAGAAGCTGCCGTTAATCAGTCCAACGATCAACTGACCAAACAGCGCGGGAAGTGGCGGGAGAATCTCGAGAAGACTATTCATCGAATGTGCTGCGGTTAGATTCCGAGATAAGCCTTGACCCGATCGGCCTGGGTGAGAAGGCCGTCCTGATCGAATTCATCGACGATGCGTCCATGCTCCATCACATAGCTACGGTCGACCATTCTGGAGACGAACCGGAAGTTCTGTTCGACCAGCAAAATCGTGTAACCGCGCTGTCGGAGAAGCTGAATGATTTGGCCGATGCGCTCGACGATGACTGGCGCAAGGCCTTCAGTGGGCTCATCCAGCAACAGCAACTTAGCCCCGGTGCGCAAGATGCGGGCGATTGCCAGCATTTGCTGTTCGCCGCCTGAAAGTTTTGAGCCCTGATTATTACGTCGCTCGAGCAGGTTCGGGAACAGCTCGAACAGTTCGTCGAGCGTGAAGCCTCCTTGAGCCACGATTGGCGGCAGCTTCAGGTTCTCAAACACGGTGAGGCTGGAGTAGATTCCGCGTTCTTCAGGGCAGTATGTGATGCCGAGTCGCGCGATCGCCTCAGGCGTGAGCGACAACAGCGACTGTCCTTTGAACTCGATCGTGCCGCTTCGCCGCGGAACCAGCCCCATGATCGATTTCAGCGTAGTGGTTTTACCTGCGCCGTTTCGCCCGATGAGCGCAACGACCTCGCCCGCTCGTACATTGAGATCGACCCCATGCAGGGCTTGCGACTGTCCGTACCAGGCGCACACGCCGCGAAGCGTCAGATCAGTGGTGCTCTGGCTCATGCGTGGGCCTGGATCGGCTCGCTGCCGATGTAGGCCGACATCACGTCGGCATTACCGCTGATCTCGGCAAAGTTTCCTTCCGCGATCTTTCGGCCTCGCGCCAGGACGGTGATGGTGTCGGAGATGGACGAGACGACCGACAGATTGTGTTCAACCATGAGCACGGTTTTCTTGCGCTTAAGCGCTGCGATCAGTGCGGTGATGCGCATCACGTCTTCGGTGCCGAGCCCCGAGGTGGGTTCGTCTAGAAGCAACACGTCGGGTTCAAGTGCCAGCGTGGTGGCAATTTCGAGCGCTCTGCGCTTCCCGTAAGACACACCACTTGCCAGCTGATCTGCGTCGGCGCTCAGACCAACTTGAGCCAAGAGCTCGTCGATTCGGCTCGCGGTCTGGTCAGTAACGTGAGTTGTCCGCCAGAACACGCGGCAACTGTGGTCACGTCGCTGCAGGGCGACCAGCAGATTTTCACGCAGCGTCAGACTGGGAAACACCGCCGAAATCTGAAATGAACGAACCAGGCCCATGCTCGCGACCTGAGCGGCTGCGACTCGGGTGATGTCCTGCCCGCGAAACAGGATGCTGCCTGCGGTGGGCGAGAGAAAGCGGGTGAGCAGGTTGAAAGTGGTGGTTTTCCCTGCGCCGTTGGGGCCGATGAGCGCGTGGATGGTGCCTTCGCGTACCTGAAGGTCGACCCCGTCGACCGCTACGAAGCCGGCAAACTCCTTCCTGAGGCCCCGGGCCTCAAGAACAGGAGCTTGCACAGCCTGCGGTGCTGCTGCGTGCGGTGTGGCCAAGGGCTTACTTGCTCTTGACCAGCGGACAGGCCGGATTCAGGGGCGCGAATGCATCCTGCGCGCTGACCTGGCCGATGATTTCGTAGAAATCACCGGGATACTTAGACGCGGAGGGCGCTTTGACGCGGGTGAGGTACATGGGCCGCACCAGCTTGTTGTCTTCACGGATCTGTGCGTCTTTGACCGAGAACACATCGATGGGCATCGAACGCATCATCGGAACCACTTTCTGCGCGTCGTCCGTGCCAGCGGCGCGTACTGCTCTCAGATAGTGAAGCGTGCCCTCGTAGTCCGCCATGTGGCCCCAGCTTGGCGGCTTACCAGCCAGCTTCTCGAAACGTTGCGCCCAAGCCTTCGACTGGTCGTTCATGTCGTTGTAGGCAGGCATGACAAACGTGATGCCGGCGGCAAACTCCTGGCCGATTGCAAGCAGGTCGGTACTGAAGAACACCAGCGCTGCGATGCGGGTGCCGCCCTTCTGGAGCCCGAACTGATGCGAGGCTTTGACGATGTTGACGAGATCATTGCCACCAAAACCGACCCCGAGCACCTGCGCGCGTGAGGCCTGCGCCTGCAGCACAAACGACGATACGTCACCAGCGTTAAACGGTACACGCACATCGCCCAGAATCTTTCCGCCTGCAGCAGATACACCCGCGGTGGCCGCGGCTCGCGCCGGGGGCCCGGCTGCGGTGTCCTGCACCATCAGGAACCAGTTCTTGCCGCCTTGCTCAGTGATATTTCGCGTGACCGCCGACGCAAGCGCGAACGAATCGGGCGCCCAGTGCACTGCATTGGGAAGGCAGGACTTGCCGCTCAGCTCGCTGCTGAGCGGAATGGTGTGCAGTAGCGTGCGATTGGGGCGATCTTTGGCAATGGCGTTAGCGGCCAATGCAACCGAGGATCCGGCCAGACTCACAACCGCTGATACGCCGTCACGATCAAACCACTGCGTGATCAGCGGGCCGCCCACACTGGGCTTCATCTGATGGTCGGCAACAAGCAGTTCGATTTTTCTGCCGAGCACGGTGCCGCCAAAGTCATCGATCGCCATTTGGACGGCGATGGCTGAGCCTCTGCCCGTGATGTCGCTATAGGCCGAGGACATGTCGGTAGCCATACCGATTTTGAACGGCGCATTACCTTGTGCCGAGGCTGCTGGATGAAGGCCAAGCAGTGCTGCCGCAGCAGCCAGCGAAACAAACGCGCGCCGGTGCTGGCCCAACAGTGGGTGGGTCATGATGTCTCCCTGAGGTGACGCACATGGCGTCTTGGTGTGATGTGTGATGCGCGTCTTCGAGATGCCCTGCGCGCGTTCGATCAATATGCTTCACACTCGTCGCACTCGTCAATCAATTGTCTCGGGAGTTGCGATGGAGCTCGGATTACGCGGTCGGCAGGTGATGATCACCGGCGCTTCCGAAGGAATCGGTCGGTCGATCGCAGAACTTTTTGCCGCGGAGGGCGCTCAGTTGGTGCTCGTTGCACGCGGACGCGATCGGCTTGAGCAACTCGCGCGGGCGCTGCGCGAAATGTACGGCACCGAGGTCCTGATTGCGTCCGAAGATTTATCCGACGATGCTGCGGCCGGCCGTTTGACCGCTGCGTATCCGCAGGTTGATGTACTGGTGAATAACGCGGGCGCGATTCCCGGCGGCGCGCTGGAACAGGTGTCCCAGGACACGTGGCGCAAGGCCTGGGATTTGAAAGTGTTTGGCTACATATCGATGATGCGCGAGTTCTATTCGCGCATGATCGCTCGGCAATCCGGCGTGATCGTTAACGTGATCGGAGCATCCGCCACAGGGCTGGATCCCAGCTATGCGGCGGGTAGCACGGGTAATGCAGCGCTCGAGGCCCTGACGCGCACGCTGGGTAGCAAAGGCCCTGATCATGGTGTCCGGGTGGTGGGCGTGAGCCCAGGAATGGTGCTCACCGGCCGGCTTGAGGCACTCCTGAAGGTTCGCGCACGCGAACGCTTTGGCGATGAGTCGCGTTGGGCGGAATTGGGCGCACATGCCGCGTTTCGCAGGCCGGCGCAGGTTGAAGAAATTGCTGCGTCGGTGGTGTTTCTGGCGTCTGATCGCTCCAGTTACACCTCGGGCGCCATCCTTGAAATTGATGGCGGGTTTTCGCGCCGCCACAACTGGTGGGGCTGACGAATGGTAGCAACGCCTATCGATACAGCGCGGTATTTGACAGATGTTTGATGCGCCACTGATCCCCCTGGCGTTCGAACTCGGCCCTCCATGAAATGAGCATGTCAGGGCGTTCCGCTGGAAGGGGAATCTGGGGCGGGCTATCGAATTCCTTACGAAACACACTCATGTAGGCAAAGCCGCCCATGCGCGTGTCGTCAATGGGATCGCACACGACATCGTGCAGGATGTGTTGCACGAACAGATGCTTGGGTCGCAGGTGTAGCGCAGCGATGATGTCCGCGTGGCTCTTGAGCACCTTGCCTTGCCGATGCCATTCGCACGACTCTGAGAACTGCGCGGCGACGCCAGGATAGTCAAAGCTGTCGAGCCGATGGAACAGACGCCCCAGGACCTGGGCGCAGGCGAGTTGATCGAGCATTGTTGAAGTCATGAAGTCGCGCAGTGGGCGTGCTAAACCGACGGTGCCTCGACCGGTACGGTTCCCATTCGGTCTGCAGGCAGATGCACTTCCAGGACTTCGTAGTCCATCGACATCGCGGTTTCGTTGTGAATGAGGCCACCTGGGATGTAGCAGGAGTGGCCTTCTTCGAGGTGCAGCTTTTCGCCACCTTCAAATTCAAGGTCAACCCAGCCTTTAAGAATGTAAACAAACTGGCCGTCGCAGGTGTGATAGTGCCAACCAGTGGGTTCACCGAGGCCCTTTTTCGTTTGATGCACCTGCGCCTTCATGACGCCGCCCGAGGCTTCTGCAACGCCAAGGTCACGGTACGTAAAGAAAGCGCGTCGCCCCTGAACGACTGGGGCGTTGTTGACATCGGTATGGGCAAGTTTGCCCTTGACCGTTCGGGCGGGGGTGTTGGCCATGGTGATCTACCTATCCCCGTTGCCGGGCGTATGGTGGTCCTCAGGCCAGTGTACGCCCCCCTTCACAATTTTTGTAAAGCGCTTTATCGCCCGGTGAAACGGTCAGTTCGGCTGCACCCCGGCGCGCACGAGGAGCGGCACAAGCGTATCGATCTCTCGGCGAAGGTGGGCACGCAGGGCATCGGGCGTTGCCTGATCCACCGGTACCGCGGCAACCCCCATCTGCTCCAGCCGCGCCTGGGTATCGGGGTCGGTAACCGACTTTTGCATGGCATCTACCAGCTTATCGATCACGGGCTTCGGTGTTCCTTTGGGTGCGTACAGGCCAAACGAAATATTGATGTCGAGGCCGTCGACACCGGCTTCGGCGATCGCTGGCACGTCGGGAAGCTGGGGCAGCCGATTTTTTCCGGCGGCGGCGATTGCGCGGATTCGCCCTGAACGCACCTGCGGCACGGTACCCGAGGTTTGGTCGCACAGCACATCAACCTGGCCGCCCATCAGATCCGCGAGCGCGGGTGCGGTCCCTTTATAGGGCACTTCGTTAAGCTTAACTTTGAGCGCGTTCATCATCATGAGCGCGCACAAGTGCGAGGCTGAGCCCACACCCGCATGCGCAAGGCTGATCTTGTCGGCATTAGCGCGAACGTACTGAATGAACTCTGGCACTGTGGT
>CAZORB010000127.1:0-11551 GCA_964581825.1 uncultured Bordetella sp.
ACTGGTTGGCCACAGCGGTGGCTATCGCAGTGGTGGCGTTTTTCGCTCGACTCGAGCAGACCCGCTTTGGTGCGACACTTCTGACGCTCAAGACCGAGTCGAGCGAGCGCCTGGCGGAAAGCGTGGGCGTGGACGCCGCCGCGCACAAGACAGCCTGCTTCGCCATGTCGTGTGCGGCGGTGGGCGCCATGGGGGCGGTGCACTCGATGTACCTGCTGTTTGTGAACCCTCAGGTGTTCAGCTTTCTGATGTCAACCGATCTGGTGATCTACGCCATGATCGGTGGCACAACCGGTTTCTGGGGGCCTGTGCTGGGTGCAGGCGTTCTGACAGCATTGGGTGAACAGCTCTTTTCCGCGGGCTACTGGAAGACGCTGGTCTACGCGCTCATTCTGATGGGCGTGATCCTCGTTGTGCCAGGAGGGCTCACCGCGGTGTCGGGCCTCTGGAAGCGTGAACTTGCACCCAGGTCGGGCAGATAAATGCTGAGCGAGGCCGCTCCCACCCCGATCAAGGCTCCCGTGGCGCGCAGCGCTGCGCGGATGCTCAGTGTAGAGGGCGTCGGCAAACGCTTTGGCGGGCTTGCGGCGCTATCCGATGTCTCCTTTAGTGTGCATGAGGGCGAGCTGGTCGGTCTGGTGGGCCCGAACGGAGCCGGTAAGTCGACGCTCTTCAATACGATCGCTGGTGTGTTTCCGCCCAGTGAGGGGCGGATTCTGTTGGAAGGGCGTGACATCACTGGGCTTCCAAGCCATAAGCTTGCCCGACTGGGGCTTGCTCGCACCTTCCAGCTGGTAACGCTATTTCCCGATCTGAGTGTTCTCGATAACGCGCTCCAGGCGCTACATCGACATCAGCAGGGGCGTTTCTTCGCAGGACTCTTCCAGACGCGGTCATACCGGGAAGAATCGGAGCGTTGGCGCGATCAGGCTCGCGAGGCGCTTGCCCTGCTATCGCTGGAGGCGCTGGCTGATCAGCCAGCGGCTGCACTGCCATTGGGGCAGGCGAAGCTTCTTGCGGTGGCCCTGGCGCTCGCGACGCAGCCACGCGTGCTGCTTCTCGATGAACCCGCTGCGGGGCTCTCGCACGAAGAGTCAGGCAGGATGATGGACCTGATCGCTGAACGTGTCCGTGGGCGCTGCTCGGTGGTTCTGGTTGAACACAATATGCGGATCGTTCGCCGCTATTGCGATCGTGCCGTCGTGCTTCAGTTTGGTCGGAAGATTTTTGAAGGTGCCCCCGCCGACATGGTGCATGAAAGGGCCGTTGTGGACGCCTACCTGGGTACTGGAGACGGCGGATGACGGCCGATCCGAGTCCCCGTCTGTCAACGCAGCAAGGCGGCCCAACGCTGGTGATTGACTCACTGGATGTGCGCTACGGCCAGGCCCGCGCGGTAAACGGCACGTCTGTCACGGTTCCGGCAGGCAAGGTGATCGGAATCGTTGGGCCGAATGGGGCAGGCAAATCGTCGCTGCTTAAAGCTGTATCGGCGTTGGTTCCCGCAACGGCCGGCCAGATTCAGTTCGATGGACAGTCACTGACGGGGCTCTCGCCCAGGGCGGTGGCCGAGTTGGGCATTGCGCACGTACCCGAGGGCCGACGCATCTTCGCCAAGATGACCGTGTATGACAACCTGCTGATGGGCGCCTATCTGCTGCCGATTGCCCGACGAAACGATGTACTAGACCGGGTGTTCACCGCCTTTCCGCGCCTGAAAGAGCGGCTTAAGCAGCCCGCTGGCAGCATGTCAGGCGGCGAGCAGCAAATGGTGGCAATTGGTCGCGCCTTAATGGGCAATCCGCGACTGATCATGGCCGACGAGGTGTCACAGGGGCTCGCGCCCATTGTCGTCCAGGAGGTGTACCGGCAGCTCTCGCGAATCGCAGCCGATGGCGTTGGCGTGTTGCTGGTCGAGCAGAATGCGAGGCTGGCATTTCAGCTCGCGTCCTATATTTACGTGATGGAGCAAGGCCGGGTTGCCACCGAGGGGCCCGCAGCTGAACTTGCGCAGAGCGAGCACGTGAGAAATGCGTATCTGGGGCTCGACTGAATGAGCAGCGCGGTCGTTACCCTCGACCAGGCAGGTTCGATTGCGACGATCACGCTGAACCGCCCGCAAGTGCTCAATGCGATGGATGACGCACTGCTCGAGGGGCTGGCTTACCAGCTGGGCGTGGCGCGAAAGCTTGCCGATTGTCGCGTGGTTGTACTGCGCGGCGCCGGGCGTGTGTTTTGTGCAGGGGGCGATGTCGCCGACATGCCAGTGCTGCGAACCGAGCCCGAGTACCGCGCGCGCCGGCTGGTAGCCGAGCAGGCGCTGGCACGTGCGTTTCGACAGCTCGATCGGCCGATCATCGCTCAGCTCCATGGCGCGGCAATAGGCGGCGGGTGCGTGCTCGCGGCCTTGTGTGATCTGCGTGTCGCCGCCACGGGAACGCGGTTCAGCCTGCCCGAAGCCGCCTACGGAACTACCGCAAGCCTGGGTGGCATCTTCATGCTGACGCGTATCGTTGGTCTCGGGCGCGCGTTTGAACTGCTCTACCTCGGGGAGGCTTTCAGCGCGGAACGTGCCTACGAGATCGGTCTGGTCAATCGCGTGGTGGATGCAAGCCTGCTTGAAGACGAGGTGCAGCGACTCGCTGTGCGGCTCGCAGACCAGTTTCCGCGCGAGATGATGCTGACCCGTCGCGCAATTCTCGATGGTTTAGATATCGACTTTATGCGCGCTGCCGAGGTTGAATCCCATGCGGCGATGCGTGCGCACTTGAGCGGCGATGTCGTTGAGGGTTTTCAACGAGCCCGGCAGCGAATGAAGAAACCGAATAAGCCATCATGACCACTCATTCAATCGATCGGCTAGGTGACTTGCCGCAGGCGGCAGCGCAGCGGTTCGGTGCGCGCGAAGCGGTTCTGTTCGAGTCTCAGCGCGTGTCGTTTGAGGATCTGGCCAACGGCGTCAACGACTGTGCTAAGGGGTTACTGGCCAAGGGCGTTGCTGCCGGTGACCGGGTGCTGATCTTTGTTCCCAACTGTATTCGCTGGCTGCATTTGTTTTATGCGGTGGCTGCAATCGGCGCAGTAGCAGTTCCCGTCAATACGCGACTGCGTCGCGATGATCTGGCCTATCTGATCAACCAGTCGGGTGCCAGTACGTTGGTCATTTCTGATCAGATTGTGGGGGTCGATGCGCCTGCCATGGTGCTCGACCTGTTAAGCGCAGGACCGAAGACGATTCTTCCTGCTGATCGGTTTCCGCACTTGCGGCTGCTGGTATCAACCGCTGACGCCGATCACGGGCCCGTTATGGGGTGGCAGTCACTGCTCGAGGCGGGCCGCTTGATTACGGATCAGGTCTTGGCCGATCGTCGAGACGCGGTCAGGGCATCGGATCCTGCGTTAATTCTGTACACCTCTGGCACGACCGGTGCGCCGAAGGGCGCAGTGCATTCGCACGCCATGATTCGAACCGTTGCCGATGGTGCCAATCGCCTGGGCATTACCTCGCGGGATGTGCTGCTGCTGTTCATGCCGCTCTTTCACAGCATGGGGCTGTACCTGGCGGGGATGATGTTCCTGGTGACTGGTTCGCGGCTGGTATTGTCGGCCCGATTTGACGCCGCGCTGGAGTTGGCGCGTATCGAAGAAGAGCGGGTCACCGTCACGTTCGGGTTCGATACTCATTTCTTTGATCTTCTCGGTCATGCCGATTTCACACGCAGAGACCATCGCAGTCTTCGCATTGCGATGGTACCCGCTGGCTCACCGGGTGCCGAGCCCATCGCGCGTCGGGTCAACCGTGAACTCTGCAGAAGCTTCAGTGGCTATGGCAGCTCGGAATGCGGAACAGGGATTGCACTCAGCTTCCTGGATGCATCTGAGGATGAGCGGTGCCTGGGCTCGGGCTATCCGATGCCGGGATACGAGTTCAGGGTCTGCGATCCGCAGACCGGGGCGGGTCTGCCACCCGACACACTGGGGGAACTGCGGATTCGCGGGTATGGCGTGATGCTGGGTTACTACGCAAACCCTGAGCAGACTCAGGCTGCATTCGATTCGGATGGATTCTTTCGAACTGGCGATAGTGCGCTTATCGACCAGGCGGGATTTGTGCGCTACCTCGGGCGCTACAAGGACATGCTGAAGGTGGGTGGCGAGAACGTGGATCCCGCCGAGGTCGAGGCATTCCTCTCATCGATGCCTGGCCTGGAGACGGCGAGAGTGGTCGGTTTACCCGATTCGCGGCTTGGTGAAGTTGTTGCCGTCTGTGTTTTGGGGGGTGATGCGGCGCCTGACATTGAAGCGATTCGCGATTTCTGTAGCGGTCGAATTGCAAGTTTCAAAATTCCCAGGCGGCTGCTCAGGGTGCCTCGCTTTCCCATGACACCTACCGGAAAACTTCAGCGGTCTGAGCTTCGGAAGCTTGCCGAAAACGCATCAGTGGCCTGACTGTACAGGTCCGGGTGAGATCGATTCCCGCTACGGCAAGGGCTCGGTGCTTACCCAGTGGGTGGCTGATGCCTGTGGAATGATCAGCGGGCCAGCTCCGTCAGCGGAAGTCGAGCGCGCCAACTCCACCCAGTTTCCCTGTAACGCTTCGCTAGATCCATCAGGCCTGTAGAGGTTGGCTTGATCGTTGTACCCGATCGCAATGATCGGGCGTTGAAGCTCGATTGCCGCCAGATGCAGAGAGTGGAAGGTTCCCCATCCCTTGTGGTCTGGCTCGCGAACATTGAGTCCGCGAATGATTTCGTTAACTGCTGTTGTGAGAAATGAAACGGTTGACTGCGCGCTGACAGGCGGCCCATCGCTCTTACTAGTCAGCGCGATGTGTTGCTCGTCGGTAAGCGTAAGCGCCCGTTTCAACAGCCGTTCCCGAAGAGCCATCGCCGGCTGCGCATCGATGTCTGGCGCACCCAGACCAGCGGCGTGCGCGATCGCCGCATACAGGCAGTGACCGTCATCGGGAATGCGGGTGGTTTGCAGTTTCAGCGTCTGCAGCTTCTGAGTAATCGCACCCGTTTTATCTTCGAGCAATGCTGCCTCGCCCGCTGCGGAGCGCACCCGTGCGTTTTCCTGTTCGTCAATCACCTTAAGGGCCGCCTCGATGGTGCCGTGCTTTTCCATCATCGCCTGAGTCAACGCGAACGCGGGTAGCGCCCCGGCATCACTTGCATTGAGTGTGTAGTCCTTCAAAAGCGCGGAAAAAAACTCTGAGTCGTCGTGCGCAATCCGGTCGAGTCTCGCAAACAGCTGGCTCCCCGATGACAACGCCTGGTTATCAGCTGGAGCGGCGATCTGGTTTGCCTCAAACACGGGCGCGTCCGGATTCTCGATCGAATCGACACTGTCTCGATCGATAGCCTCCTTGCGACTGTCCGCTTGTTGCTGAGCCTGTTGGACCTGCTCCTGCCGCTGATCTACTTCCAGGCGCTCATGCACCCGCCTCGCTGCCAGGAGGTTGTCACGGATCTGGTCGATCAGCTTGCGCTCCCGCTCCGAAACACCTTGTGTAGTGTCGAGGTAGCGCGACAGCACCAGGTCTATGTCTTCGTCAGGCCGGTGACCGCCCTCCAGCTTCGGCAGTGCTGACGATGATGTGCTTTGCTTGGGGGCTGATGAGACTGGGGGCTGTCCTGGTGTAAGTGCGGACGTGGGTGCGGAGGTGGATTTGGCCGGTGGCTTCGGCGTTTGGTCGACCGGTAAAGAGCGATTAACAAATGCGTTATCGCGCAGAAACACGTCCCGTTGGCTACCGGTCAGTGATTTTCCATCCAGCGTGAAGTTGCGCGCCGACTCAGGCGTCCGCCGAAAATCGCCACCGTCAGCGAATCGCGCTTTGGTCAGATCGCCCGAGTGCACCTTGAACTGATACCTGGCGAGCTTTTCAGGTTCGCCGTAAACCACGACGTCAACTCGCCCGCCCCCCTTATCCTTGAGCCGAAAAAACGTGCCGTCGTCGGCCTTGAAGCCTGCGAGGGGGCCATCTTTGTTCCGGCCGGCATATGTCAATGAGTCGCTTTTTGCGCCCAGATCGATGTCCTGTCCCCCGATGCGAACTTTCACTGGGCCGTTGAAGCTGAACGTAAGCTTGTCGGTCATAACTGCTCCTAGCCGCGCAGTACGGAGATCGGAAGGGGAACGCGGTTGTTGACCTCAGTCGGCTGGCTCTGCCATCGGCTTCGCCAGTGACGCGCAGTATCCGCAAACCGAATGAACCAGTTGACGGCAAAGTCGGTATCCACCGAAGCCAGCTCAAGCGCTGCACAAAGGAAGACGATTCGGGAATCGGGGTCGAGCGATAACGATTCCCCGCGAGTTCCCTGAAACAAAAAATTCGCTGCAAGCAGAGACCTGGAAGCACCGCCCGAAGCATCTTCCCCCAACGGGCCAAGGGGTGCGAGCAGCAGTACCTGGCCCGATTCGGCATCAGCCTCTATCTGAATGTCGATTTCACCCGGAGCCGTCAGGCAACAGACATTCTGGTCATTGAGTGTCAGCGAGGGCAGACCTGCCTGCTCTGCAATTGCCGCAAGAAATGGCTGGGTATCGATGGCAGAGCTCCTGATTGGCGCATGCGAGCTCACACGCCTTCAATGATTCTCATGTCGCGCACGACCGCGTTATCGCCAAGCGCTTTGAGCGCCGCCTGATAACCCGGCGTGTTGTAGGTGGCGCGCGCGATTTCCAGACTGTCGAACTCGACCACCACAGTGCGCTGCATCAGCCCGTGTTCTTTCACCTCGGCGGGCATGCCGCGCACCAGAAACTTGCCGCCGGCTGCCTGAATGCTGGGTCCGGCCAGCTTGGCATACTCAGCAAGCGCATCCGTGCTGTTGATCTCTCGGTAGGCATTGACCCAATAGGCTTTTGGCATGGCGTGATCTCCGAAGAATCGACTGAGGCGCAGAATCTATCAAGCCAACAAGGTTGGCAAGACCCAGGCTTCTAAAACGTTGCAAGAACCCGCTTCCGAAGCGCATCCGATACACGCGGCCGCACGCCGAACCATGCTTCGAAGGCAGGAACCGCCTGATGAAGCAGCATGCCAAGACCGTTGACCACAGTGTTCCCGCGTGCACGGGCCTGGGCAAGAAGAGGCGTCTCGAGCGGCACATAGATCAGATCGCTGACCAGGGCATGCTGCGGCAGGGCCTCCAGGCCGATGTCGAGCGCGGGTTGACCGTACATACCCTGATTGGTGGAATTTACGAGCAGTGCCGCCCCCTCCAGGGCGTGGTGTCGCCGCGACCAATCGTGAACATGCACCTTGGTGCGGTCAATCTCGGCCAACTGCTCGGCTTTGTCTTGGGTTCGGTTCATCAGGCGAATCTCGTGTACCCCCTGATCGAGCAGCGCGCACACCACTGCCCGGGCTGCACCCCCGGCACCCAGCACTACGGCGGGGCCATCGGCCGCCTGCCAGTGGGGGCGCTCGTCGCGAAGGCTCTGAATAAAGCCCTCCGCATCAAAATTAAAGCCGTGAAGCGAGCCGTTATCCTGCACCACGATGCAGTTGATCGCGCCAATTCGTCGCGCAAGCGGGCTCAGACTGTCCATCAAGCCCATCGCCGCAAGCTTGTGCGGCTGTGTGATGTTGCAGCCGGCGAGGCCAAGTGCCGAAAGGCCTCGCACAGCTTCCTCAACCCTTTCGATACGAACGGGAAAATGGCCGTAGGCAGCATTGAGGCCGTGCTCCTGAATCCAGTGGTTATGGATGATGGGGGAGCGCGACTGCAGGACCGGCATTCCCATGACGCCGGCCAATCGAAAGGGCTTGTTTTCTAACATGTCGGAGATTGAAGTTTTTAGTTAAATACCAAGTGTCGGCCTCGTGCCGCTTCGATCATCTCATGACCGGCAGCCGCTGAGGATCTGTGAGGCTCATGCAGGCTGCGCTACCATTCAGCCGACGCCGTCACCGAGTGTTTGCCATGCCAGCACCCATTACCTGTATCGAAGATCTTCGCCAACTGCACCGGCGCCGGGTGCCCCGAATGTTCTTCGACTACTGCGACTCAGGCTCCTGGACTGAGAGCACCTATCGCGCCAACGTTGATGACTTCTCGCCCATTAAGTTTCGCCAGCGGGTTGCCGTGAACATGGACGGGCGCAGCACCCGCAGCACCATGGTTGGGCAGCCTGTCGCCATGCCTGTGGCGCTCGCGCCCACCGGACTCACTGGCATGCAGCATGCTGATGGAGAAATTCTGGCGGCGCGGGCGGCAGAGCGGTTTGGTGTGCCGTTTACGCTGTCGACCATGAGCATCTGCTCGATCGAGGATATTGCTGCGCATACCACCCAGCCGTTCTGGTTCCAGTTGTACGTCATGCGCGACCGCGACTTTATTGCACGGCTAATCGAACGGGCCAAGGCTGCAGGCTGTTCTGCGCTAGTGCTGACACTTGACCTTCAGATCTTGGGTCAGCGCCACAAGGACATCAAGAACGGCCTGTCGGCACCTCCCAAACTTACGCTTCCCAATATCATCAACATGATGACCAAGCCGCGCTGGTGTATGGGCATGCTGGGTACGTCGCGACGTCAGTTCGGCAATATCGTGGGACATGTCAAAGGCGTTGAAGACATGTCATCGCTCGGCGCGTGGACCAGTCAACAGTTTGATGCAACGCTCAACTGGAACGATGTTGAGTGGATTAAAAAGCAGTGGGGCGGCAAGCTGATCCTTAAAGGCATCATGGAGCCGATCGACGCACGTCGCGCAGTCGACAGTGGAGCCGATGCGCTCATTGTGTCGAATCACGGCGGGCGGCAGCTTGACGGCGCGCTGTCCTCCGTCAAGGCGCTACCGGCGGTCGTCGACGAGGTCGGTAACCGCATCGAGGTGTGGCTCGATAGTGGAATTCGGTCTGGCCAGGATGTGTTGCGTTCGGTGGCATTGGGTGCGCGCGGAACCATGATCGGCCGGGCGTTTCTCTACGGCCTGGGCGCGATGGGTGAGGCGGGCGTCACCAAGACCCTTGAAATCATTCAGCGCGAGCTCGAGATCACCATGGCGTTCTGCGGCCACACCGATATCACTCAGGTCAATCGCGACATTCTGGTGCCCGGTACCTGGTGATTCCTGACCAGCGCCGTCCGTAGACGGAAAGCCCCTCGGGGTTCGCGTGGGCGATTCGGCGCTCCCGAGTAGAATTCGCGCCGTTTGTTGGCCAACCTGTCTCTCGGAGTCACCCCATGGCGACGCGCCCGTCGTCCGGTGCAGCCCTGTATAGCGAATCGTCGATTCGGGTCCTGAAAGGACTCGAGCCGGTCCGCAGCCGACCGGGCATGTACACCCGGACCGATAATCCGCTGCACATTGTTCAGGAAGTGATTGATAACGCTGCCGACGAAGCGCTGGCTGGCTTTTGCCGCAGCATCGACGTCACGCTGCACACCGACGGCAGCGTAACTGTTGACGATGATGGCCGTGGTATTCCAGTCGGGCCGCATCCCGAAGAGAAAGCGCCCGTAGTCGAAATTGTGTTTACCCGGTTGCATGCCGGCGGGAAGTTCGAGAAGGCAGGCGGTGCGGGGGCTTACAGTTTTTCTGGTGGATTGCATGGCGTGGGGGTATCGGTTACCAACGCGCTGTCACGACGTCTCGAAGTGACCGTGTGGCGCGAGGGCGGCCTTCATCAGATGGCGTTTGAAGGTGGCGAGCCGCGTGGTGGCCTGAAGTCACAGCCGGCCGGCCGGGGCGATCGTAAAAGCGGTACGCGCGTTCGATGCTGGCCCGATCCCAAGTACTTCGATAGTCCGCAGATCCCCGCTGCCGAGTTACTGCAGCTTCTGCGTTCAAAGGCTGTTTTACTGGCCGGGCTCAAGGTATCGCTCACCGACGAAAAGAGCGGTCGCGTTCAAACCTGGCACTACGAGCAGGGTCTGCGCTCTTATCTTGATGAAGCGTTAACCGCGGGCGGCGCCAGTCCGCCGCTGATTCCGCCCTTCGAGGGCGATCAGTCGGTAGGCAATGGACACGATACCTTCGCAGAAGGCGAGGGCGCCCAGTGGCTGGTGGTCTGGACCGAGGAAGGACCGCTGATCCGAGAGAGTTACGTCAACCTCATTCCCACGACCGCGGGCGGGACCCATGAGTCGGGCCTGCGCGATGGTTTGTTCACAGCCGTCAAGGGTTTTATTGAATTGCATGGCTTGATGCCGAAGGGCGTGAAGCTGCTGCCTGAAGACGTGTTTGCGCGAGCGAGCTTCGTGCTGTCGGCAAAGGTGTTGGATCCCCAGTTTCAGGGACAGATCAAGGAACGTCTTAATTCACGCGATGCCCTTCGGTTGGTGTCGTCGCTGTCTCGCCCACCGTTTGAGCTGTGGCTAAACGAACATGTGGAGCACGGGCGCAAGCTTGCCGAGTTGGTGATTCGACAGGCGCAGGCGCGAAGCCGGGCTACCCAGAAGGTGGAGAAGCGAAAGAGCTCGGGCGTAGCGGTATTGCCGGGCAAGTTGACCGACTGCGAGTCCACCGACCTAACCCGAAACGAGGTGTTTCTGGTTGAGGGCGACTCGGCCGGAGGGTCGGCCAAAATGGGCCGAGACAAAGAATTTCAGGCGATATTGCCGCTACGTGGCAAGGTGCTGAATGCCTGGGAGACCGATCGCGACCGGCTGTTTGCGAACAACGAAATCCACGATATCTCGGTTGCGATCGGCGTTGATCCACATGGTCCTGATGATGCGCTCGACCTGTCGACGCTGCGCTACGGGCGAATCTGTATTTTGTCGGATGCCGATGTAGACGGCGCCCATATCCAGGTGCTGCTCCTCACGCTGTTCTATCGCCATTTTCCGCAGCTGGTTGAGCGGGGCCATGTTTGGGTCGCCCGCCCGCCGCTTTACCGCATTGACGTACCCGCGCAGGGGAAGCGGCCCATGCGGAAGGTGTATTGCCTGGACGATGGCGAGCTTCGCCATGTCGAAGACAAGCTCCGGAAGGAAGGAATCCGGGATGGATCCTGGACGATCTCCCGCTTCAAGGGCTTGGGCGAGATGAGCGCGGAACAATTGTGGGAGACCACCATGAACCCCGAAACCCGTCGGCTGTTGCGCGTCTCGTTGGGAAGCTTTGATCGCGCGTCCACCACCGAGCGGTTCACGATGTTGATGGGCAAAGGCGAGGCCCATGCTCGGCGCAGTTGGCTAGAGACGCACGGCCACGAAGTTGAGGCCGATATCTGAGCATTCGACAACCATGAGCAATCAGCAGGACAACTTTAATTTTGGCGGCGACGGCCGCAGCGATGAGGGCGATAGCCTCACGCTGGCTCACTATGCCGAGCGCGCGTATCTCGAGTACGCGGTGTCGGTCGTCAAAGGCCGCGCGCTGCCCGATGTATGCGATGGCCAAAAGCCAGTTCAGCGTCGCATTTTGTTTGCAATGGAGCGGATGGGGCTTGCCCCGGGGGCGAAGCCAGTCAAGTCAGCACGTGTGGTGGGCGATGTGCTGGGGCGCTTCCATCCTCATGGCGATGTTGCGGCCTACGAGGCGCTGGTACGGATGGCGCAAAGTTTCTCGCTTCGCTACCCGCTGGTGGA
>CAZORB010000128.1:0-11512 GCA_964581825.1 uncultured Bordetella sp.
TCGAGCCAATCAATTCCTGGAAGGCTACCGTTGCGCGAAGCGGTGTGCTCATGATTGCGCCTCCTTCGAGGGGTCGGACGGATAGCGGCCGCTGGTTGATTTGGCACGGCCATCAATCACATCGAGCAGATGCGCGACGAACGCATCGCGCTCGCTCGCAAGCAGCTTCGCCTGCGCCTCATCGGGCTGAAAGCGATCGAGCGCGTTCAGATCGAGCTGCCCCTGGTTGGCCAGCATAAATTCAAGGCATCGTACGCGGTCACGCAGCACATGCAGTTCAGAGGCCATGACCCAAACCATCTGAGCGAGCCGGTCGACGCTGGGTGAATCGAAGAATGTCAGCTCCGGCTCGTCGCGTTTACCAGTTTTGGCAGCGTTCATGGGGTGTGCGACTTAGGGTAGGGCAACGGTACCGGCGGGCAGTCCCGCGACATGGTCCGCGATCTGCCCCGGGGTGGCGAACCACACGCGCGAGCGCTGCGCGGTAAGGTGCGCGAGCATGCGTGCCAGCTGGCGGGCCCGATGCGGGTGACCCATCAAAAAAGTATGAATCGAGATGCAGCACACCAGAGGCCAGCCATGTCGCTCGGTGTCTTCCAACTGCTGATCGAACGCATCGATCACCATACCGGTGAACTCAGTATCGCTCGCACCGCGATTGATGAAGGCAGGCAGGTCGTTCAGTTCCATTGACGGATAGGGCACTGCCAGAATCGGGCCGCGCCCGGTTCTAAACCATTGCGGCTGCTCATCGAAGAACCAGTCGAGCATTTACGTGAAACCAGCTTCATGCAGCAGCTCGGGTGTGTTGGCGCTCTGCGAAATGAACGGACCGAGCCAGCCTTTTGGGGCTTTGCCTTCTTCTCGTGTCAGACGATCGCGAACCTGCGCGAGCATGCTGCGCTCGGTGTCGACATCCATGTCGGCCTGGCGTTCGGAATTGGTGCGTCCGTGGCCCACGAATTCATCACCGCGCTCGCGAAAGGGCACCAAAATTTCTGGGCAGACGTCATAGACGCTCGCGTTCACCAGCACGGAAAGCGGAACCTGCTGGCGCTCAAACAGGTCTGCGATACGCCAGATGCCGACCCGGTTGCCGTAGTCACGGTAGGCATAACCGCGATGAAACGGCGGGCTGGGCATTGAGGTGAAGTCGTTTCCAGGATTGCGCCCGAATTCGAAGGCCTCAACATTGAGCGCGAAGTACACGGCGAGTCTGGCCCCATTGGGCCATGTATAGCGCGGCCGGGACGGCAGAGCCGAGAACCGGTAGCGATCGAACTTATTGTCAAAGCGTTCCATGGCGCTTAACGTTTCGCGGCGCCGAGCGCCCGCAGTTCAGCCATGACATCGGCGACCGGTTTTACATCGGCGTATTTGGCAGCCATATCGAATAGATTGACGGCATGGCTGGTGGCGCTGCGGTCATAGACGCACTCGATGGGCACCGTGCATCGGAAGTTGTAGGCAAAGCCATCGACGACGCTGCCGCGCACACAGCCGCTGGTGGTGCAGCCGGTTACCACCAGACTGTCGACACCCAGATCAACCAGGTAACTGACCAAAGGCGTACCGAAGAACGCGCTGGGATGCTTTTTGGGCAGCAGGATGTCCTGCTCGCGCGGCGCAACCTCGGGCACGAACTGATAGCCGTTTGCCGCTACCGTCATAAGTGCCGGCACCTTCTCGGCGAGACGCCCGACATCGAACGATTCCTTGGGCGAGACATAGGGGTAAATGACGGGCAGCTGCAATTCCCGGAACAGCTCCAGCAGCGGCCGGATATGGTCGACCGCGCGCCAGCCCACCTCACCGCAGGCTGTCTTAAACTCTTTGATGGCTTCCCAAAACGGTTGACGTTGGGTGCCCACCGTGCGGTACTGCACGTCGATGATCAGTAGCGCAGGGCGCTTGCCCATGCCTTGCGGGCGACCAAAGCCGGCCGCCTCATAGGCTGCGATTTCATCGGGGGAAACAATGCCTTCCCAGGGTTGTGCCATCGATCAGACTCCTGTTCTCAGTTATTGAACATCACCGAAGGCAGCCAGGTGGCAATCTCGGGGAATGCCCAGATCAGCCAGCAGGCAAACGCCAGCGCAATGAAAGACGGAATAGCGCCTTTCGAGATGAATAGGATGTCGCGTTTGGCGAGACCCTGCAGCACAAACAAATTGAATCCGACGGGCGGTGTGATGGTGGCGATTTCAACCACCAGCACGATGTAGATACCAAACCAGATCGGATCAATGTTGGCGGCATTGATCATCGGCATGACCACCGATAGCGTCAGCACGATCATCGACACGCCGTCGAGGAAGCAGCCCAGAATCACATACAGAATCGTGAGCACAAAGATCAGCATGCCGGCGCTCAGCTGCCAGTCGTTGACCAGGGCTGCAAGGCTCTTGGGGATACCGGTGAATCCCATTGCAACGGTCGTAAACGCCGCACCGGCCAGCACAAAGGCCAGCATGCAGGAGGTTTCCGTGGCGCGAAGCAGGCTTTCAACGAAGCTTTCACGCGTGAGCGTGCCGGTGGATGCTGCCAGAACCAGCGAGCCCACCACCCCTACCGCAGCCGCCTCGGTAGCGGTAGCCAGCCCCAAGTAGATTGAGCCGATAACCAGCACGATCAGCAGCACAATAGGTATCAGCCGGCGAGACGCGTAGAGCTTTTCGCCCAGCGTCATCGCCGGGTCGGGCGGCGGGATGGCGCCGGGCCGTGTCCAGGCGTGAATCATGATGCACAGCATGAACAGCGCGACGAGCAGAATGCCCGGGATGATGCCGGCAATGAACAGGCGCGCAATCGACACATCGGCCGCCACCCCGTAGACGATCATCATGATCGATGGCGGGATCATGATGCCCAGCGTGCCCGCGCCTGCCAGCGAGCCCAGCACCACTTTTTCGTCATATCCCCGGCGCAACAGCTCGGGAATTGTCATGCGGCCGATCGTGACGGCGGTGGCGGTAGACGAGCCGGAGACCGCGGCAAAGATTCCCGATCCGATCACGTTGACATGCAGGAGCCGTCCCGGAAGCCTGCGCATCCAGGGAGCGATGCCCGTGAACATGTCATCCGACAGGCGGGTTCGAAACAGAATTTCGCCCATCCAGATAAATAGCGGCAGGGCGGTGAGCGCCCATTCAGAGCTCTGGCCCCAGATGGTGGTGGCGAGCAGCTGACCCACCGGACGGCTTGAGAACAACGAAATGCCGATTACACCGACGATTACCAGCGACAGCGCAATCCATACCCCCGCGGACAGGAGCACAAACACGGACAGGAGCAACACCGTAATGGCGAGTGACTGTTCCATGGCTGGCTACTCGTGTGCGGCGTGGCGATCGGCATCATCGCCGGAGGCCGCCTGTTGATAAGAGGGCGTGCCGCCCCTGAGCACAACCACCAGATCGTCTAAGAACGCGATGAACAGGATGACTGCTCCCGTTGCCATGGCGATCTGCGGGATCCATTTAGGAATCGGAATCAGGCCGATGGTGTATTCGGGGAAACGAATGCCATCGATGACCATGTCGATCGCGTACCAGGCGAAATAGCCGGTCAGCGCCGTGCCGATGGCAAGGCAAACTAACTCAGCGATACGTCGACGCGGCGGCGCGAATTTTTCGACTAGCAACGCAACGCGAATGTGCGCCCCGCGGCGCAGGGCCCAGGCGAGCCCCAGAAACGAAGACGCTGCCATTGAAAGCCGGGCAAAGTCGTCGGCTGAGGGCACCAGCACGTCAAACAGCCGCCCCACGATCTGAGCGGTTACCAGCACCGCGATCATCAATAGAAAGAAGGCTGACAGCAGTCCGCTCAAGCGGTACAAAGAATCCAGGATCTTTCTCATCGGTGATGCAGTCCGGTGGCGGTCTGTGACGAGAGACTTTGGCAACGAAACGGCCGCCTCATGGCGGCCGTTTCTCGTTGAGACGACTGAGCCGCGCTCAGTTTCCTTTCAGCTTCGAGTAGTACGCATCGGTGATCTTCTTGCCTTCTGGGCCGGCTTTTTTGATCCAGTCGTCCAGCATCTGGTCGCCGATTTTCTTCAGCTCAGCAGCGAATTGCGGCGTGATCGGGGCGAGCGTCATGCCGTTCTGAACAAGCTGCTTAGGGCCATTGACGTTCTCGGCTTCGCTCATTTCCCAGCCGCGCTTTTCAGCAATGGCGGCCTGCTCGAGCAGCGCCTTCTTCACTGGCTCAGAAAGCGCCTGGAAGGCCTTTTCGTTGACGAACGCGATGTTCTTGGGCACCCAGGCCTGGGTGTCATACACGAAGCGGGTGTAGTCCCAGGCTTTGGTGGTCACGCCCGTGCCTGCGGCGGTGAACATCGTGTCGATGATGCCCGAGGTGAAGGCCTGCGGAATCTCGGTGGCCTGAACCGTGGTGGGGATGGCACCCATCAGTTGTGCGAGTCGGGCGGTCTGCGCGTTGTACGTGCGCATCTTGGTGCCCTTGAGGTCGGCCAGCGAGTTGATGGGCTTCTTCGAATAGAAAGCCTGCGACGGCCATGGGCACATGTACAGGACGCGCAGACCCTGCTTCAGCATCCGCTGAGAGATGGCTTCACGCGAGACTTCCAGCAGCGCGCGGGCCTCTTTGTAGCCTGGCGCGAAGAACGGGATCGCGTCGAGTTCGAATACGGGGTCTTCCGGGCCCATGTTGGGCTTGAAGATTTCGCCGATCTGAACCTGGCCGGTTTGTACCGCGCGCTTGATCTCTGGGTTCTTGATCAGTGAATTCGCGGTGTGCATGGTGATGACCAGCTGGCCATTGGTGGCCCGGCGGACATCTTCGGCGAACTGAACGGTATTTTTGGTGAGCACCTCGCGGTCGGCGTAGGGTGTGGGGAAATCCCACTTGACCTGGGCGGACACGCTCGCGCTCGCAAGCAGGGCAGCGGCGACGGCTGGAAGCAATCGGACAGACATGAGCAACTCCTGTTGGGGTGGTGCGTTGAGGCGGGCGTATTAACGCGCGACCGGTGGGGCGCTGTCAATGCGCCGAGGCGCACATCACTAATAAATGAACGGAATAAAACCGCGCGTACGTGACTGGTAGGCAGCCCAGTCGGCATGCACCTGCGCCATCCAGCGGTCCTCAAAACTGGCCTTGATGAGCAGCGCGCCCAGCAGCGTCAGCGATAGCATCCAGCCGTGGAAACTGTCGATGATGCCGCCCAGCCCGGCCGACACCAACAGCAGGCCGAGGTACATCGGGTGACGGATCCAGCGGTACGGACCGTGCGTGATCAGCACACCGCCTTCACGCGGCTCAGGTCGAAAGTTGAAGTTGCCAGGACGATTGGCAAAAAGCGCCCAGGTACCCAGAGCGATGCCCGCTACGATCAGACCCAGTGTCCAGCCCGACGGGGTGACGTATTGAAGCGCGAGCCCGGTGAGCAGGCCCTGGCCGGCCAGGGCGCCGAACTGAACCCAGAGCAGAAAGCCGCTGCCGGGGCTGCGACTCATGCGCTGGCCTCGTCGAGTTGTGCGCGTGACGAATCGTCAAGCGTCAGGTGAAGGCTCGCCACCAGGTCGGCGAGCTGCGCGCGGCTGGTGGCGCTTGCGATCGGCGCGGCAACCGACGAGCGGTCGCGTAACCAGGCGAGCGCCACCGCCGTTTGGGTGGTGTTGTGCCGCTCGGCTACCTGGTCCAGCGCAGCCAGAATTCGCACACCGCGCTCGTTAAAGTAAGTGGCCACGCGTCCGCCGCGGGCGCGACCCGTTGCGTCATCCACCTTTCGATACTTGCCAGTCAAAAACCCCGACGCGAGCGCGTAGTAGGGAATGACGGAGACCTGTTCGCGAACGCACAGCGCCTGCAGCTGCGCTTCGAATGATTGCCGCGTCACCAGGTTGTACTCGGGCTGCAGTGTCTGAAACCGCGGCAGGCCCAGCCGGTCTGCAGTGTGCAGGGCGAGCTCAAGCCGGTCGGCGGTGTAGTTGGAGGCGCCAATTGCGCGAATTTTGCCGGCGCGGATCAGGTCGGCATACGCGCTCAGGGTTTCCTCGATGGGCGTCTTGGGGTCGTCGATATGCGCCTGATAGAGAGCGATGCAGTCGATGCCCAGCCGGGTGAGCGACTCGTCGATCGATCGCATCAGATGCCTGCGCGACAGTCCGACGCGATCGCCCCCCAGATCCATTCCCGCCTTGCTCGCAATCAGCACACGATTGCGCTTGCCGCTGCGCTTGAGCCACCGACCGATGATGGTCTCGGACTCGCCGCCCTTGTTACCTGGTACCCAGCTCGAGTACTTGTCGGCGGTATCGATCAGGTTACAGCCCGAGTCTACGAATGCATCCAGCAGTTCGAAAGACCGCGCTTCGTCGGCGGTCCAGCCAAACACATTGCCGCCGAACGCAAGCGGGACTGCCTTCAGGCCGCTTCGGCCCAGTTCTCGGGTCTGCATCATGATTGACGGTGCTCCGGTGCGCGCAGCAATGAGAAAACCGCGATCCGATCATGAACCGCTGCGACGGTCAACCGCGGGCGGTCCACACTCGCCCCGGAACAAAGCCCATTGGTCGCAGACCTGTCCAGAGGGAAGGCGACACATGCCCCGCTCGCTGCCGTCGGCATTGCGCTCGGTCACTGCCTCGCCGCCTGCGCGAGTGCAGGCAACCGCCGCCGGGTTGGGCAGGCCGACCCGTGGTGCCCCACAGCCAGCGAGCGCTGCGGCGACCGCTGCCAGGGCCAGCCCGTGCTGTAGAGGTCGGAGGAAATGCCTTGAGGTCATGGCTTGCCACTCTCCCACGAGAAGAGGCGCTCCGCAAGCCAGGGCCACCGTCGCCGGTCGGCGAGTTGCGCGGCGCGAGATACCCGGGCGAACTGCGCGCCTGTCGTCGATTTGCCGGGAGAAGGCCCTACAATCCCGTTCGCCGCGCGGATGCCGCCAGGTAGTGGTGCGCGCGCCTGTCATGACGTTGCCGGAGATACCCCGATGAACCAACGCCGTTCCACGCTTGCGCTGCTCGCAGCCGGTGCTGTGTCGCCCCGAATCGCGTTTGCGCAGTCCTCGCAGCAGGTGATTCGCCTGATTGTTCCCTTCACCCAAGGTACCGGAATGGACATGGTCGCGCGAACGATCGGTCCTGGGCTGGGCGAAAAGATGGGTCGGCCCGCCATCGTTGAGAACCGGCCAGGCGCCTCGGGAAACATTGGCGCTGAGCAGGTGGCCCAGGCAGCGCCCGACGGCAACACCATTCTGGTGAGTGCCAATACGCTGGTGATGGCGCGGACGCTCTATCCCAAGCTCAACTTTGATCCGTTGACGGACTTCACGCCGATTGCGCTGGCCGCCTGGGGCCAGCTGCTGCTGGTGACGCATCCGCGCACCGGGTTTAAGACAGCCGCCGATCTGTTGGCCGCGGCCCGCGCCAAGCCAGGCGGACTCAACTACGCATCGCCAGGCGCCGGTACGCCGCACCATATGTCAATGGAGATGCTCAAAAGCGTCAACAAGGTGTTCATCACGCACATTGGTTACCGGGGGACTGCACCGGCGGTCCAGGACATGTTGGGCGGCCACGTCGATACGATGTTCATGCCGATTCATGTCGCGCTGCCGCTGGTTCGTGCAGGCCGACTGGTGGTGCTTGGCCTGGGCGGCACTGCACGTCATCCGCTGCTGCCTGAGGTGCCAACGCTTGCCGAAGCGGGCGCGGGCGATGTCAACGTGGCCATGTGGTACGGGTTCTTCGGGCCCAAGGGCATGGCCCCCGATCTGGTGGAGCGGCTGCATCGCGAAATCAACCAGCTGCTTGCCAGCCCCGAGGCTGCGCGCGCCTTCACCACGCAGGGCATGGATGCTGCACCGGTCAGTCTGGCTGAATATCAGCGGCTGGTGCGTGTTGATTCAGAGCGCTGGGCGAACCTGATCCAGGCGCAGCGCATCACTGCGGACTAATCAGGGCATCACGATGAACATTGCGATTGTCGGGGGCGGAATCGCCGGGCTTGCGTTCGCGCTGGGCCTGCATCGGCATGGAATACGGGCCACCGTCTACGACGCAGCGCCCGAATTTCGGGAAGTGGGCGTTGGCATCACGCTTTTGCCCCACGCGTGTCGCGAGCTTGCGGCGCTGGGTGCGCTGGAGCGGTTGGAACCGCTGGGTATCGAGAACCTCGAAAGCGTGTTCTTCAACCGGTACGGGCAGTTTGTGTACCGCGAGCTGCGCGGCCGGCATGCCGGTCATCCGTTTCCCGAAATCGGTATTCACCGTGCACGGCTCCACGGCACGCTGCTTGAACTCGCGCGTGAGCGGCTTGGGGCCGACGCTATCCGTAACGGCATGCGATGCCGGGGCTATGCCCAGAACGCGAACTCAGTCACGCTTGAATTTGCCCGCGCCGATGGGGCCACCGAGCGTGTTGAGGCGGACCTGGTCGTGGCCTGCGACGGGGTCAACTCGGCAGTACGGGCGCAAATGCATCCCACGGACAGACTGTGTTTTGCTGGCATCAACACCTGGCGAGGCGTGAGCGTATTTGAGCCGATTCTCACCGGGCGCTCCTACCTTCGCATCGGAACGATCGCAACCGGCAAGATGGTGATTTATCCCATCGTCGGTCGGTACGACGAGCAGGGCCGGCAGCTCGTGAATTGGGTTGCCGAGATTCAGCGCGACGATGCGCCGATGAACGACTGGAACACCAAGGCCGACACGGCTGATTTCATGCCGGTGTTTGAAGACTGGCGCTTTGACTGGCTCGATGTGCCGGCGCTGGTGCGGGCATCCATTCAGATGCTGCAGTATCCGATGGTTGATCGTGATCCGCTGCCGTTCTGGCGTGACGGCCGCGTAACGCTGATGGGTGATGCGGCACATCCCATGTATCCGCGAGGCTCCAATGGCTCGGCGCAGTCGCTGATCGATGCCAGAACGCTTGCCGAGGCCCTGGCCGCATCAGCCGATCCGATGCGTGCGCTGGACGATTACGAGGCTGCCCGCCGTGAAGCTACCGCGAAAGTGGTGACGACCAATCGCAGCCAGCCGCCCGACTTCATCATCATGAAGGCCGACGAGTTATCGGGCGGGAAGCCCTTTACTCAGATCGATGACCTGATCAGTCAGGATGAGTTGCGCCAGATCGCTGCGCGCTATGAGCAGGTGGCGGGGTTTGCGCGCCCTGCTGCCTGAGCCGTGAGGCCGCTGCATAACGGGAGATCTCAGCCGATGTGGAATCAAACGCTAGGCGTGTTGGGGCTTATCGCCCTGGTCGCGCCGGTTGCTGCATCCGAACCTGAATCATGGTCGTTCAAGTTCACGTCAGCGCTCTATTCGGAGCGCGCGACGCCGCTTGCCCACGACCAGAACCTGCGCGGCAATCTGGGCGAACATACTGCGTGGATTGGCCATTATCAGCGGGGCGGCCAGTTCGAACAGACCCGTCTGGGTTACGAATACACGTTCAAGCTGCCGTTTGGACAGGTGATCCCATCGCTGCAGGTTGCAACCCAGGGGTTTGTGGGTGGAGCAGTCACGGCGCAGGTTGGGTCCGAATCGGCCTGGGCCATTGTTGGATTCGGTCGTACCAACCTGAAGCCCTACTACAACCTGAGCTTCGATCCCAATGACTCAGTGGTGTTGGGGGCAGCTGTCCGACTGCGCCCCAGAGGCGTTTTGTCGCTTTACACGGTGGCGGACGATCGATTGGGTACGGGTCAAAAGGTCACGCATTTGGTTTGGCGCGAACGCTTTGCGCAGGACCAGCGGATCACAATCGATTTTGTCAACAAGACTGGGAGCCCCGAGGCGGGGTTGCCAGGGCTTCCGGGCAAGGGTCTCACCGTTACCTACGACTACGGCAAGTTCTTTGGCCGCATTGGGCGCGAGCAGAACGTCAACTTCACCACGGGCGATCAGACCCGGCTTGCCGGCGGATTCCGGTTCTGATCGTTGACCGCGCGAGGCCAGCAGTCTCGCAGGTCGTTACTGTTTTTCAAGCGCGGTGATCCGGTAACGCGTGCCATCGGCAATCACCTGGAATCGAATTCGATCCCCCGGTGCGAGCGACTCGAGCATCGCCGGGTTCGATACCTGGAACACCATCGTCATGGGGGGCATGTCGAGGCTGCGGATTTCGCCGTGTCGCAGCGTGATCCGACCCTGTTCGCGATCGATTCTGCGAACCTCGCCGTCAGCCCATTCAGTCGAACTGCCTGGTGTGGCGGCAGGGGTGCCGGGCTGCGATGGCGTCGGGTGGTGATGTCCATGACCGCTGTGCTGCGCGAGTGGCTCGCTCGTGGGGATGGATACAGCCAGCGTCGTAATGGACAGTGCAGTGATGATTGAGTGTTTCATCGATAACTCCAATCAAAAAGTTCGGTGGATCATCAGTGCGAGTGGCCACGCGAGCCGCCAGGCTTCTTGATCTGTACTTCAACCGAGCCAGAGCGCTCGCCGGGCGCGTCGCCCGGTGTGGCCCGAGCCGGTTGGGGCAACTCGCCGGTGAATTCATAAGCGACGGTGCCAGGTGGATGCTTGAACCATCCGGGATCACGGTAGTCGCCAGGCTTCTGGTCACGCCGCACCTTGATCACGCTGAACATGCCGCCCATGCCAAGCGCGCCAAAGGGTCCCTGACCCGCCATCATCGGCGCGGTGTTGTCGGGTAAGGCCATATCCATCTCGGTCATGTCTTTCATGCCGCGTTCGCCCATCACCATATAGTCGGGGATCAGCCGCATGATGCGGCCCGCGACGCCGCGGTGATCGACCCCGATCATTGTCGGCACGCCATGACCCATCGCGTTCATCGTGTGGTGGCTCTTGTGGCAGTGAAATGCCCAGTCGCCTTCTTCGTCCGCGATGAACTCCATCTGTCTCATCTGGCCTACTGCGATATCGACGGTGACCTCTGGCTGACGAACCGCCATGGGGACTGGCCCCCCATCGGTGCCAGTCACTTCGAATTCATGGCCGTGCAGATGAATGGGGTGGTTGGTCATGGTCAGATTGCCGACCCGGAGCCTCACGCGCTCGCCATGACGCGCCACCAGCGGATCAATGCCAGGAAATATCCGGCTGTTCCAGGCCCACAGGTTGAAGTCCAGCATGGTCATGATCTTCGGCGTGGCGCTTCCCGGGTCGATGTCGTAGGCGTTGAGCAGGAAGCAGAAGTCGCGGTCCACCTCGTCGATCAGCGGGTGCCTGCCCTTGGGGTGGGTGACCCAGAAGCCCATCATCCCCATCGCCATCTGCACCATCTCGTCGGCATGCGGGTGGTACATGAAGGTGCCTGGGCGGCGTGCCTCGAATTCGTACACGAAGGTCTTGCCAGGTGGGATACCGGGCTGATTGAGACCCGTCACACCGTCCATGCCGTTCGGGAGCCGCTGGCCGTGCCAGTGGATGCTGGTGAGTTCACCCAGACGATTGGTCACGAAGATCCGGACTCGGTCGCCTTCGACCACCTCGATGGTGGGTCCCGGACTCTGGCCGTTGTAGCCCCACAGGTGGGCCTTGAACCCCGGCGCCATCTCACGGACGACGGG
>CAZORB010000129.1:0-5978 GCA_964581825.1 uncultured Bordetella sp.
GATCTCACGATCAAGGCCTTTCAGTTTCTTTTAAGCGATCTTTCCGCCAGCGCCGCATAGAGCGCCGCGCGGCACCCTCACCCACCGCCTCACCCAAGGTCCTTCGAGCATGTCCCTTCCCAAACCCACTGCTGATTTCTGGACCACCGAATTACAGGGCCTGGCACAGTCGGGTGCGCTTGCCGCGGCAATCCAACAATCGTTTGGTCAGACCGAAGCACACAGCGCCCTGAATCAGATCATTCAGGCGATTGCACAGGGTGATGCCTCGGCCCTGCCTGCAATCATCACGCTTGATTCAGGCGCAATGCCCGGCATGGTGGGCGCCTATTCGGCTGACACCCGAACCATCTACCTGAACGATCAGGTGGCTGAGCACGCCCCAAGCGCACGCGAAGCACTCGCGCATGAACTGGGCCACTTTATTGTCAGTGAGTTTTTCAGCGCCCGAGCGAGCGACCTCGACGTTGTCGATTTCATTTATTCGCTGCTTGGTCGAGACCATTCGTTGATGCTTTCTGCATCGGCGCATGAGCCAGAGTCCCATCAGGGCGTAATCACGCTCGCGGATAGCGGAAAGACCGTCGAGGTACAGGGATTCAAGACCGATCTGCATATTTCCTGGATGCAGAACCAGCTTCCCATGCTGAACGCCAACGCGTTCAATCTGATCGCGCGCGCCCAGGATGACACCGACGCTTTTCTGGGCGCCTTTGATTTAGACGGCCTGTTCGGCGAGAAGTACTCGCCCTATGGGCTCCAGTTTCATAACCCCAGCCACTTTGACAACAACAATATCCGTGGCGGTATTGAGTCGGTACGAAAGCGCTGGGAAAACGGCATCGAAAACCTCAGCGCAAATTCGGTTTCCAACTTCCCCAACTATCCGCTCTCCGAGGTACTGACCCATCCGCTCTTTGATGCGAACTACGTCGGCAGGAACTTCAACGGGCAGTATGTCGGCCATGCAGGGGTCGAAAACCTGCTCTATCGGTTCGGACAGATTTCGCATGCAATGCAGGATTTTTATTCGCATTCAAACTGGGTTGAGCTTTCGCGAACCGACCGCAAGTGGATTCCTGAGAACGCGCTGCTTGACTCCACGCTGGGCATTCCGAAGCAGCTGAACCCGGGCGACATGCTTCCCAACGCCCCTGGCGTGATGGTTGCCATGAGCGGGCTCAACTTCAAGACGCTCGTCAATCAGGTGGGATCGGGCACTTTCGTTCGGCCCAGCAACTACTTCGCCTGGCCGGAAAAAGTCTACTGGTGGGTCGTCAAAGACCAGAACAACTGGGGCGAGGTCACCAGCACGGGCGCGGCCGGTACACCGCTGCAGGGCAACACGGTTGCCGCACTCATGACCGGCGCGGTCAACGAGGCCATTTACTACTCCACGGACTACAGCGTACCGCTCCGCGCAGTCGGTAAATCGGGGTTCTTTGACGCCGAGTATTTCCGCGGCTTTTCGCATGGCGGCGGAGCGGGTGCGTTCGTGGGTCAGTGGATGCGTCCGCTATCAAAAGATACCGAAGACAACGGTCGGTTTACCGATAAGGCTGCTACCGCACAGGTGTATCAGGACGCTCAACGGCTGGCCGATCTTCAGGTACGCCACGACTGGGATAGGCTGGGTAATCTGATTTTCGAGAAGCACGGTGTGGCAGGCCTTCAACGGTTCGCCAACTTCGCGCTGATTGAAGACGAGCGCGCTCGCTTCGTCTCCACGTACAGCACGCCCGGAGCGCGCTGGGACTGGACGACGCCCACGCTCGTTCCGACCTTCGCGCTGCTGTCGGTCGAGTCGTCCGCGCACTTCGCGAGCGACCATGGCGGCGAGCTTCGTCAGGTGAAGGTGTTTTTTGACCGCCCCGCCAGCGGCTTTACCAGCGTCGACAATGTCGAGTACCTGACGCAGTACAAGGAGGGCGACAGCTGGCTGGATTCCAAGGTGGGGGTCATTGGCCTGCACCATGATGACGTCGAGACAGCCGACCTGCTCTCGCCCAGGGCAGACCAGCACGCCAACCGCGGTGGCCGCGCGCTCTGGTCGGAGCAGGCAGAAGATAGCGACCACCACCTGGTGTCTTTGTTTGTCGTTGAAAACGTCAACACGCAGGTGCGTGTGTTCATCAACGACTTTGACGTCTCAATTGACGAGCTGCGCATCGTGAACGCTGCAGGCGCTCTGGTGGCCAACATTGATATTGACCGGGCAGATTTTGATGAAACCCGGCGGATGCTCCTCGAGCGGTACAACATTCTTGTGAACGCCCGCCCCGAGCCGCAGGCGCTCACAGCGGAGTTTGTGATTCCGAAGACAGCCGGATCTTCATCGGTGCTGTTGAGCGCTGCGCAGTTGTTTGACGATTCCGATCTGACCCACAGCGTTGCGCACGACGCCAACAGCTCGCCGGTGTCGCTCAGATTTATCAGCCACGACGCCACCCTGCCCTGGCTGAAGCTGCGCACCGACGGCAAGCTCGAGATCAGCGACATCTCGCAGGTGGCCAGCGGCAACTACACGGTCTATGTGGCGGTGGGCGATGGGGCCAGCCAGTTCGATAACGTGCCCATTGTGCTCTCGATCGACCCTGGCCTTACCATCCAATCGACCCGGGTCGCGTCGGCGTCCACCGCAAGTCTCACATTCGTGAACGATGCGCCCGACGCAGTCACTCTCTTCTCGTGCGTGTTCGATGCCAATGGGCGGGCCACCTCCGAGATGCATCAGCTTGCAACCCGCCTGGGCCAGGCATACGGCATGCCCGAGGGGCTCAGCGCGAACACCACGGTGTCGGTACTGGGCGACCCTGCTGACAATGGCGTGCTGCGGTTTTTTGCGCTGTATCCCACCGCTAACCGTCTGGTTCCGCTGGATGCGGTGGCCTCGAGCGCAGACCGCTTCATGCTCAAGTCGGGTAGCGAGTCACTGGCTGAACTGCGCCTTAATGTCGACCCGGGCACACCGTCTTACGTCAACGAGCTGCTCATCCCCGGGCTCGATGAAGTAATGCTGGGCATTCCCTTGAACGTCAGCGTCGATCGCGTGGACTCTTCAAACGACGCCAATCCGCATCGCGTACGAATTGAAGCGACGTTTCATCGCGAGGCGATGCACGAAAGCGAGTTCGGCTTGTTCCTGGTGGATCTTCGTACGGGCGATGTGGTTGACCCTCGCGAGGGTACCCTCAGTGAAAACCTGCTACTGGGCCTGGACAATATCGATCGTTATTCGGTTTTCAGTGCCACGGCGCCGCGCTCAGGCCCTGTTCAGAGATCAGCCGATTTTCTGATCGACAAGGATCTCGACCCCGACAATCTCGCGCTGCTGCCCTATCTGAAGGTGAACGCAGCGGGTACAAAGTCTCTGTACTTCAGCTCGGCCAGCAGCAGTCCCGACGGGATCAGTCACATCGCGAAGCTGAACCAAAGCGGCTTCGCCTGCGAAGATCTGGTCGGCAGCGACTATGACTTCGACGATCTGGCGGTCATCATTCGATCGGTGTCGCTCACCGACTACTACTGATCTACAAGGCCAACACAATATGACCCACTCCGCCCACGCTGACGAGGCGCTTGTTGAGGGCGTACGCAGGTTTGTTGAACGCGAGATACTCGGCAAGGTTCAGGCACTGGAGTCATCTGAAACCTATCCCTCGCATCTGATCGTAGCGCTTGCCGAGATGGGATTATTCGGCGCCGCAGTACCCTCCGAATACGGCGGGCTGGCCATCAATGTACCCACCTATGCGCGCGTCATGGAAGAACTCGCTTACGGCTGGACCGCGCTCAACTGCTATCTGAACAGTCATTTCTCCGCGTCATCAATCATTGCCCGCTACGGTACCGACGCACAGAAAGCACGCTACCTGCCTCGCATGGCCACAGGCGAACTCCGGGTGGCCATCGCGCTTACTGAACCCGCCGGTGGCAGCGATTTGCAGGCCATCCGCACACGCGCCACACGCGGCAGCGATGGCCTCTGGCAGCTGAAAGGCAACAAGATCTTCATTACCAACGGCGGCAGTTCGGGCGCCGTGGTGGTTCTGACCCGCACAGGGGAAGGCAAGAAGGGATTCAGCCTGTTCATCGCCGAAAAAGGCCTGCCTGGTTTTTCGGTGGGCGGCCGCGCCAAAACCATCGCACACCGACAGGTTGATGTCACAGAGCTACTCTTCGACTCGGTTCAACTGAGCGATAACGAGTTGATCGGCGGGCTGCCCGGTGATGGTCTCCAGCAGATGCTCGATGCGATTGAGACCGGACGCATCGCCATGGGCGCCACTGCGGTCGGTCTGGCACGCTCGGCGCTCAAATCGGCGCTCGACTACGCAGCACAGCGCCAGACGTTTGGCCAGCCGATCGGTCAGCACCAGGCGATCCAAGGATTACTCGCCGACATGGGATCCAAAACCCTCGCCGCGCGGGCCTTGGTTCAGGAGGCTGCGCAAGTGAAAGCACGCGGCGGCCGCGCAGACATGGTTGCCGGAATGGCCAAGCTCTTCGCAGGCGAGGTATGCGCGGAGGTGGCCCTTAACTGCGTGCGAATCCATGGCGGATCGGGCTATGTGTCGGATTTCCCAGCGGAGCGCTATTACCGCGAGGCACCCTACTTCGTGCTGGTAGAGGGTAGTAACGAGATTCAGAAAACCATCATTGCGCGCCGTCTGCTGTCCGGCGATGGTCAGGCCGTAGGGCTCTGACGCACCCCATGTACACCCCGGATACGCTCACGGCGTTGACACTGCTCGACGCGCACGCCGCGCTGCGCCCGGATCATCCGGCCATCCTGTTCGAAGACCGTGTTATCTCTTACGGGCAGCTCTGCGCGCAGTCAATGCGGCTGGCGGCCCATTTTCAGTCAATAGGGTTAAGACCGGGCGGCCGGCTTTGCATCATTGCCGCCAATTGTCCCAACCATTACATCGTGTATCTCGCCACCCTGCGATGCGGAGCAGCACTGTTTCCCATCAATTTCGAACTTGCCGACGACGAAATCGGGTACATCGTCAACAAGTCGGATCCCGACCTGATCGTCTGCGACGAGGCGCGACTCAGTAAGGTCAGCACGCATCCGAAGCCGTGCCTTCTGCTTGGGGATCTCATCTCAGCGCACACCACGGGCGATCATGCGCTACCCGATCTGGGTGACATCAGACGATCGCCAGATGATCTCGCGCTCGTCGTCCACACATCGGGCACGACCGCTCGTCCCAAAGGCGTTGTCGCGACAGACGCCATGGAGGTCCGCTCAGCGCAAGCCCTGCATCAGGTCTGGAACGTTCAGTCGCAGGATATTTCCGTATGCGCTCTGCCGCTTTCGTACACCTTCGGGATGTTCTCTGCGTCCTATGTTGCGCTTTGCGCAGGGGCAACGGTGTTGCTGATGCCCAGGTTTCATCCGGTCAGGGTTCTCGAAGCCATCCAGACGCACCGCGCCACGTACATGGTTGGCGTACCAACGATGTACGCCATGATGCTCGAGCATGTTCAGCACACCGGACAACGCTATGACCTGTCATCAATCCGAATGATGGCGGCCTCAGGCGCTCCCGCAGCGCCAAGTTTGAAAGAAGATTTCGAAGCAGCGTTTGGCATCGTGTTGCGCGACTACTATGCCTTGTCCGAATGCACGCCGATTTTTTCATTCGATCTGCGCGAGGAAACGTCCCCGCCGCCAGGCTCGGTGGGATCGCTGGTATCGGGCGCTGAGGTGCGCCTGGTTGACGCTGCCGGAAATGAGGTCGCCCCAGGCGATACCGGCGAACTGCTGGTGCGATCTGAGCGTCTGACGCCCGGCTACTATCTCGACCCGACGCGCACTGCTGAATCCATCGATGAAGGCTGGTTCAAAACCCGCGACCTCGCCTGGCGCGACGGCCAGGGAAATTTCTTCATCGTGGGGCGCGATCGCGACCAGGTCATTTCTGGTGGACACAAAATTGCGTCCACCGAGGTAGAGAGCGTCATCGCCC
>CAZORB010000129.1:6078-11410 GCA_964581825.1 uncultured Bordetella sp.
TGATCGATCTGCTCTGCGAACAGGCTGAGCGATATCCCAACCACACCGCGGTCATCGACGAGCGCTGCGAGGTCAGCTATGCAACGCTCTGTCGAAACGTGTTCCGGGTGGCGGGCGCGCTAAGAGAGGCAGGGATTCGCGCAGGCGATCGTGTGGGCATCCTCGCCAATAATCGGGTCGAGTGGATCGAACTTTGCATCGCAGCGTCAGCGTTAGGCGCCATTGCCACCCCGTTCTCTACCTGGTCAACGCCGCGAGAGCTCGATTTTCTGCTGCGCGACTCCGGTGCCAGAGTGCTCTTTACGGTTGAGCGTTTTGGCGAGCGGCACTTTGCCGCAGAACTGTCGGCCATGCTTGCCGATTCGCAAGGACGCATGCCGGCGCTCACTCAAATCGTTGTGATCGAAGGACCTGAAGGGTCTGCCTCTGCTCGGGGCCTCTTCAGGTCATACGGTGAATTTCTTGCGTCAGCATCTCAATTCGAGTTGCCGCCACCAGGAGAGCGCGCCGGGGCAGACGATATTGCTTTTGTTCTCTATACCTCCGGCTCAACAGCGCATCCGAAAGCGGTTCCCAATGTTCATGGCGCCGTCATTGAGAACGGCTTTCACATTGGCGAGCGGCAAGGGCTGACACCGGTTGATCGCGTGTTTTTGCCGGCCCCGCTATTTTGGTCCTACGGGGCAGCCAATGCGATGTGCGCAGCGTTGACACACGGTGCAGCACTGGTACTGCAATCGCGGTTCGAGCCGGGCGCCGCGCTGTCTCTGATCGAGCAGCACGCCTGCACCTCTATCTATACGCTCCCTGCAATCACCCATGCACTGATCAGCCACGCGTCGTTTCAGCCGTCGCGTACTGCGAGCCTGCGCACGGCAATGACCATTGGCACCCCGCAGGATGTGGCAACCGTTGCACAGGTGCTCGGTGCCCGTGAGGTATGTAATGTGTACGGCCAGACCGAGTCGTACGGTAACTGCTGTGTCACCTGGCACCACTGGCCACTCGAGCGTCGGATGACTGTTCAGGGCCCACCGCTTCCGGGCGTCACCATTCGCATTATTGACCCTGAAACCGGGCGCTTGCTCGGACCGGATGAAGTGGGTGCAATCGAGGTCTGCGGATATCTGACCCCCGGATACCTGGGCGAGAGTGCCGCGCAGAACGCTGAATCATTTACGTCCGATGGATTTTTTCGGACTGGCGATCTGGGCATGCTTACGGCCGAGGGCGACCTTGTCTTTAAGGCCCGTACCTCCGAGATGATCAAGCGCGCTGGTATCAACATTGCGCCGGCGGACATTGAAGAAGTGCTGCGGCAACATCCCAGCGTTGCAGCCGTTGGCGTAACCAGCGCCCCAGACCCGCTAAAGGGCGAATTAGTCATTGCATTCATCGTTCCGACGCGGGGTACACATATTGAGCCCGACATGCTGCGCACGCACTGCAGGTCGCTTGCCGCTGTGTACAAAACGCCTGATCGCTTCGAATTTATCGCGTCGCTTCCGGTTACCAATACCGGAAAGCTGCTACGCCGAGAGCTCAAGCAGATGGCCCTGTCGATCGCAGGGCAGCCGCCCGAGTAATTGAGCGCCCGCTAAAATCGCGCTTGGAAAGCTTTTGTTTCTGTGATGCGCGAACCTCACTGGTCCTCTCTTTTTCCATTGCTACGCTGGTTGGGCTACGGCGGCCTTCTGCCGTTCGCAGCGCTCGCGCTCGGATCGTTACTGATTGCCGACCCGGCTAGTCGCTCCCAGTGCCTGATGTTGCTCAAGGTTTACGGCCTTTCCATCATCAGCTTTGTGGGTGCGATCTCCTGGGGCCTTGCGCTCGCCCACCCCGATTGTGACCTCGCGCTTCGGCGGCGTCTCCTGATCTGGAGCGTACTGCCGTCGCTGGTGGGCTGTGCCAGTTTTGTTCTGCCGTCTGGGGCGGGTTGCCTGCTGCTGGCTGCGACAGCCGCTCTGGCACTGGCCGTTGATCTGCGCACAACCACCACGTTAGGCCTGCCGCAGGCGTGGCGTAGGCTTCGTGTTCATCTTTCCCTGGGTGCGATTGCCGCACTCAGCGTCGGCGCGCTATCGGCTTAAGCCACCCAAACGCGCTACCAGGGAATCGATTCGCCGCGGTAATCCACGAAATACGCGCCCGATCGAGCAGGCATCTGATCAAGCGTTTTCAGTAAGCCTGCAGCAGCCTCGGCTGCCGACACAGTCGTGGTGGCGGCCGATACAAAGCGGTGCGATAGCGGTGAAATCACGGTACCCGGCTGCAAGGCTGCGACCACCAGGTTCGGCAGGCGACGATGCAGCTCGATGGCCGCTGTCTGCAGCAGCATGTTCAGCGCCGCTTTCGAAGCGCGATACCCATACCAGCCACCGAGGCGGTTATCAGCGATGCTGCCCACCCTGGCCGATAACTTGCCGTACAGGCAACGCTCACGCGCAAGGTGGGGCGTTAGTGCGCGCAGCAACAGCAGCGGTCCGATCGCGTTGATTTGCATCAGGTCGTTCAGCGCAGCGGGTCGCACGGCAGCCAGCGATTTTTCGGGGCCTGACGAGTCAAGGCTTAATACGCCGCTTGCGTCAATGACCACTGAGAAGGGCCCGTTCGGCGCGAGCACTGCTACCGCCTGCTCAATCGAACTCGGCTCTCGAAAATCAAAGCCTGCGTGCGTCGAGCGGCTCAGCTCGACGACCGTGTGACAGAGCGGGTCAGCGTTCAGCGCATCGTGGAATGCGCGACCAATCGTGCCCGACGCGCCAATGACCAACGCCCGATAGCCCGCGCTAAGCGACTGCATCGAATCGCTCAAATCGCTTTCGCAGCGCGGACCGCGACCGCTGACCCCCAGCCCACCAGGCCGCACCAGCGATCGAGCAGTCGGTTGGCCATACTGTTGTGCGCCGTCCGGCTACCGGTTAGCGACGGAGAACCGGTTCGCTCGGCGAGATACTGCTGGGCCTCGTCACGGTGACGACACTCATCGTTGCGAAACCTGTTGAGTACGCCCAGGAGTTGATACGAGGCATCAGTTTGAGCGGATCGCGCGCTGTCGCTACACGCCCCGCTCGCGCACGCCAGGCGGGCATCCTGCGCCACGCCGCCATTAGCATCGAAGATGATCAGGTGTTCAAGCTGATCGATTTGTTCCTGATAGTGCCGATCAACAAAGCGCTCGACTGCCGCGATGGTTGCGAGTATCCAGCGGCGCCCACCCGCGGCAGCCACCGTTCCAACCAACCAGCCCGACAGTCGCCAGGCGGGCAATAAGCGGCTGCGAAAGCGCCATGGAAGCAGATCGTTGAAGGCTGCGAGGTGCTGTTGCTCCTGCTCGGCGTGCTCTTCAAGCATGGGCCGAAGCTGTGAATCGCGCGACCACAGCAGCATCGCGCGATAGATCCATACCGCACCCGTTTCACCTGCGTGGTCTGACCGAATCGCCGGGATCATCACCCGAGGAATACCGCTTGGTTCGCTGAGCATGCCTCGGACCGTGCGTTGAAGAAACGGTCGCAGACGCAGAAACCCGGCATAGACCGTGTCCATCAGCCAGACACCGCCCGGCAGGCGCCCGATCGAGGCGAGCGCCCGCCACATCCACCCCAGGCGCCGCCACAGCAGCACAAATGCCGGGGCACCGTGCAGCCACAACCCATCACTGCTGAACACATGAAACCGCTTCATGAGAGCCGCGGGGTCGGGCTGATACCCGAGCCTGTCGACGGGAATCTGCAGGTCTGGCAGCGCGAGGTTATTCCAGACGATGTCGGACGGAGCCTGCCGGCGGTAAGCCGCGACCTCGCGCACGCACATCGGGCACGAGCCATCAAAGAAAACGTTGAGTACAGGACGCATCGTTGGAGGATAGCGCGTGCCGCCGGTTACCCTGGATGGATAAGAGGGTTCGGAGGAGGGTCATCGTGTTGCCGGCTGCTATGTGAGCGGGCTGGTCAGCTGGATGAACCGGTCAGCCACCGTTTCGCTTCCTTCCGATGCCCAGGCCTGATTTCGATCGGGCCTCTCATACTGATCGGACTTCTGTTCTGCCCCTCAGAGGGAACCCGCCATGACCCGCCGATTTCATGTTGTCTGCCTGCTTGCGATCGCCAGTCTGTTCATCGGATGGGGGCCCAGTCCCGCGTTCGCACAGGCTTACCCCAACCGTCCGGTCACCCTGATCAATCCCTACCCGCCTGGCGGAGGCGCGGACGTCGTGGCCCGGGCGCTGGCACGCGAGCTGTTCGAAATCTGGCGTCAACCTGTGGTGGTTGAAAGCAAGCCCGGCGCAGGCACGACGATCGCAGCGGCATTTGTAGCCCGAGCGCCGGCAGATGGCTATACCTTGCTGCTGTCAACCAGCCAGCATGCGATTGCACCGGCTCTCTTCAAGAGCCTGCCGTATGACATCGTGACCGATCTGCAGTCAATCGTGATCGTGTCCGAAAGCCCTCTGTTTCTGGTGGTCAGGCCAGATAGAAACATCGCGACGCTCGCTGATCTGGTCGCGCGCTTGAAGCAGTCAAGCGGCTCGATGAACTATTCATCGTCCGGCATCGCAGGTCTTCCGCATCTGGCGGGCGCCTTCCTCAATCAGATGGTCGGCGCAAGCGCAGCGCATATTCCTTACGCGGGAACCGCACCCGCGCTGACGGCTCTGCTGGGCGGGCATGTTGATCATCTGTTCGCCGACACATCGGCCGTCGGACAAATTGTCGCTGGCAAAGTGCGGGCGCTCGCAGTCACCTCGCCCCAGCGCCTACCCGCGTTCCCCGACCTTCCGACGATGGCGGAAACGCTGCCGGACTTCCAATTTACCGTTTGGACCGGGCTCGATGCGCCCGCAGGAACCCCACGTGGCGTGATCGACCAGGTGCACGACGCCGTGCAAAAGGCGCTGGCCACGCCCGCGATGAAGAAGTTGTTTACCGACACCTCTCGAACCGTTTCGACCTTTTCGCCCGACCAGTTTGCAGCCTTCAAAGCAGCGGAGGTACGCAAGTATCGGTCTCTGATTCAGAACGCGGGCATTAAAGCTGAGTGAGCGTGCCTGGGCGCGGGGGCCGGGCAGGCACCAGATCCCGCGCGCGACCAACGGGATTTACATTCAAAAAGTCAATCTGAATTTACACTCTTGCTCCTGATCATCGAGCACCGCTGCACACAACCAATCGGTCTTGTTCGCGGGCGGTGGACTTAAGCACTCGGGGAGCTCGCGCGGTGAACCTCTACATCATCTCGTTTCTGCTGGTTGGGGCATGCTTCGGACTGGCATCCTTTTCGAATCGGCACCTCTTTAGCGAGGGGCCGACGAAAGCTACGACAGCCAACA
>CAZORB010000130.1:0-11315 GCA_964581825.1 uncultured Bordetella sp.
GGGGGCCGGCGGGGCGGGAGGCGGGAAGGCCGGTAAACAGGCGGCCAACTGTCGGAGCTCGCGTAAGCGGGCGAGTTTTGGCCGCCCCGGCCTCCCCGCCTCAGGCGAGGGCACCGGCGCGTCAGCGCCGGCGCAGCCCGTCGAGCCCCCCACTCCCCCTTCCCCCCGCCGCCCCCACTTAAGCGATAATTGCGAGTTACCCATGTTGATGTCTAAGGAGTCTTCCCCATGCCTCTGGTTTCGATGCGGCAGCTGCTCGACGACGCTGCCGAGAACGGCTACGGAATCCCTGCGTTTAACGTCAATAACCTTGAGCAGGTGCAGGCCATCATGTCTGCTGCGGCTGAACTCGATGCACCGGTGATCATGCAGGCATCGGCCGGCGCCCGGAAATATGCGGGAGAGGCCTTCCTGAGACACCTGATCGAGGCCGCGATTGAGGCCTACCCCAAGGTTCCGGTGGTGATGCACCAGGATCACGGCCAGTCGCCTGATATCTGCCGGGGTGCGATCGACCTGGGTTTTTCATCGGTGATGATGGATGGCTCTCTGCGTGAAGACGGCAAGACCATCGCGAGCTACGACTACAACGTTGAGGTAACGCGCAAGGTGGTCGACATGGCGCATGCCCTGGGCATCACCGTCGAGGGTGAGCTGGGTTGTCTGGGATCGCTTGAAACCATGAAGGGCGACAAGGAAGACGGGCACGGCGCCGAGGGCACGATGACTCGCGACCAGCTGCTGACCGATCCCGAGCAGGCGGCCGATTTTGTTCGCCGCACACAAGTCGACGCGCTTGCCATCGCAATCGGTACGTCGCATGGTGCGTACAAGTTTTCGCGCAAGCCCACTGGCGAAACCCTGGCGATGGGTCGCGTGCGCGAGATCCATGCCCGCATTCCCAACACGCATCTGGTGATGCACGGCTCATCGTCGGTGCCACAGGATCTGCTCGCCGAGATTCGTCAGTTCGGCGGCGCCATGAAAGAAACCTATGGCGTGCCGGTCGAGGAAATTCAGGAAGCCATTCGACACGGTGTGCGTAAGATCAATATCGACACCGATATCCGGCTGGCCATGACCGGCGCAATTCGTCGCTTCATGGCCGAGCACCCCGACAAGTTCGATCCGCGCGAGTACCTCAAGCCGGCACGCGAAGCGGCCCGCCGCATCTGCCTGCAGCGGTATCGCGAGTTTGGTTGCGAAGGCCGTGGCAGCCGTATCCGTCCAGTGCCGCTGTCTGTGATGATTGGTCGCTATGCAACGGGCGAGCTTGCGCAGGCCACCAACTGATACGCCAGCCCATCGCCTGCCATGAGCACCCAACCGGTCTATCAGTCGTCGCTGCAGTCTTTGCCGCTATTGGGTCGCGGCAAGGTTCGCGACAACTATGCGGTTGCTGAAGACCAGTTGCTGATCGTTACCACCGATCGTCTGTCTGCGTTCGATGTGATCATGGGTGAGCCGATCCCCGACAAGGGGCGCGTGCTGAACCGCATGACGCTGCATTGGCTGAAACGGCTGGCCGATGTTATTCCGAACCACCTGCTCGACATTCGGCCCGAGGCGGTCGTGACCGAATCCGAGCGCGAGCAGGTAATCGATCGATCGATGGTGGTGCGGCGCTTGCGCCCCATACTGGTCGAAGCTGTTGTGCGGGGCTACCTGATTGGCTCGGGCTGGAAAGACTATCAACAGACCGGTTCAGTCTGCGGGCTCGCGCTGCCTGCAGGCCTTCGGCTCGCTGAAAAATTGCCGCAGCCTATTTTCACGCCGGCAGCCAAGGCCGAGCTCGGTGAGCACGACGAAAACATTTCGTTCGACGACATGGTGTCGCGCATTGGCGCGCCGCTCTCCGAGCGAATTCGCGCGGTCAGCCTGGAGCTGTACAAGCGAGCAAGCGTCTATGCAGCCGAGCGCGGCATCATCATCGCCGACACCAAATTCGAATTCGGTCTCGATGCGCAGGGCACGCTTTATCTGATGGATGAGGTGCTCACCGCCGATTCATCGCGATTCTGGCCCGCTGACCAGTATCGCGTGGGCGAGTCGCCGCCCTCATTCGACAAGCAGTTCGTGCGGGACTACCTGGAAACCGTTCCAGGCTGGGGCAAGCGCCCGCCCGCGCCGCGCCTGCCCGAGCCCGTCATTGCGCAAACCGCAGAGAAGTATCGGGAGGCGTTACGGCGTCTGACCGGAGAAAGCCTTGACTGATTCGACCGCAGGCGCCCCCTGGGTTGGGGTGGTCATGGGCTCAGCCAGTGACTGGGAGGTGATGCAGCACGCGGTTGCAATCCTTCAGGAATTCGGCGTTCCCCACGAGGCGCGGGTCGTGTCAGCCCATCGGATGCCGGACGATATGTTCTCGTATGCTGAATCCGCGCGCGCACGCGGCCTCCGCGCGATCATCGCGGGTGCGGGCGGCGCCGCGCATCTGCCTGGCATGCTTGCCTCAAAAACCATCGTGCCTGTATTCGGGGTACCGGTACCTTCGCGTTATCTGCGTGGCGAAGATTCGCTGCTCTCCATCGTTCAGATGCCGCGCGGCGTACCCGTGGCTACGTTTGCGATCGGTGAGGCGGGTGCAGCCAATGCCGCGCTTCACGCCATCGCAACGCTCGCGGTCCATGACGCTTCGCTTGCGTCAAAACTCGAGTCGTTTCGCGCCGCGCAAACCGCTGCTGCGCGCGGCACGTCGCTGCCGCCGCCTGCCCGCCAGTGAGCGCTGGCGCGTCGTATCCGCTCGCCCCGCTCAGCTGGCTTGGGCTGCTGGGCGGTGGCCAGCTGGGTCGCATGTTTGCGCAGGCTGCACAGGCACTTGGCTACCGGGTCTGCGTGCTCGATCCCGATCCGCTCAGCCCCGCTGCGGCGGTGGCAGACCGTCACCTCTGCGCGGCGTATTCCGATCGGCAGGCGCTGTCGCAACTTGCCGAGCAGTGCCCAGCGGTCACGACCGAGTTCGAGAACGTACCCGCTGATTCGCTCGACTTTCTGGCGGCGCGCGGCAGGGTGAGCCCCGATGGCGCATCGGTTGCGATCGCCCAGGATCGGATTGCCGAGAAGGCATTTGTCAGAGGCTGCGGCATCGCCACCGCTCCTTATGCCGAGATTCGGTCAGCGCATGATGTTGCGCACGCGGATGCTTCGCTCTTCCCCGGCATCCTGAAGGCTGCACGCCTTGGCTACGACGGGAAGGGACAGGTGAGCGTGACAGACCGATCGCAGGCCCTGCAGGCGTTTGAGGCGCTTGGGGGTGTCGCGTGCGTACTCGAGAAACGCGTCGATCTGCAATGCGAAGTGTCGGTGCTGCTTGCGCGTGGGTTCGATCAGAGCACGGTCGTCTGGCCGGTTGCACTCAATGTGCATCGCGAGGGCATCCTATTGACCTCGACGATTCCGGCGAACATCGAACCCTCGGTCGGCGCCCGTGTCATGTCACAGGCCAAGGTGATTGCCGAGTCAATGGGTTATGTGGGCGTGCTCTGCATTGAATTTTTCGTGCTTCGCGATGGCAGTGTCTGCGTTAATGAGATGGCGCCACGGCCGCATAACTCGGGCCACTGGACGCTCGATGCCAGCCTCACCAGTCAGTTCGAGCAGCAGGCGCGGGTATTGGCGGGTCTGCCACTCGGCAACCCCCGTTCGCTCGCTCCAGCGGTCATGCTGAATCTTCTGGGCGATCTCTGGTTCGATACAAAGTCGCAAACCCCGGGGCAGATGCGCGAACCCGATTGGGTGAGCCTGCTTCGCGAGTTACCCGAAGCGAAGCTCCACCTGTACGGCAAGGCGCAGCCGCGACCCGGACGCAAAATGGGTCATCTGACGCTGGTGGGTGAATCTGTGGAGATGGCGCGTGCGGCCTGCGATCGGGCCATGGCGCGACTCGGGATCCGCGCGTGACTGGCGCGTCTGGAGACGTGGCGCCGGAGAGGCGCCCGGCGAGCTGCATTCTTCCTGCATCCCCAGCCGCGATTGCAAGGGCTGCGGATGAGCTGATCGCGGGTAGGCTGGTCGCGTTTCCCACCGAGACGGTGTACGGGCTGGGTGCCGATGCCGCGAACCCTGACGCAGTCGCAAAGATTTATCGATTGAAGGGCCGGCCGGCGGATCATCCACTCATCGTTCATGTGCGCGACAGCGAGGCGGCCCGGCGATGGGCAGTCTGGTCCGATGAGGCAGAGCGTCTGTCGCGTGCGTTCTGGCCAGGGCCGCTCACCCTGATTCTTGAACGCCTGCCTTCGGCCTGCGCGGCTGCTTGCGGCGGTCAGCCCACCATTGGAATTCGGGCGCCCGCGCACCCTGTCTCCCTTCGCTTACTGGAGGCGTTCGCTGAGCGAGGGGGCTCTGCGATTGCTGCGCCGTCGGCCAATCGCTTTGGCCGAATCAGTCCCACGCGCGCGCAGCATGTGCAAGATGACCTGGGCGCGGATTCGCCGCTGATCCTCGACGGCGGAGACTGCGAGGTTGGTCTCGAGTCGACCATTGTGGATTTGTCCCGCGCTCAACCGGCCTTGTTGCGGCCGGGTGGACTTTCCCGTGTGGCAATCGAGCAGGTGCTTGGACGCTCGCTTCTGGCACCCGATGCGGCCGCGCCACGGGTGTCGGGCGCGCTGGCTGCCCATTACGCGCCGCGAACCCGACTCGAACTGGTGTCCGCAGCCGATCTCGAAGCTCGACTCGCGTCGCTGACGCTGGCGGGTCAGCGAACCGCCGTCTGGTCGCGCGCGAAACCGCATGCAAACGACACGATCTGGCGGGCGCAGGCGACCGACGCTGCCGTTTTCGCGCATCAGCTGTACGCTGTGCTGCGCGAGCTGGACGCGTCGGGCGTTGACCGTCTGCTTATCGAGCGCCCGCCGGACGATGAGGCCTGGCGGGCGATTTCCGATCGACTCGGCCGGGCTGCGGTCGGATCCGGGTCTGAGGAGGCGGGGGACGACGTTCGCCAGGCGAGGTAGCCTGCGAATGGCTGGCGGCCGCTCGCTTTGACGCGCAGGCCTGCAGACGCTCGGATATTCCCACCTGGAAAGCGCTGACCGCTGACAACGAGCGCAGCGCCAGGGGCAGCGACCGTAGCTGCGCGGCCGCATGCTGACGCAGTTCATCCATGGCGGGCGCCGCGCGGAGTCGCTGGCCCTCACGCATCACGGGCACCAGCAACGCATGCCAGGGTCTACTTTCCGGGGCGAGTGAATCGGTGAGCGGCAGTCCCTGCCCGCCGGTGAGCGCGCACGCACCCTGTGCAACCTCCGGGGCAGGCTCGTCTGCCAGAGCAATTTGGTCGGCGGCGATTAATCCGTGTGCATCATGTCGTCGCCACACCTGCTTGCGCCCGGGCAGGTCGGACTTGCCAGGCGAGTGTTTGCTGCAGGGCCGACCATCGTATTCAACCAACTTGTACGCCAGGTCCAGCGAGGGCGCATCGGCTGATGTTGTGAGCGCGGTTCCGACGCAGAACGCATCAATCGGCGCGTGCGCCGCGCGCAGAGCGGCGATGCGCCATTCGTCCAGGTCGCCGCTGACCAGAATTCGCACCTGCTGCAGGCCCGCTGAGTCCAGAATCATCCTGACCCGCCGGCTCATCAGACTGAGATCCCCGCTATCGATTCGGACGGCCTGCAGGCGAATACCGGAGCGGGCAAGCTCATGCGCAGCGGCCACCGCGCGATGGGCGCCCTGTTCAATATCGTAGGTGTCGATCACGAAGGCGACGTTGCCCGGATTCGCATGCCCAAAGTGTTCGAACGCGATCGCCTCAGCCTCATGCGCAAGGACAAACGAATGCGCCATCGTCCCCGCCAGCGGTAGCCCATCGCGCAGTCCCGCAAGCAGGTTGGCGGTGGCGTCAAAACCCGCTATCACTGCCGAGCGGGCGGCGATCATGGCTGCTTCTGCGCCGTGGGCCCGACGTAGCCCGAACTCGATCAGGCGCGATTCTGGGGCGGCCAGTACGCATCGCGCAGCCTTCGTTGCGATCACGCTGTGCGCATGAATCAGGTTCAGAACCCGGCTCTCAACCAGCTGCGCCTGCGCAATGGGTGCGGTGATGCGCAACAAGGGTTCACCGGGGAAGACCACGGTGCCCTCTGGTACCGCGGACACCTCGCCTGTGAAACGGAATTCGCCCAACTTTTTGATCAGGGAGTGGCTGAATCGCCCGGTACTCGCCAGCCAGTCGAGCTCATGCGGCCGAAACCGCAGCGATTCAAGCCACGCCAGCGCAGGTTCCAGTCCCGCTGCCATGAGGAATCCTCGCCGCGTTGGCAGCCTACGGCAGAACAACTCAAAGCTCGCCTGGGCGTTCATCCCGGCCGCGTCATAGGCCTGCAGCATCGTCAGCTGATACAGGTCTGCGAGCAGCGCGCTATGAGCAGGGTCGCTAAGTTCACGGACGCTAAGTTCGGGAGCATTCATCGGTGGCATTCCAGTCAAGTTGCGATTGGATCGCGTCGGACACCTGCCAGATTGATCCTGCTCAGGGCCTGTAACGGGACGGGCGACCCGAGGCGTAAAACATTGATGGCGGGCAGGCCGATCACGTCGCGCGCGATAATGCGCGTTTGGACGCCGACACGGACCTTGCCGATGCGAATCATTTCCCGCCTTGCCGACCTGAAGTCGATGATTGGACAGGAGCTCGCGGTCAGCAACTGGTTTGCCGTCACGCAGCAGCGAATCGATCAGTTCGCCGAGGCTACCGGCGACCACCAGTGGATTCATGTCGACCCCGACAAGGCGGCCGCCGGGCCGTTCGGTAAAACCATCGCACATGGCTTTCTGACGCTGTCGATGCTGCCGCTTTTCATCCAGGATGCACTGCGCTTCGATGATGTCAGGATGAGCGTCAACTACGGGCTCAATCGGGTACGGTTCACCTCACCGGTACCCGTCGATAGCGAGCTGCGGGCGCGGTTTCGGCTGCTCTCGGTCGAGGATGTCGCAGGGTCCGGTATGCAGGTCACGGTGGAGGTCACCATCGAACGCAAGGGTTCCGACAAACCAGTCTGTGTGGCTGAAGCCATCACGCGCCGCTATGTCTGAGTTGAGCGATCGGCTGTTTCTGCTTGCCCAGCGACTGCTCCCCAAGCAGGCGTTGACCGAGGCGATCGGCTGGCTGGCCGCGCGCGAGGGTGGGGCGCTGACCCGCTTCGCAATTCGTCGCTTTATTCGGCGATATCGGGTCGATATGAACGAGGCCGCCAACGCCGATCCGTCGACTTATCAGAGCTTCAACGAATTCTTCACCCGGCCGCTGCGCGACGGCGCGAGGCCGCTTGCCTCAGCGGATTGGATCTGCCCGGTGGACGGTGCGGTCAGCCAGTGCGGGCCGATCCGGTCTGGTGAGATTCTGCAGGCGAAGGGGCATCACTACACCGCCACTGAACTGCTGGGCGGCGATGACGTTCTTGCGCATGAGTTTTCCGATGGCGCTTTTGCGACGCTTTACCTCAGCCCGCGCGACTACCATCGGATTCACATGCCTGCTGATGGCCGCCTGCTCGAGATGCGGCATGTGCCGGGCTCGCTGTATTCGGTCAATCCGGTAACCGCGCGCGGCATTCCCAGGCTCTTTGCGCGCAACGAACGTGTGGTCTGCGTATTCGAATCCACCAGCGGGTCGCGCTTCGTGATGGTGCTGGTGGGCGCCACCATCGTGGGCAGCATGGCCACGGTCTGGCATGGCTTGGTGAACCCGCCACGTCCTCATGGCATCCGAAGCTGGTCGTATCGTGATCAGCGGATTGAACTGCGGCAGGGTGACGAGATGGGCCGCTTTCTGCTCGGCTCGACCGTGATTCTGCTGGTCGAAAGATCATCAGCCGCCCACTGGCCCACTTGGGAAAGCGGGCGGCCGGTGAAACTGGGCGAGACCGTCGCTTAGAAAAACGCCTGGATGCCCGTTTGGGCGCGACCAAGGATCAGCGCATGGATGTCATGCGTACCCTCGTAGGTGTTAACCACTTCCAGGTTAACGAGGTGACGCGCAACCCCGAACTCGTCGCTGATGCCGTTGCCGCCCATCATGTCGCGCGCCATCCGCGCGACATCGAGCGCCTTGCCGCAGGAATTTCGCTTCAGGATCGAGGTGATTTCTACCGAAGCCGTACCCTCGTCCTTCATGCGACCCAGCCGCAGACAGCCTTGCAGCCCAAGCGAAATTTCGGTCTGCATGTCGGCGAGTTTCTTTTGAATCAGCTGGTTCGCGGCGAGCGGACGGCCGAACTGCTTGCGATCCAGCACGTATTGGCGCGCACGCAGCCAGCAGTCTTCAGCTGCGCCCAGCGCACCCCAGGCAATGCCATAGCGGGCGCTGTTCAGACAGGTGAAGGGACCGCGCAGGCCTTCAACGCCCGGCAGCAGCGCGGATTCATCAACGGCCACCCGATCCATCACGATTTCGCCGGTGAGCGAGGCGCGCAGGCCTACCTTGCCCTTGATTTTGGGGGCTGACAGGCCTTTCATGCCTTTTTCGAGCACGAAGCCCTTGATACGGCCATCGAAGTCGCCGCCCTGGCACTTGGCCCAGACCACGAACACATCGGCGAACGGGCTGTTGGAAATCCACATTTTGTTGCCGGTGAGCTCATAGCCCCCCGGCACGGCGCGCGCTCGTGTGTCCATCGATGCGGGGTCGGAGCCATGATTGGGCTCGGTGAGTCCGAAGCAGCCGATGTACTCGCCCGTGGCAAGCTTGGGCAGGTAGCGCTTGCGCTGTGCCTCGGTGCCAAACTCGTAAATGGGCAGCATGACGAGCGAGCTTTGCACGCTCATCATCGAGCGATAGCCAGAATCCACCCGCTCGACTTCGCGAGCAATCAAGCCGTAGGACACGTAGTTCAGTCCGGGGCCGCCGTATTCAGCCGGGATGGTTGGACCGAGCAGGCCAATCTGACCCATCTCGCGAAAGATTTCGGGGTCAGTGGACTCGGCGCGAAACGCCTCGACAACCCGTGGCGCGAGCCGCTCCTGGCAGTAGGCGCTGGCTGCTTCGCGAACCATACGCTCGTCGTCGGTAAGTTGGGCGTCGAGCAGGAACGGATCCTGCCAGTTGAACTGGGCCTTGGCGCTGGACATCTGAACTCCTTGGAAAGCGACGATTCTATCGTTGCGGCGGGATTCGCCGCTCAGGCATCCGGGATCACCGCAGTGGCTTCAATCTCAACCTTTGCCTGATCCTCGATCAGGGCAACCACCTGCACCGCCGTCATGACCGGGTAGTGCACGCGGCCATCGATTGTGCGCATCAGCGCCTTATAAGCGTCGCCCAGCGCCTTGCCAGCCGCCAGATACTCGGCCTTATCGGTGACGTACCAGGTCATCCGTACGATGTGTTCGGGCCGTCCACCCGCCTGCGCAAGCACTTCGAGAATGTTGGCGATTGCCTGCCGGCATTGGCCGACGAATCCCCCGTCGGCGAAGCGGCACTGTGCGTCCCAGCCAATCTGTCCGGCGATCGAGACCAGTGTGCCGCGCGCGGCGATGCCATTCGAATAACCGCGCGGACGCGCCCAGGAAGGGGGTTGGAGAATCTGCATCAGAGCCTCGTGCGCAAAGCGCGTTGGAGTAGCGGGATTTTGACCTGGATCAGACGAAATACTTTAGACTTAAAGCAAATTCCGGACAAGCCGGAATTGCGCCGAACCGGCTGAGGCTACGCGGCGGCGCCCGCTCCGACTCGAGGACATCCATGCGAATTGACGTGATAGGCGGCGGCCCCGCCGGGCTTTATTCGGCGATCCTGCTGAAGAAATCGTTCCCCGACTCCAGCATTGAAGTGGTGGAGCGCAATCGCGCCGACGACACCTTCGGGTTCGGAATCGTGCTGTCCGATGAAACCCTCAACAACCTGCGCGCGGCAGACGCCGAAAGCCACGCGGAGATCGCCGCAAATTTCGCCTACTGGGACGACATCTACGTTCAGTACCAGGGCCATGTGATGAAGTCTTCCGGCCATGGCTTTTCGGGTATTCGGCGGCTGACGCTGCTTGAGATTCTGCAGCGGCGTGCGGCACAACTGGGTATTCCGGTGCGGTATCAAACCGAGGATTCGGGCCTTGAGGCGCATCGTGGCGCCGATCTGGTGCTGGCCGCCGATGGCATCAACAGTGCGATTCGTGAAGGCTGGCGTGATGCGTTTGGCCCCAGCGTGGATCAGCGTACCAACCGCTTTGTATGGCTGGGCGCCAAGATGAACCTGCCCGGCTTTTATTACAGCTTCCGCGAGCATGCGGGCGGCGTCTGGGCAATGCACGCCTATCAGTACACCGAAGGCGAATCGACCATCGTGATCGAAACCACCGATGAGGCCTGGCGCGCATCGGGGCTCTCGATTACCGATGAGGCGGCCACGGTGGCGCTGGTTGAGAAGGTCTTCGCCGACGACCTGAAAGGTGCACGGGTGCTGTCGAACCGCTCGCACTGGCGGCAGTTCCCCACCATCAACTGCCGCACCTGGTGGAATCGGCTCAACGGCATTCCTTTCGTGTTGCTGGGCGATGCGGCCCATACCGCGCATTTCTCGATCGGGTCGGGAACCAAGCTGGCCTTGGAAGACGCGATCACCCTGCACGGCGCACTGCTGTCGAAGTTTGGCGCAGGCGCGAACTCGGCCACGCCGCAGGCAATCGACGCTGCGCTGGCCGCCTACCAGGACGTGCGCGGCCAGGAAGCCAGTCGTATCCAGCACTCTGCCAACGTGTCGCTGGTCTTCTTTGAAAACGTGGCCCGGTTCTGGAAGATGGACCCGGTGCAGTTCAACGTGTCGCTGCTCACGCGTAGCAAGCAGATCACTTACGACAATCTCAAAATGCGGGACGCAGGCCTGGTGACCGAGGCCACCCGTTGGTGGAATCGCAACGAGGCAAAGCGACTGCGCATTGCGCAGACCGGAACCGATCCGGTCACCGGCAAGCGCACCGACACGCCTGCCTGGCTCGATGCGCCGCCAATGTTCGCGCCTTTCCGCCTGCGCGAGCTGTGGTTACCCAATCGTGTGGTGGTGTCGCCGATGGCGCAGTACTCGGCGGTGGATGGTGTGCCCAACGACTGGCATCTGGTGCACTACGGCGCGCGCGCGCAGGGCGGCGCGGGTCTGGTGTTTGTCGAGATGACCTGCGTGTCCCCGGAAGGCCGCATCACGCCGGGTTGCACAGGCCTGTGGAATCGCGAACAGGCGCAGGGCTTCCGGCGGATCGCCGATTTCGTACACGCTCATACCGCCTCAAAACTCTGCATGCAGCTCGGGCATGCAGGTCGGAAAGGCTCCACGCAGGTTGGCTGGGAAGAGATGGACATGCCGCTTGCCGATGTTCATC
>CAZORB010000131.1:0-11288 GCA_964581825.1 uncultured Bordetella sp.
ACCACCGCGCGCCCCGATGCAAGAGCCAAGAAGATGGTCCGCTGGTGGATGGATACCGCTCGCACAGCGGGCTACGCCGCACTGTTTCCCGGCGAGCTCACCTATTTCTACACATCACAGTTCTATGACACACAACCCGAGGCGATCGCCCGGGCCGAGCGCGCGCTGATTGATGTTCATCGGCCACTGCACGGATTCCTGAGAATGGGCGAAGCGCTGATGGCACACGACACCTCGGATCGGCTGTCTGACATTGCAGCGCCCACACTGCTGATATGTGGTGCCGACGACATGATCACCCCCGCAGCACACACGGTTGCCATTGGCCAGCGAATGCCTAACGCAGAGGTGCACATCATTCCGGACACACTGCACGGCGTGATGAGCGAAAAGCCTGAAACCTTTGATCTGGTAATCGATTTTCTGAGCCGGCACTAGCGCCCACATGGCCCTTATTCAGGTGAGTTTAGGCTCATGAATACCGCCACATTTCTCGCACCGATATTTGCGCATCAGGCCAAACAGACGAAGCACCTCACCCTCCTCGCGCTTCTCAATGGGCACCCCTGCAAACTCGCGGTAAAGCACGTGCACATTCACCACGATGCGTTCGGCGTCATGCCAGTGTGACCATCCGTCCATCTGAATGTCCCAGGCGGCCTCCTCGGCGCTCATGCCCGCGTCATACCGTTTGCGCGTTTCATCGCGGATATAAACAAAATAATCTCGCAAGCCCTGCAGGCCTGACCGATCGGTGATCGGCCCGTGTCCGGGTACCACAGTCTGTACGTCCCAGGACATCATCAGATCAAGGGCCGCAATCCAGTTTCCAATGGGTCCCGCCCAAAGAATCGGGTGGCCGTTCATGAAAACGATATCGCCCGTAAACACGGTGCTGTCCTGCGGCACCCAGACGAGCACATCGCCTCGGGTATGCGCTGGCCCGACCTCAATCAGATGGACGTCTTTGTCTCCAACCTTCAGATCGAGGCGGCCTTCGAACGTCCGCGTGGGAGCGGTGTGTTTGACATCGTCAAAATTGAAATGCCGCCCCATGGTTTCGTACATGAACTGGGCACCCGGCCCCAGTTCATCTCGCCTGCGAATCATCCCTGACAACGCTTCCGGTCTGCGAAGCTCCATGTCTTCGGCGCAGGCTTTTGAGGCAATGATCTCCGAGTCAGCAACCAGCTGGTTGCCAAATACATGGTCGCCGTTGTTGTGCGTATTGACGACTCGGGGGATGTGCCGGGCGACGGGCGTTGCCGCGCGCATCGAAGCCAGCATTTCACCCGTCAACTTAAGATCAAACAGCGTATCGACGAGCAGGCACGTGTCGCCATCGACGATCAAGCCAGCATTGGACCAGCCCCATGATCCATCGGGCTGCAGATACGCCCACAGCCCATTCCCCAGATCGTGCAAGCCCTTTGAAAACTGCCAGCTGGCCATAACGGCAACTCCTTGAAAATCCAGTTAAGGTCGCGATGCTACTCAGATTGACTGCTTCCTGGCCAGTCGGATGCGCGCCTGAGCCGGGGGCTCAGCCGCCGCGTATGCAGCGATTCCCGCCTCGCGATCGACTGGCACGACCGTATCGAGTGTGGTTCCACCCACCGGTTGCAGCGCTGGCGGAAACATGGCGAGCTTTTGCCGATCACCGAGGCGAATCCGCTCAAAGTCGAGGTTGCGCTCATTGACGCCTGCTAGCGGATGAACCGCGACGCCATCGATCATTTCAAGATCGAACCACCATCGCTTGACTGAGTTTCGCATTCCGTTTCCGACCGCATCGTCGTCCGCTGCAATGGAAGCTGCCAAGTCGGGATGCTCAATGGACAACCACATCAGTCGATCGGCTTCTACGGTGTCTTCGCGGTTCCAGGGACAGGTCTTCATGCAGCGCCCGCACGCTGAGCCCTTCATGTTGGTCACGCGATACTTGGTGCACTTCTCGACGTCGGCCTTCCAGATTTCGTAGCCGTTGAACATCACCTTGTGCCCAAACGGAATGGCATTACAGGGACACTCGCGCGCGCACTTGCGGCAGGCTTCGCAAAACGATTGGAGACCAAAATCGATCGGGCGATCCACGTCCATGGGCAGATCAGTCGTGAACACCACGCTCTTCGAGCGCGGTCCGATGAACGGATTGAGAATCGTGTCGCCGATCCGGCTGACTTCGCCCAGGCCTGCCATCAGAATCGCAGGGTTGTGAATCACTTCAGAGTGCGCATTGGAGTGCGCGCGCGCCGAGTACCCCATCCGCCGACAGTGCGCAGCCATGATGCCGGCAATTTCTGCGCCTCGCATGTAGGCGCGCATTGATTGCGACGCCGAAATCCAGTCGTCTCCCGATGCGCCTTCCATGGTCTCGAAGCCCTGGTCGATCAGCATGACCACCGCATACCGGTGATACGCCGGGATCGGCTTACCCTCGACCTCGTCATGCGAGTAGTACATCCAGGGCTCCGCCCGGCAGATGCCGACAAAGTCAGCGCCCAGGAAGTAGCCAAGTGCTTTGATCGCAAGCGCATTGACGTGCGGATCCGACAAATCGCCGCCAAGACCGGTGGGTGACAACGGTTCACGGATTCCCTGTAACGGCACCATCCCCGCGATGAGGGGCTGCATGCCAAGCGCATAGGGATGTTTCATCGGGAACCGCATTCGCTCCCTTCGCGGTTTCTCACCCAGATCGCCCGCCTGCGCACGCTTGAAGAAATCGCCGCGCTTGGGCACACGTTGGATGGCGGGCTCATCAACCAGAGTTGTAGGCGTATCGCAGCGTTTGATTCGCTCCATTGGATACCGACCCATATGAAGCGGGCGCTGATCGAGTTCGGCGTCCCACCAGGCAGGCCGCGTGCCGCCTCGCCCCATTCTGACCGCCGGATCATCGGGCACGAGTGGACCGTGCGGATCGAGCGGTTGATCGGATGCCATCACGAAGTTGGTCGTGACCGCGGCAAGCCGAAACCCGCGTGAGAGATAGGGTGCGACTAATACCGCCTTTTCCGCTCGGACAACCCCCGCACGCTGCGCAATCAGCGCGAGATCTACCGACGTGGCGCCAACCGCATGGCCCGTCGCAGAGAACCCCATGCGCCGCAAGTACCCTGACAGCACAGCAGCCACCTGGGTGGCGCGCAGGTCCGTACGCGCGACATTGCTTCCAGCGACCCAGGATTCGCCTGGGTCGTCAGGATGTGGTTCGCGACCAAATTCCACCGCAAACACCAGCGCGTGGGTATGTCCTGCGACCGGATCACTGGCCCAATCTGCGGGGTCGATCAGACAACAGCCAACAATGCTTGCATCGAGAAAATAGGCTGATGCTTTCAGATTGGCTGAACGCAATTCAGGATCGTCGGGCACGGGCGCGCGGGCAGGTGCGGAATCTCCGACGAGATGCCGGCGAAACAACGTGAAGTAGTCATCCATCACGTGCAACACCGAAGCGTCTGTGGCGTGCGACCGATCCTCGGGGAGGCTCAGGCCGCGGACCGGATCACAGGTGGTCACCCGCTTCAGCGCTTCAAGCGCCAGGGGACCCCTATGGAAAGGGCGATCACGGTGAGAGTAAAGACGCATTGAGAAACTCCGTACTATCCGCTGACACGCTCGAGGAGACGCTGCGAGACGGGATCTTCGGGGTAGCGCGCAATCGACTGGCGGTAGGTCTCTTGCGCGATGTGCTGGTGGCCCTGTTGACGAGCCTTCCAGGCCTCCGCACCCATGCGAGCCAGGCCCATAGCATCGGGATCCGGTGCAATAGCAGGGTCTGAATCCAAAATGCCGAGCAGTTCGAACACCAATATCGCCGAATGCCGTGACTTCACCGACATCTGGTCAAGCGGGCGCACACAGAGGCGATGCCCCGCTTCTCGGACCACCGACTGGCTGACACAAATCGCCGTATCAAACGACTTGTTCGCCAGCTCGAGGTACGCCGCCACGTTAACGCCATCACCCAGAACCGTGTAGCTCATTCGGTTGGTTGAGCCGATGTTGCCAACGAGCACTGAATCAGTATGAACACCGATTCGTACCTTCAGCGGTTCAAGCCCCTCAGCACACCATTGCCGGTTCAGGGCTGTCAGTCCCTTTTGAATACGCACTGCGGCGACGCAGGCACGCCACGCGTGATCGGGCACTTCAGCCGGTGCGCCCCAAAAGGCCATCGCGCCGTCACCGATGAACTTATCGACCGTTCCGAGCTCGGCCTCAACCACTTCGGTGACCAGGCTCAGGTATGCCGAGACCTGTTTCAGTAAAGTTTGCGCAGGCAGGCGCTCGCTCAGCTGCGAAAAGCCCTCGAGGTCGGTAAACATCAGCGTCAGATACCGGCTCTGTCCCCCTAACGTGAGCGCCTGCCCGGAATCAACCAGCTGTTTCACCAGATCGCGTGGAACATAGGCGCTGAACGAGTTGACCGTAGCCTGTAGCGTGCTGACGGCCTTACCTAACGCGCTGATTTCATGAACGAGCGATGGCTCGGCCGCCGAGGCCGGATCGCGCCGAAACGTACGAATTTGATCGACCCGCGCGGCCAGACGTTCGAGCGGCACCGCCATCGCGCGCGACAAGCCGATGATCAGCAAAATCTGAATGACGAGCGCCGCCAGGCCAAGAAGCAGGATTCGTCGATTATTGTCGTGCAGCGCGCCTGAAAAGTCGGACAGCGGCGCCATGGCCAGCAGTTCCCAGGGCTTGCCAAGCGACTCCCGCAGATCGAGCGTCAAGGCAGCCACTGGACCATCACTTGTCGTGCCATCAATGTAGACGAGCTGGCCAGCGGACTGCCGTCCCTGCGACAAGGCTGCCACCGCACGTTCAGCCGCATCGAACACTGGCAGTGCGCCGGCTACCGGCGCGGCACCACGGCTGCTGGCCGATTGCCCATGCGCGAGAATGTGCCCCCTGTCATCCACCAGGAAACTCTCGGCGTTCGCGCTGACCTTGCGATCGCGCATGTGCTGCGCGATCGCGGCAAGCGTCAGATCGGCGCCGACCACCCCGGCAGGCGCTCCTGTCGAGCCAAACGGCGCAGCGACTGTGACGCCAGCTTCACCGGTTGAGGCAAACACGTAGGGATCAGACAGCGTCCGCTCACCGGCTGCCGTGGCAGCCCGATACCAGGGACGGGCACGCGGATCGACGCCGCCGGGTGCCTGCCGCGCTTCCAGCACTCGACCATCATGGTCGACGAATTCAATGGTTTGTGATGCGGAAGTACCGGGCGGCGCATCGCGACTCAGGCGAACCCGAGTGGTCATCGCAGGCGCCTCAACGCCCTGAATCAGACTGCCGGGTCTCGCCCTGAGCACACCTCGAAAAGCACCGTCTGCAAAGCCTGCAAAAACACCTGTAACCGACTCGCTGTGTGACAGCAGATTCTCGAGAAAAGCGAGCCCGGCGGGCCCCCGCAGAAAATCCGGTTGCGCCGCGGCCAAGCCCGCTGCGGCATCCACCATCGTACGCATGGGATCGATCAGTTCGCGCGTCCGCGAACCCGCCTCATGCAGCGATCTTGCCACCAGCCCACTCGCGGCTTCTCGAGCGACGCGCTCGGCGGTAACGTAGTTGAAGGCGAGCACCGCACCAAACACCGGTACGACCAGGCAGACAAATACCATCACCAGCCATGGACGCAGACGAATCGTCACGCCTTGGCTCATCGCGCTGCTTGCCTGCAAAGCCTCATCGGCGCCCCACCTGTCCAGATGACCGGGCCATATACTTCCGGTCTACCGCGATGCTGTCAACACAGCGGTCGATCCAGTCCAATCATTGATCCATTCCCCTCCCAGCTACCGATGTTGACATTCACCGCGCTCGCATCGCACCCATGGGCCTATCCAGCCCTGGAGACCATTCACCTTTTCGGCGTCGCGTTACTGATTGGAAACCTGGTCCTGGTTGAATTGCGCGTCTGGGGTCTGGGGGGAACGCTTGCGATTCGACCGCTGGCCTCGCTGTGCCTGCGCCTGGTTGCACTTGGCGCATTCCTGTGCATCATCACTGGCACCCTGATGTTTGCCACCCAGCCCGCTGAGCTTCTTGCCAACCGCGCCTTCACGCTTAAGATGCTGCTGCTGGTGGCGGCTGCAACCAACGCAGTGTGGTTTCACCTGCGCGGCTCGCTTGACCGCCTGGATGCCATGGCCCGCGTCAGTGCGCTGGTGTCGCTGGCCATCTGGTTATCGGTACTGGCACTCGGTCGCTGGATCGCCTATGTCTAGCTGACCGCCTCAGGCTCGACTTCGATTCGAAAGGTCGTTTATGAACACTACGAATTTCCTCACGCGTCGTTTGATGATCTGCAGCGCGCTGCTGGCAGCGGGTTCAACCGCGTCGCGCGCATGGGCCCATCACGGCTGGAGCAGTTTTGACCAGGAACAGCCCCTGTATCTCGAAGGCATCGCACGCCAGGTTCGTTGGCGTAACCCGCATGCTGAGTTCATACTCGAGGCCGACCCCCGGCTGACACTTCCGTCCGACCTTGCGGGCCGGTCGATTCCTGCGCAGTCTGCGCCGCTGGACGCTGCCAAGCTGCTGTCTCGAGCCGCACTGCCAGCTAAGCCGGCGCCGCGCTGGGAAATCGAGCTGGCGCCGCTCTTTCGGATGTCGCAGTGGCAGGTCCCTGAGATCCGAGACGGCGAACGTGTCGCCGCCGTCGGATTCGGGCTGCGCGAACAAGGCGCAACGCCGCTGATGCGTGTCGAGTTCCTGTTCCTTCAGGGAAAGGCTTATCCGATGCGATCAAGCCCGGCCTGATCTCCTACATCAGCCTCGTAATTTCATGAATACTGCCCCCACCCAACACCCCGTCCGACACAAGCTCAATGCAGGCGATCCAGTGTTCGGGTTGAACGTCCGACTGGCTCGCTCGCCAGACATTGCGCGTATTGCCAAGGCGAGCGGCCACGATTTTCTTTTCATAGACTGCCAGCACTCAATTTTCGACCTGGAGTCCATTCAGCAGATCGCGCATACCGCCCTGGCGATCGGCGTTGCGCCAATGGTTAGAGTGCGAAGTATCGATGACCCGGATGTTCCGCTTCTGCTCGACAACGGCGTCACGGGTATTGTGTATCCCGACATCAATACGGCTGAACAGGCGCGGCGTGCAGTCGAAATCTGCAGATTTGCGCCGCTTGGAAAGCGCTCAGTCGTAGGCGGATACCCCCATTTTGACTACCGTCCGGTTCCACTCGCGCAGGCCACCGCCGCACTCGATGATGCCTGTCTGCTCGTCTGCATGATCGAGTCGGCGGAGGGCCTGGCGAACCTTGAAGCGATCTGCGCCCAGCCCGGAATCGATGTCATTCACTTTGGCACCAACGATTTCGCAGCCAATATCGGTAAACCTGGGCGCTTTGATGACCCCGAGGTTCGCGAGGCGCAGCTGCGGGTCATCGACACCGCGCGCCGTCATGGAAAATTCGCCGGCTGCGGCGGTAACCGTAGCGTCGAGAGACAGGCGGCTTCGATTGCGGGCGGCGCGCAGTTCGTCACCACCCAAACCGATATCGGCTTCTTGATGGCAGCGGCGACCCAATGGGTGGAGGGGGTAAGGGGAGCGATCAAACAGTGACCGGCCCGCTCGATACCGTTCTCGTCCTAGACCTCTCTCAAAGTGTTGGCGGAGCCTTTGCAGGCAGCCTGTTCGCAGACTTCGGGGCGATGGTCCTGGTGGTCGAGCCGCCCGATGCGGGCACAGCAGTACGCAGGCTGGTGGCGCCGGACGCCGCAGACGCCTGGTGGGACTATGTCGGACGAAACAAGTATTCGCTCGGCATCGATACCCGACCATCCGGTGCCATCACCCTGATCGACGCACTTCTCGCTGTCGCGGACATCGTCATCACCGATACTGGTCCGCGCGGCTGGCGGCGTAACCGCTGGCTCAGACGCCTCCAGTCAGGCTCCGCCGGTCCACTGGTACTCGACCTCTTCGCGTCTGGCAAAGACAGACCTAAGCTGTGGCGCGAGGGCGTCTCTGAAACCTTCGCATCAGCCCTCACCGGCATGTTGAACATGACGGGCTGGCCCGATGCGCCGCCCTCTGCGGTCGAGGCGCCAGTCGCTGAGTCGATGGCCGCAATGATGGGGGTCATGGGCATACTGGCCAATCTGCAGGCCCAGCGCCGTGGCCAGCCCGCGTCGCACGTATCCATCGCAAGCCATGAAGCGGTCCAACGCATGATCGAGTGGCAGATGCCACTCGCTGCGCTTACCGGCACGGTTGCCCGCCGTAATGGCAATAACTTTCCAATGAATGCGGGCATCTCGAACATGCCCAGAACGCTTGATGGTCACTACATCACGTTCTCTGCAGCGAGCCAGGAAGTTGCAGTGCGGTTGCTCACTATGATCGGGGGTCATCCACTGGCGACCGACCCACGATTTGCCACCGCAGAAGCAAGACGTATCCACATGGATGCGCTCTATGAACACATCAACGCCTGGTGTGCCACGCGAACGCGTAGCGATATCCTTGCGCAGGCAGCGCTCGCCGATGTCGTGGCCGGCCCGATTTTTGACGCGATCAACATCGCATCAGACCCTGAGATTGCCGAGCGAGGCAACCTCCAGCGTCTGCGTGCATCCGACGGCTCGTACTTTCTGGCGAGCAGGCCTGCGCCACGGTTCAGCGGGCAGTCGGTTGCAGACCGCCACCGGCCTGCACCATCGATCGGCGCCGACAACGCACTGCTGTCCCATTTGCCGGGGGTAACCCAACGAAGACTTTCCGCGTGGCGTCGCGCCGGGGCAGTGTGGCAACCGGCTGAGGCCGCGCTTGTGTCGCCCTCGCCGGGCGATGCAGCACAGCGAATCGATCAACTGATTCGAAGCCGCGGCGGCGTAGCACGCGCTCCGATCGCCGACCCAACTGTGGGGTCGGTTGCGCTACCGCTCGCAGGGCAGGTCGTCATCGAGCTTGGCACCATCATCGCTGGTCCGTTCGCGGGAAGCCTGCTGTCAGATCTGGGCGCCACGGTCATCAAGATCGAAAACCCGCGGCAGCCAGACGGATTACGGCAGTCAGGCGCAAAGGTAGAGGGCCTACCTATTTGGTGGGGCGTTCAGGCACGCAACAAGAAGTGCATCAGCCTCGATTTGAAGCACCCGCGAGGGAAAGATCTCTTCCGTCAATTGATCTCTCGGGCTGATGTCCTGATCGAAAATTTCAGGCCTGGCACGCTGGCGAAGCTCGGCTGTCCCGTCGAATCCCTACAGACGCTGCGGCCGACGCTCAAGGTACTCAGTATCTCGGGCTACGGCCATGATGTCAGCCATGCTCACCGACCGGGCTTCGGAAAGATCGCGGAAGGCCTGTCCGGAATGCTGCCACTGACCGGCACACCGGATCGCCCGCCGCTCTTCACCGGATTTTCGCTGGCTGACACAAGTACTGGGCTGTTGGGAGCACTCGCGGTCTGCGCACTCCAGCTTGGCGATCAACGCGCCGCGAAGATTGATCTCGCGCTGTATGAGTCACTGTTTCGGGTATTGGAGTTCCAATTCCACCGGCTCGATCTCGGTAAGCCCCCGCAACGACAAGGCAGCAATCACCCCTACGGCTGGGGCTACCGCCTGGGCTCGTTCATGCCCTGTTTACGCTGTTCAGATGACGTCTGGATCCAGCTGAGTCTGTCGCCAAATTGCGCTCCGCCAGGTCCGCACACTCAATGGGAGGAATGGGCGCAATCCCATACTTCTCGCAAGGCCCTTGGCGTACTCAAGAAACTTGGAATCGCTGCGGTCGCGGTACGTGACGGAAGCAGTCTGGCAAGTGACCGCTATTTCCGTGAGCGAGTCGATGTTGAGGATGCCCACCACCCCGTACTCGGCGTTTTCCCCGTGCCGGGCTTTTTTCCCAAGATCCCGCGTGGCCCAGAGGTGGAGCGTTTCAACGCAGCATCAGTGGGCGAGCACAACGATTGGGTCTATCGGAATTTTTTAGGGCTGTCCGATGACGACTATCGCGGACTCGCGCGCGACGGCGTCATCTGAAGGCCACGCGCAAGCCCATTTCCGCTTACTGATTTACTCGGGCCGCATGCCTGCACGCTGAACCAGGCTCTCGTACTTAGCGGCCTCGCGCCGAACAAACTGCGCGAACTCGGCTGGCGTGTTGGCTGGCACGGCAATACCGTCGGCTTCCAGTTGTGCCTTCAGCTCTGGCTGCGCAAGCAGCCGATTGGTATCACGATTAAGCCGCTCGACGATCTCTGCCGGCGTTCCCTTGGGCGCGAACAAGCCACCCCAGACGGTGAAGCTGAAATCAGCCAGACCCGATTCAGCCACTGTTTCCACGCCTGGAAGCGCTGCGATGCGCTCGGGTGTGGTCACCGCAAGTACCTTTAACTTGCCACTCTTTACAAGGGGCAGCGCGGTCGAGGTGGTGACGATGAACAAGCTGACATGGCCGCCCAGCAGATCAGGCATGATCTGATTGATGCCCTTATAAGGCACATGAACCATCTTCAGGCCATGCCCCAGTGCAATGGCCACCGCAGCCATATGCCCGGGCGTTCCAGCGCCCAGCGATGCATACGAGAAGCGGTCGGGCTGGGTTCGCGCCTGCGCGACAAGCTCACGCAGTGAGCCAAACGGCGCATCGGCACGGGCCACCACCACCAACGGCGCGTTGCCCATGAGCACGACCGGCTCGAACTCGGCGACCGCGTCGTAACCGACGTCTTTCATCAAAAGCCGGTTTACAACCATTTCGCCAGGCTGCGCCACGATCAGGGTATGGCCATCGCGCTTCGAGGCCAGAACATATTTGCCGCCAATGGTGCCGTTGGCGCCCGGACGATTCTCGACGATGAAGGCGCCCTTCATTGTTTTCGGCAGATGCTCACTCGCGATTCGAGCAAGTCGATCGCCCATTCCGCCTGGCCCATAGCCGACAACGATCGAGACCGGCCGTTCCGGATATCGCAGCTCACTGGATGAGGCGGGAAAACTCAGTGCGGCCGCGACGGTTGTGGCCAGAAGTGAAGCGAAAACTCGAAACATGGGCACCTCCTGAAAGGCGATTGATCAGCCACCGGGGATTGCAGCTGACTATAGCGACGCCTTATCGGCGCGGCAATCAACCTGTTCAAAATCGGACGTGTCGCTCTGAAACGATCCAGCCTGCGATCTTTGAAACACCACTGAAACGTTGCGGTTTGCAAAAATGTATCCATTTCGACAACAATCAGTCTGGTACTACCCTTTTATGTTCATCGGTTCAACCGGTCCTGCACTCGCTGAGCGGGGGTCTTCAC
>CAZORB010000132.1:0-11135 GCA_964581825.1 uncultured Bordetella sp.
CGCCGGCTGAGCCGGTTACTCAGCACACGTCGGCTGGCGAGGCGCCGGCTGCTGGAACCCCGCCGATTCCGGCTCATCCTTACCAGATGCCGCCGCAGGCAACACGTTAGTCGCGCGATACCCTGGCTTACACGCCCTTGGCCGCGCTCCCGGGGTGGCGGGCGCCGGGAGAAAGCCAGTGCGCGGCACACGGGCCCAGTAAGAGCCTGGGCCGCCCCCGATCACTGCTGATCACCGCGAGTGAGGCGTTCGGCGGCGGTGCCTGCAGGAGTGCCTGAGCGCCGTCCTCGATATGGGTGGCGAGCACTGCGCGAACCACCAGACCATGGGTTACCAGAAGCAGATCCTCGTCCGGGGCCAGGCTTTGGAGCCGCGCCCAGAGCGCAACCCATGCCCTGGCCACTCGAGCCTCAAATTGGGCGAGCGACTCACCCGCTTCCGGCGCCTCGCGCATGGTGAGCGGATCAAAACCCATGCTGTCGAGAGTGCGCCCTCGCAATGCGCCGAAGTTGCGCTCCTGCCAGGCAGGGTGCGCCTCGATTCGCACGGTAAGCTGCTGCGTCGCAAGCTCGGCTGTTCGAATCGCGCGCGGTAAATCGCTCGACACCACCGCAACAACACGGTGGTCACGCGCCAGCCGACGCCCAAGCGCGACTGACTGCTGCTCCCCGCGCTCGGAAAGCGGCGTGTCCGCCGGTTGGATGATTCCGGCGACGTTCAGCGCAGTTTCGCCGTGCCGCGCGATCAGGAGCGCCATGGGGGGTCTCGCAAGGGAGTCTCGGCGCGCCGCTTTGGTAATGCGATTGCGGCGCGCGGCCCCGCCTCAGGGCTGCGGACCCCAGCCCGCCGGCAGCATCAGCTTATTGCGCTGAGAGATGAACATGGGCCTTACCTTCTTGGCGAAGGCCATGAACTTGGGATCGGAAAACACGCCCGACCAGAAAGCGCGCCGGTCAGCGTCGTCTTCGAACTTCCAGACATGGATCAGCTCATTGATGGCGCCGACATCGCCGGTGAAGTAACCGATCAGTCGCGGCGGATGCGCGCTTAATGCAGCCCAGCCTTCACTCCGATAGAGCTCGGTGATCTCGGCCATCTTGCCGGGCATCACTTCATAGGTTCGCAGTTCATAGATCGCCATGGTGTCGGTCTCCGGGTTCTGTGGAGCCCGCAGTATGAACGCTGCCGCAAGGGCGCGCGGGCGATGTTTCGCGAAGTTCAACGATCGGGGTGGGTTGCGGTGGAGCCGCTCAGCCGATCCGACTCATCCCAATGCACTGGCCGGATGGCCAGGTTCCTGCTCGACCGCGACCAAAGGCCACCCGACACTGAGCGAATCGTCTTTCGACCGCACTGCGATCCCATGTCACTTGCCATTGTCCGTTCCCGCGCGCTCATCGGGCTTACCGCACCCGAGGTTCGGGTCGAGGTTCATGTCGGCCGCGGCCTGCCCGCCTTCCATATCGTCGGGCTCCCCGAGGCGGCTGTGCGCGAAAGCCGCGAGCGCGTGCGCGCCGCACTGGTTCACCGTGGCTTCGAGTTCCCCAACCGACGGCTCACCGTCAACCTCGCGCCAGCCGATTTGCCGAAAGACTCCGGCCGGTTCGACCTGCCCATTGCAATCGGTCTGCTTGCTGCCAGCGGCCAGCTGCCGGCTGAAGCACTCGACGGGCTCGAATTCGCAGGCGAACTGTCTCTTACTGGCGAACTGCGGCCCATCCGCGGCTGCCTGCCCATGGCGATTGCGGTGCGTGCCGCAGGCCGTCGCCTGATTCTGCCCGCCGCCAGCGCAAGCGAGGCCGCGGTGTACCCGGAAGTCGCTGCGCTTGCGGCAGAGCATTTGGGCGAAGTAAGCCTTCATCTCGTCGGACAGTCACCGCTTGCGCGAATCGATCACCGCGAGCCCGCCCCGACGCAATGGACCGGCGCCGACTTCCGCGACATCCGCGGCCATGCGCAGGCACGGCGGGCGCTTGAAATCGCTGCCGCGGGCGGCCACTCCGCGCTGATGGTCGGCCCGCCTGGCGCCGGCAAGTCGATGCTGGCCAGTCGCATCGCGTCCATTCTTCCGCCACTCTCAAGCGCCCAGGCGCTTGAGCTTGCCGCCGTCCAGGCGCTTGCCGGCGCCTTCGAGCCCGCCCGCTGGGGCAGACGACCGGTGCGAGCACCGCACCACAGCGCCTCCGCCGCAGCGCTGGTCGGCGGCGGCCCAGGTCCGCGGCCCGGCGAAATCAGCCTCGCTCACCACGGCGTCCTGTTTCTCGATGAGCTGCCCGAGTTTTCCCGTCCGGTGCTGGAGGCACTTCGCGAACCCCTTGAAACCGGCCGCATCACCCTGGCTCGCGCGAGCCGCTCCATCGACCTGCCCGCCCGGTTTCAACTGATTGCGGCGATGAACCCCTGCAGCTGCGGGCACCTGGGCGATGCGCGGTGTCGGTGCAGCGCTGAGCAGGTGCTGCGCTATCAGCGCCGGGTATCAGGTCCGCTAATCGATCGCCTCGATCTGCTGCTATCGGTCCATCGACTAAGCGAAGCGGCACTGCTCGAGCGCACGTGTGCTGAGTCAAGCGGCACGATTCGCGCGCGCGTCGAGGCGGCTTGGGAAATCCAGCGACATCGACAAGGCGACAGCAATTCGCAGCTCGATCCCCCCTCGGTCGCACAGCATTGCTCGCTTGATGCGCAATCCGAGACCCTGCTGGCCGCTGCCAGCCAAAGGTTCCGCTGGTCGGCGCGTGGCATTCATCGTGCGTTGCGCGTGGCGCGAACCATCGCCGATCTCGCGGGCACTGACCACATCGCGCGCGAACATATCGCTGAAGCCATCAACTACCGACGCTCGCCGCTTGAGCTCGCGCCCGAGGCGGCCTAGCCAGCAGCCTTCAAACCGCTGCGCTCTGGCCGCCAGGTGGATTGACCCGCCAACCGATCATCAGCGCAAACGCAAGCACCTGAAGCCCAATCCAGCCGCCGAGCGCTACCCGAAACGCCAGCGCCTGCTCAAACCCTAGCCGTGCTCCCAGTACATCCACCAGCACACCAAACAACCACTGCGTCAGAAAGATCCCAACAAAAATCATCATGTTGAAGGCGCTGAATGCACGGCCAGTCAGTGCCCCGCGAAACGTCAGGCTCACATGCGTCTGCACGGGCGTAAACACCGTAACACCCACCGCAAACGGCAGCCACGCAAGCCAGGCCCACTGACCGTCGGCCATCACAATCACCACCTGCGAGCCGATCATCAGAAGCGATCCGGCCACTGTTACTGAGAGCGTCGACCAGCCTCGCGCGGCAAGCCTCGGCATCGCCCAACCGAGCAGCAGATACGCCAGCATCAGCACCACATTGAGCACCAGAAGCGTCTGGGCGCTCTGCGCAGGCGACATGCCCAGCACGCGCGTAAACCAGGGCCCTGCCCACAGGCTCTGCATGGCAATAAACGTGGCCTGCAGCGTGACCGAGGGCAATACAAAGCGCCAGAAATAGCGCTCGCGGAACACCTCCAGGTACGCCCGCCACTGCTCCCCAAGCGGGGTTGCGGGCTGCCGCGGCTCAGGCGGCAGAAACAGCCGCAGCGATACAGACGCTGCCGCGAGCAGCGCAGCGCACACGAAAAACAGGCCGCGCCATCCGACGAGCGGCAGCGCAAGCTGGGCGGGTACGGTTGAGATCAGCGCGCCCAGCGTTCCCGCAGTCAGCATCCAGGCGGCCAGGCGCTGCTGGCGCTCTGGCGCAAACGCAAACCGAAAGGCGCGCAGGCCCGACATCAGCGCGCCCGACACCCCGATGCCGATCACCACGCGCGCCACGCCCAACATCCACGCTTCCGTGGCGAGCGCAAACATCAGGCAGCCGAGCGCAGCAATCGCAAGCAGCGTGGAATCGGTATCGCGCGAGCCAAACCGGTCCAGCCAGACGCCCAAGGGCAGCTGCATCAGGATGAAGCTGAAAAAGTAGGCGCTCGACAACGCGCCCAGCGCAGCATTGGTAAAGCCGAATTGCGCTACCAGCTCCGGCGCAATCACGGCGTTGATGGTGCGCAGTGCATACGACAGCACATAGCCTGCCGCAAACAGCGCAAATACGCCGAACCCCGCCTCGGCAACGGGTGTCAGATCACTACGCTTCACGGCGCAAGGATCCGAAACGATTCGATCATGGTGCGCGCCTGCGCTGCTTTGTCGGGTGGCGTAATAGCGACCACCTGCCAGAGCTGCTCGCGGTAGGCGACAAAGAGCGCCTGCATCACCACCGGGTCTGGACCCACTTTTCCTGGTGCTTCCACCGCCACGGCGTCGGTCATGCCTCGCGAGGCACCCGCAGCATCAATGATGCCGACGCGCGCCGGACTACCCGGTGTCTGCGCCGCACCAATGTTGCGAAGCATTGCAACCTGCATGGCGGTGCGTGCGCGGTCACGAACCGCCACCAGATCGGGCGCGGCAGCGTCAAGCCGAATGGCGCCCACCGTAAACATCGCGCGGTCAACACGTGCGCCGGTCAGGGTCATATCCACCCGCAATCCTTCAAGATCGATTTCACGCGTCATCGCGGCAGGCCGCCCCGGGAGCAGCACCACGAACCCCTGCTCAGGATCACGGGTCTCGCGCCAATTGAATTCGGGGGAACAGGCTACTAAGGCGCCTGACAGCACCAGCCAGCCCATTAAACCGCGGATCGCTCGCCGACGACCGGCGATGCGCCGGAGAATGCTCGACGACGGACTCATCGGATAATGGTATCAAGCGGGAGAACCGTCACAGGAGAAATGGCCATGATTTACGAATTCCAATCGCGCGCGACCGGCAGCGTTGTCATGACCGGCAAAGTCGCCGAGCGGATGCTCGGCATCATCGGTAAGCCCGCAGGTCCGCAGGGCATCATCACGGTTGCCCAGCTGCCAGATGCCATCGAACGCCTGCGCGCAGCCATCGCCGACGAACGCCACGCACGCAGCGAAGCCCGACGGGCACAGCATGAGGCCACGCGCTCCGCGGCGGTCACTGGCCGGCCTGCAAGCACCAGCGGCCATGATGAAGACGACAGCGCCCATGGGGACGCCATTTCGCTCGAGAGCCGCGCGCTGCCCCTGATCGAAATGTTCGAGCGGTCGCTCGGCGCCAAACGCGACATCACCTGGGGCGTCTGAATTGAAGATCATCAGCGCTGATGCAGCCGCGGCACTGATTGCCGACGGCATGACCGTGGCAAGCGCCGGTTTTCTTGGCGCCGGCCATGCCGAAGCGATCACCGAAGCGGTAGAGCGGCGTTTCCTGCGCGAGCAGGCCCCGCGCGATCTGACACTGATCTATTCGGCCGGGCAGGGCGATCGCGCCACCCGTGGCGTCAATCATTTCTGCCACCCCGGGCTCACCCGCCGCGTGATCGGCGGCCACTGGCGCTCGGCGCCTGGGCTTGCACAACTGGCCATCAACGAGGGGACCGAAGCCTACAACCTGCCTCAGGGCGTCATCTCGCAGCTCTATCGCGCCATTGCAGGCCGTAAGCCCGGCGTGATCACGCCGATCGGCTTGCACACCTTTGTCGATCCGCGGCATCAGGGCGGCAAACTCAACCAGCGCGCGAGCGAAGATCTGGTGGAGCTGCTCACCATCGACGGGCAGGAGTTCCTGCGCTACAAACCTCATCGGATTGATTGCGCCCTGATTCGGGCCACCACATCCGATGCGCGCGGCAATCTCAGCACCGAGCATGAGCCCTTTCATCACGAACTGCTCGCGATCGCTCAGGCGGCCCGCAACAGCGGCGGCATCGTGATTGCGCAGGTCAAGCGGCTGGTGGGCGCGCATCCCCAGGCCCGGGCGGTCTGCGTGCCAGGTATCCTCGTCGATTACCTGGTGGTGGTGGGCGAGCATCCGCAGCACCACTCGATGACCTATGGCGAGTATTTCAATCCGGCCTACACCGGGCTCACGCCGAGGCCCGTGCGCAACCCGCACACCAGGCGCGAGTCAACACCCCCAATGTCTGCGGACACACGACCCGCTGATCCACGCCGCCTCATTCAGCGGCGCGCGCTCCTTGAGTTGGATGCGGTTCGGCCACGAATCGTGAATCTGGGCGTCGGTATGCCAGCGGGCGTCGGAGCGCTCGCGCGGCAGGCGGGCCTCCAGGGCATGGTGCTCACGGTGGAGTCGGGCCCCATCGGCGGAACACCGGCTGATGGGCTGTCGTTTGGGGCGGCCGAGCATCCCGAGGCGATCGTCGATGAGCCGGCGCAATTCGATTTTTACGATGGCGGCGGGCTCGACATGGCCTTTCTCGGAATGGCCGAGGCCGACCCGCGTGGCAACGTCAACGTCGGCGTGTTCGGTGTAGGGCCCTGGAAGCGTATCGCGGGGGTCGGCGGTTTCATCAACATCACGCAGTCCACCCGCGAACTGGTGTTCATGGGTACGCTTACCTCCGGAGGCTTATCGCTGATGCTTGACCACGGACGGCTGCGAATCGAACGCGAAGGGCGCTGGCGAAAACTCGTCGAGCGCGTGGGCCTGCTCTGCTTTAACGGCGAACATGCCTCTCGCCAGGGGCTGCGTGCCACCTACATCACCGAACGCGCGGTGTTCAGGCTTCATGAGGGCCGGCTGCGCCTGTGCGAGGTGGCCCCGGGCCTTGATCCGGAGCGCGACGTGCTCGCGCTTGCACCGCCCGGCATCGATATAGATCCTGCGCTCAAAACCATCGATGCGCGCGTCTACCTGGATGGGCCGATGATGCTCACCCACCTGCCTGCAGATCGTGTCGCTGCTGCGCCAGCCGGGCGCGCATTGTGATCGCAGGCCGCTTCGAGCGTCCTGAGCAGCCACCCGCAGGCCTTCGCGAGATCTGGCGCGACTTCGGCGCCCTCTACGCAGCCAATGGTTTGATTGGCTTCATTTTCGCGGCCAGCGGGCCCGTGGCCATCATTTTGTCGGTCGGGTCGCGGGGCGGGCTCTCTGAGGCGGAGCTCGCCTCCTGGCTCTTTGGCAGTTTCTTTGTCAACGGTCTGCTGTCGATCCTGTTCTGCTGGCGCTGGCGCCAGCCCCTGGTGTTTTTCTGGACGATTCCTGGCACCGTGCTTGTCGGCCAGGCACTCGAGCATCTGCGTTTTGCCGAAGTGGTCGGCGCCTTCGTGCTCACCGGGCTCTTGATGATCGTGCTCGCCTTCACCGGCGTAATCAAGCGCCTCATGGCGGCGGTGCCCATGCCCATCGTGATGGGCATGGTTGCTGGCGTGTTTCTGCGTTTCGGGCTCGATCTGGTCCATGCGATGCACCAGTCACCCGCGGTGGCCGCGCCCATGGTGATCGCCTTTATCGCCGCATCGGTGTGGCCTGCGCTTGGGCGGCGGGCACCGCCCGTCATTGCCGCGTTGATCGCCGGCGCCGTCGCAGTGGGCTTTGCAAGCGGCGCGGGCGAGCTCGCCTTCACGTTTGAGCTGGCGCAACCCGTATTCCAGCGCCCCGAGTGGTCGGCCGCAGCAGCATTCGAACTGGTGGTGCCGCTTGCAATCACGGTTCTGATCGTTCAGAACGGTCAGGGCATCGCCGTGCTCGAGCCAGTTGGCCATCGCGCACCGGTTAATGCGGTCACGCTGGGCTGCGGCGTATGGTCTTGCATCACCGCCTTCATCGGAACGGTGTCCACCTGCCTCACCGGGCCCACCAACGCACTGATCTCAAGCTCGGGCGAACGTACGCGACACTACACGGCCGGCATTTTCGTCGGCCTGCTGTCGCTTGCGTTTGGCGCCTTCGCGCCTGGCTTCACCCGCCTGATGCTGGCCACACCGCCCGCGTTCATTGCAGCGCTTGCGGGCCTCGCGATGCTGCGCGTCCTGCAAACCGCATTTCAGATTTCGTTTCGCGAGCGCTTTTCAATGGGCGCGCTGGTGGCCTTCCTGGTCACGGTGGCCAACCAGCCGATCGCGGGCATCGGCGCGCCGTTCTGGGGCCTGGTCTTTGGATTCGCCGCCGCGTGGCTGCTCGAGCGCGGCGACTTCAAGGCGCGCGCGAACGCGCCCCGAAGCTAGCGCCCGAGCACCGGGGCCAGCGCGCGCTCCAGATCGGCTCGCTCGCGACCGCTTCGGTGCGCCAGATCGGCGAGCTGGTCTTCATCGATCGGGCCCACATTGAAATACTCCGACTGCGGATGCGACAGATAAAAGCCGCACACGCTTGCCGCAGGCGCCATCGCAAAGCTTTCCGTGAGCGTGATGCCAACGTCGTGACAGCCCAGCACCTCAAACAGCTCGCCCTTGACCGTATGCTCAGGGCAGGCCGGATAACCCGGCGCCGGACGAATGCCCACATATTTCTCATCGATCAGCGCCTGCGTATCGAGCGCTTCGTTGGGCGCGTAGCCCCACAGATCGGTTCGCACGCGCCGGTGCAGGCATTCGGCAAACGCTTCGGCCAGTCGGTCGGCAATTGCCTTCAGCATGATCGATGAGTAGTCATCAAGCAGCGCTGCAAACTCGGCCTCTTTCTTGTCCACGCCCAGACCGGTTGTGACCGCGAACATGCCGATGTAATCGGCGATGCCAGACGGGCGGCCATCAAGTGTGCGCGGTGCGATGAAGTCAGCCAGGCACTTGTTTGCCACGCCGTCGCGTTTGGCGGTCTGCTGGCGAAGATTGCGCCAGACGAAGGCCACCTCGGTACGCGACTCATCGGTATAGATCTCGATGTCGTCATCGTTGACGCTGTTGGCGGGCAGAAACGCCACCACGGCATTCGCCGTGAGCCAGCGTCCGTCAATCACCCGGCGAAGCATCGCCTTGCCGTCCGAGAACACGCGACGCGCCGACTCGCCCACGATCTCGTCATTGAGGATGGCCGGGAACGGGCCTGCGAGGTCCCAGGTCTGAAAGAACGGCTGCCAGTCGATGTACTGCGCAATATCAGCAAGATCGTAATTGCGGAACAGCCGGCGCCCCGTGAACTTGGGCTTGGGCGGGTGGTAGTGCGCCATGGGGTGCGGGCCCTCACCTGGATGGTCATCGGCCTGCATCGCCCATTGAATCGGGGTGCGGCGGGCCCGTGCCTCGGTAAGCGTGATCCATTCCGGGCCTTTACGGCCGGCATGCTGTGCGCGCACGCGCTCGTAATCAGCCAAGAGGTCGGTAATGAATTTTTCGCGTGAATCGGGCGAGACCAGGCTCTGCGCAACCGGTACCGAACGCGACGCATCGGGCACGTACACCACCGGGCCGCTATAGCGCGGCGCAATGCGTACCGCGGTGTGCACGCGTGAGGTGGTGGCACCGCCAATCAGCAGCGGGATCTTCTTCATGCGGAAGTACTCATCGCGCTCCATCTCGGAGGCAACGATGGCCATCTCTTCGAGCGAGGGCGTGATCAACCCCGATAAGCCGATGATGTCGGCGCCTTCAACGCGAGCGCGCGCCAGAATTTCCGAGCAGGGCACCATCACGCCCATGTTGATCACTTCGAAGTTATTGCACTGAAGCACCACTGCGACGATATTTTTTCCGATGTCGTGCACGTCGCCTTTGACGGTGGCGATCACGATCCGACCGCGCGAGCTCACATCGGCGCCCGCGGCCTGCTGCGCACGCTTCTCCTCTTCGATGAACGGTATCAAATGCGCAACCGCCTGCTTCATCACGCGCGCAGACTTCACCACCTGGGGCAGGAACATCTTGCCGGCCCCGAACAGATCGCCCACCACATTCATGCCGTCCATCAGCGGGCCTTCGATCACCTCGATCGGCCGGCCGCCGCGCGCGGCGACCTCGGCGCGCATGGCCTCGGTATCCTCGACGATCCATTGTGTGATGCCGTGAATCAGCGCATGCGCAAGCCTTCGCGCAGGCGGTTCTTCGCGCCAGACCAGGTTCTCTTCCTTTTTGGCGGCGCCCGCTTTCAGCGTGCCGGCAAACTCGATCATGCGCTCGGTGGCGCTCTTGGCGCTCTCGGCGTCGAGCACGGCCTGCGCGGCCGCCCGAGCGGCCTCGTCGGACGCATCCGCTAAGCGCCTGCGCTCAGCAGACAGGAGTGGCGCGCGCGCAAGCACGATGTCTTCCACTCGTTCGCGCAGTTCGGGGTCGATCTCGTCGTACACGCCCATCATCCCGGCGTTGACGATGCCCATCGACAACCCAGCCCGAATCGCGTGGTATAGAAACACCGTGTGGATCGCCTCGCGCGCGGGATCATTGCCGCGAAACGAGAACGACACATTCGATACGCCGCCCGACACATGCGCGGGCGCAAGGTTCTTGCGAATCCAGCCTGCAGCCTCAATGAAGTCGAGCGCGTAGCGGTCGTGTTCTTCAATGCCTGTGGCAATCGCAAATACGTTGGGATCGAAAATAATGTCTTCGCCTGGAAGGCCAACGGTCTCGGTGAGAATCGTCCAGGCCCGGCGGCAGATCTCGGTTCGGCGGGCAAGCGAATCAGCCTGCCCCTTCTCATCAAAAGCCATCACGACCACCGCCGCGCCATAGCGGCGGCATAGCCTTGCCTGGCGAATAAACTCGTCTTCGCCCTCTTTGAGTGAAATCGAGTTAACGATGGCCTTGCCCTGCACACAGCGCAGACCCGCCTCAATCACGCTCCACTTGGAGCTGTCGATCATGATCGGCACGCGCGCGATATCGGGCTCAGAGGCCACCAGGTTCAGAAAGCGCGTCATCGCCGCCACGGAGTCGAGCATCGCTTCGTCCATGTTGATGTCGATCACCTGAGCGCCGTTTTCAACCTGCTGACGCGCTACCGCAAGCGCCTCATCGTACTGGCCCGCCAGAATCAGGCGCGCGAACGCCTTGGAGCCCGTGACATTGGTGCGCTCGCCAATGTTGACGAAGAGCGAGGTGGCATCCACATTGAATGCCTCAAGTCCGGAGAGCCTTAGCGCGGGCGGCGCGGGCGAAAAAGAGCGCGGCGCGAGTTCCGCCACGGCGTTGGCAATCGCCGCAATATGCTCGGGCGTGGTGCCGCAACATCCCCCGGCAATATTCACCAGCCCGGCGCTCGCAAATTCGCCAAGCAGTGAGGACGTGATCTCGGGCGTTTCATCAAAGCCGGTGTCCGACATTGGATTGGGCAGCCCGGCATTGGGATACACGCAGATGAAGGTATCGGCTTTTGCGGCGAGCTCGGCGATGT
>CAZORB010000133.1:0-11030 GCA_964581825.1 uncultured Bordetella sp.
AACGAGCGACTGCAGTATCTGGCCGGCCAATATGTCGAGTTGCTGCTTCGTGACGGTTCGCGCCGCAGCTATTCGATGGCCAGCGCACCCCATGCGGCTGAGCAGATCGAACTGCATATCCGCCACATGCCTGGCGGAAAGTTCACCGATGCGCTGTTTGGTGTCACGCAGCCAGGCTTCAAGGAGCGCGACATTCTGCGCTTTGAAGGCCCGATGGGAACCTTTTTTCTGCGCGAAGACAGCGAGGCGCCCATCGTATTCGTGGCAAGCGGCACGGGCTTTGCGCCCATTAAAGCCATCATTGAGCATGCAGTCCACAAGGGCGTTCGGCGGCCCATGACGCTTTACTGGGGCGGCCGCAGACCGCACGACCTCTACATGAATGCGCTCTGTGAGCAGTGGGCAGCCGAACTGCCTGAATTCCGCTATGTGCCAGTCGTGTCTGATGCACTTGCCGAGGACAACTGGACTGGCCGCACAGGGTTCGTGCACCGCGCGGTAATGGACGACTTTTCAAGCCTTGCAGACCACCAGGTCTACGCCTGCGGCGCACCCATCGTGGTTGATTCAGCACGGCTCGATTTTGTAGCCCAACGCGGACTGTCTGAAGACCAGTTCTTCGCCGACTCGTTCACCTCAGAAGCAGATCTCGCCGCCGCGAAGGCTTAACGGGCTGATAAAAAAAGCCCCGGTTATCGTGCCGGGGCTAAGCCAGCCACCGGACAGGGGAGCCGGTGCCGGACGGGGAATCTGCCCGCACAACACCGGATAAACGCGCGCAACGCGGGCTGAATTTGCAGCGTACCGAGCGGCTTCTTGCGCCGGTGGGTCGGCTGACGGAAGGCCGCTCGCGCGCGACACGAGGTTAAGCAACTGGCGCCACTAAAACAAACGGGGCGCTGTGCGCCCCGGTTGTTCCTCGCCAGGCGAGCCCGGCGGTAGAAATGCCTGCGTTACTTGGCAGTGAGAATCCACTTGGCCAGGGTTTCCGCATCGGCCTGTGTGACCTGAGGATTGGCCGGCATGGGGATTTGGCCCCAGCTACCCACGCCACCCTTGATGATCTTGACGCTCAGCTTGGCGACAGCTTCATTATCAGAAGCATATTTGGCCGCTACGTCTTTGTAGGAGGGCCCTACGAGTTTCTTGTCGACCGCGTGGCACGCGGTGCAATTCTTGGCCTTCGCCAGATCCATGCTGGCGAGAGCGGGCGTCGCGGACAGCGCCACGACCGAGGCAGCGAACACCACTGGCAACAATTTCATGACATCTCCGAGAGGAAAAACATTCAAACAAATGCGAGTCGAAAGTATAGCCGCCGGGTTATGGCTTGCCAGGAGCCCGTCCCGACGGTGTGGGAATCAATCCCTGCCTTCGCGACCGAGGTGCGGGGCAGGGATTGTGGAAGTGGCCGATCAGAAGTCGTCGAGCACTGCTCCGCGGCTGGCTGAGCTGGCGAGTTTGTGGAACTTCGCGAGCACCCCGCGGTTATAGCGCGGCGCGGGTGGTTGCCAACGCGCCCGTCGCGCCGCGATTTCAGCGTCGCTTACCTCGAGTTGCAGGAGCAGCTGATGCGCATCGATCGTGACCCGGTCGCCCTCTTCAATGAGTGCAAGTGGGCCCCCCGCTGCTGCCTCAGGCGCAACGTGGCCGACTACCATGCCCCAGGTGCCTCCTGAGAACCGGCCGTCGGTAATCAGACCTACCGATTCGCCAAGACCTGCGCCGATCAGCGCAGAGGTGGGCGCGAGCATTTCAGGCATACCAGGCGCGCCCTTGGGGCCAAGATAGCGAAGCACCATCACATCGCCCGCCTTGATCTTGCCTTGGAGAATCGCACTGAGTGCTGACTGCTCATCGTCAAATACGCGGGCAGGACCTGTGATAACGGGGTTCTTCAACCCGGTGATCTTGGCAACGCACCCCTCAGGCGAAAGATTGCCCTTCAGGATCGCCAGATGGCCTTGCGCGTACATGGGCTTGTCGATTGGCAGGATCACATCCTGGTCGGCGCGCGGCGTGTCGGGTACCGACGCGAGCTCTTCGGCCATGGTGCGACCGGTGATCGTCATGCAGTCGCCGTGAAGCAGCCCGGCTTTCAGCAGAATTTTCAGCACCTGCGGAATGCCACCTGCGCGGTGCAGATCGGTGGCGAGATACCGTCCGGAGGGCTTCAGGTCGCAGATGACCGGGACGCGTTTGCGGATACGCTCGAAATCGTCGATCGTCCATTCAATACCACCAGCATGGGCGATCGCGAGGTAGTGCAACACCGCATTGGTCGAGCCGCCCGTGGCCATGATGAGCGTGACAGCGTTTTCAATGGATTTTCGCGTCACGATGTCGAGCGGTTTCAGATTGCGCTTAACCGCCTCGATCAGCACGCGTGCCGATTCGCCAGCGGAATCGCGCTTCTCGGAATCGGGGTTGGCCATGGTGGATGAACCCAGAAGGCTCATGCCCAGTGCCTCGAACGACGAGGACATGGTGTTGGCGGTGTACATGCCGCCACAGGATCCGGTGCCTGGAATCGCGTTCTGCTCGATACCGTCGAAGTCTTCCTTCGACAGCCGGCCCGCTGAATATTCGCCGACCGCTTCAAAGACCGACACGATGTTCAGATCTTTGCCCTTCCAGCGACCGGGCTTGATGGTTCCGCCATACACATAGATGGCCGGCACGTTGCAGCGGAGGATACCCATCAGTCCGCCGGGCATGTTCTTGTCGCAGCCGCCAATGACTACGACGCCGTCCATCCACTGGCCCTGAACCGCGGTCTCGATGCAATCACAGATTACTTCGCGTGAGATCAGCGAATACTTCATGCCCTCCGTACCCATCGACATGCCGTCGGATATCGTGGGGGTGCCAAAAACCTGGGGATTTCCCCCCGCAGCACGCACCGCTTCAACGGTTGCATCGGCCAGCGTCTGCAGGCCCGAGTTGCACGGCGTGATGGTGGAGTGGCCGTTGGCGATTCCGATCATCGGCTTTTCAAAATCGCTCTTCACGTAGCCCATCGCGTAGTACATCGAGCGATTCGGGGCGCGGGCGACGCCCTCGGTGATGTTGGATGAGCGGCGTTTTTCGGACATGACTGGTCTCCGGAGACTGAATTCGGGCTGAAGTATATTGCGAGCCATGCTCATTCATCCTCAATTTGATCCGGTTGCCCTCAGCCTCGGTCCATTTGCCATTCGGTGGTACGGGCTGATGTACCTGATCGCATTCGTCGGCTTTTTCCTGCTGGGGCGCTGGCGCCTGCGGCAACCCAAATTTGCTCAGGCCTCGGGCCTTCATCCAGCACAGATGGAGGACCTGCTGTTTTTCGGCGTAATGGGCGTGGTGCTTGGGGGGCGGCTCGGTTACGTACTCTTTTACAAGCCCGGGTATTACCTGCAGCGTCCGCTCGAAGCGCTCGCAGTCTGGGAAGGCGGGATGTCCTTTCACGGAGGACTGCTTGGCGTCCTGATCGCAATCGCGGTGTTTTGCCGCTGGCGGGGGCTTCGATTCCTGTCGGTGATGGATTTCATCGCGCCGCTGGTACCGCTTGGTCTTGCAGCAGGCCGGATGGGTAACTTCATCAACGGCGAGCTTTGGGGACGGGTGACCGATGTCAGCTGGGCGATGGTGTTTCCGCAGGCAGGGGATGCGCTGCCCAGGCACCCGTCGCAGCTCTATCAGTTTGCGGGTGAGGGCATGGCGCTGTTTGTGATTCTTTGGTGGTGGTCGTCGCGGCCGCGGGCCGTGGGGGCGGTGTCAGGCGTATTTCTGCTGGGCTATGCGGTGTTTCGGTTCGCAGCCGAGTTCGCGCGCCAGCCGGATTCATTCCTTGGATTTCCGCTGCCAGGAATCACGATGGGGCAAATTCTGTGTGTGCCGATGGCAGTGGCTGGGGTGTGGCTGGTTTCACGGAGCCGTCGCGGCTAGCGCGCCGCAATCACTGCTGCATTACAGACCGAAGCGCCAGGCGCGCCACAGCATGTATGCCGCCAGCGAATAAAGCATCAGACTGAAAAAGCCCTTGAGCTTGTGTGAGCTGATCGCGTGGGCGATGCGAACGCCGACCGGCGCGGTAAGCATGCTTGCGATCGAGACGAAAATCAGCCCAGGCAGATAGACAAAGCCCAGCATCAGGCTAGCGGGGGCCTCGGACCATCCTGCGATCACGTAGCCGATTGTCCCGGCTACGGCGATTGGAAAACCGCATGCGGAGCTTGAACCCACCGCCAGATGAATGGGCAGGCCGTGGCGCACCAGAAATGGTGTGGTGATGAACGCACCGCCTGCGCCGACGACCGACGAAGCCGTGCCGATCATCGCGCCCGCGCCGAACAGCCCCGTTGCGCCAGGCAGCGGCCGATTCGCGGTTGCCTGATTTTGTCGCAGCATGCGCGTGGCCATGATCGCGATGAAGGCACTGAACACCAGCGCAAGCCAGCCTGCGGGAAGTGACGATGCGAACTGGGAACCGATCAATGAGCCGATCATGATTCCCGGTGCCATCGCGCGCACCAGATCCCAGCGAACCGCTCCGCGCGCGTGCTGAGCGCGTACGCTGGAGATGGATGTGAACAGAATCGACGCAAGCGACGTTGCGATGGCGACCTTGATGACGGCGTCCGGACCGAAGCCTTTGAAGTCGAGGTACAGCGTCATGAACGGCACCATCACCATCCCACCGCCGATACCCAGTAATCCTGCAAGCAACCCGGTGCAGGCACCCAGCAGCAGCAGCATCAGGATCGGGACAAGGTCCACGCGCGCTCTCCAAGACCGGAACAATGCACCTGCATGCCAGTACACCGGCCTGCAAGCAGCAAGGGCCGCGATGCTAACATCGACGTATGAAATTCGCTGTGATCGGTGCCGGTGGAATCGGCGGTTATCTGGGGGCCAGGCTCGCCTTGGCGGGCGAGTCCGTTTCGTTTATCGCAAGAGGCCCGAATCTCCAGGCGCTTCGCGAGTCGGGTATTCGCCTGATTGAGGAAGACGGCACCGAGCATCAGATTCGAACGGTTCAGGCCTTTCAACAAATGAGCGAGGCGGGCCAGCACGATGTCGTGTTGCTGGCGCTCAAAGCGCATCAGGTGGCTGCGGTGGCACCGCAATTGTCGTCGCTGCTTGGGCCTGATACGGCAATCGTCACGCTACAGAACGGGATCCCCTGGTGGTATTTCCACGGATTGTCTGGCCCCTGGGAAGGGCAGCGTCTCGAGTCGGTCGATCCAGGGGGCGTTATTGCATCGCACATCGACAACTCGCGCCTGATCGGATCCGTGGTGTACCCGGCCTCTGAACTGATCGCGCCAGGCGTGGTCAAGGTGATCGAAGGCAACCGGTTTTCACTGGGCGAGCCCGATGGCAGTAAGTCCGAGCGTGTACAAAATATTTCTCAGGCTCTCGCCAGGGCCGGTTTCAAGGCGCCGGTCTCGTCTGACTTGCGCAGTGAAATCTGGTTGAAGCTGTGGGGTAACCTCACCTTCAACCCGGTCAGTGCGCTCACGCATGCCACGCTCGCGCAAATTTGCCGCAATCCCCAAACGCGCGAGCTTGCGCTGGGCATGATGACCGAAGCGCAGCACGTGGCCGAGAAGCTGGGTGTGCGGTTTCGCATCTCGCTGGAGCGTCGTCTTGCTGGCGCCGAAGCGGTGGGCGAACACAAAACCTCGATGCTGCAAGACGTCGAACAAGGCCGCCCCCTGGAACTGAACGCGTTGCTGGGGTCGGTGATTGAACTTGCCCGTCTTACTGAGACCGCAGTACCACGCTGCGAAGCGGTCTACGCGTGCTGCGCGCTGCTTGCCGAGCGCCTTTCCACACAACATGCCCGGCTGTCGCTGGGCTGAATCCTTCACTTTTCTGGACTGAGAACGATGAGCGCTGCACAGTCGCTTCGTGCTTTGATCGACGCCGGGGCCAGTGACGCCCCCGCCCTGACTGCACCTGGCAGTCGCGCACTCAGCTATGGTGAACTGCGCCGCCAGGTCGACACAACGGTCGACGCGTTGAACGCAATGGGAATCGGCCGCGGCGACAAGGTCGCGATCGTGCTGGCCAATGGGCCTTGCATGGCCAGCGCATTCCTATCGGTGGCCGCTGCCGCGGCCAGCGCGCCACTCAATCCGGCCTATCGCGCAGATGAGTTCGAGTTTTACCTGAATGACCTCCAGGCTCGCGGCCTGATTGTTGAGGCTGGCAGCGACTCGCCAGCAGTGGCGGTTGCACGAAAACTCGGCGTACCTGTGATCGAACTTCATGCCGAGCCCGATCGTGGCGCCGGCGCGTTTCGGCTGTCAGCCGGAACCGTAGCAGCCTCTGCGCCGGCGCTCCCTGGGCCGGCTCAGGCCGATGACATTGCGCTGGTGCTGCACACCTCAGGCACCACCTCGCGCCCCAAGATCGTGCCGCTCTCGCACACCAATGTCTGCGCGTCGGCACGCAACATTCGCGAGTTCCTGTCGCTATCAGCCAGCGACTGTGGTCTCAACATCATGCCGCTGTTTCACATTCACGGGCTGATTGCAGGTATCAGCGCACCGCTGTCGGCAGGGGGCAGAGTGTTCTGCACGCCGGGCTTTAATGCGCTGCGGTTTTTCACCTGGATGGAGGAGGCGCGGCCTACCTGGTACACAGCGGTTCCCACCATGCATCAGACGATTCTGTCGCGCGCAGCGAATAATCGCGCGACCATCGCCGCGCATCCGCTTCGGTTTATTCGCTCTTCTTCGTCGGCAATGCCCACCCAGGTGATCCGCGAAATCGAGCAGGTGTTTGGCGCGCCGCTGGTTGAGTCGTATGGCATGACCGAGGCAGCTCACCAGATGGCCGCCAATCCCTTGCCGCCCAGAGTCAGAAAGCCCGGCTCGGTTGGCATCGCTGCGGGGCCTGAAGTGGCGATCATGGACGAGGCAGGCAACCTGCTGGCGCCAGGTGCGACCGGCGAGGTGGTGATTCGCGGTGACAACGTCACGCGTGGCTACGAGAATAATCCCAAGGCCAATGCCGAGGCGTACTGCAATGGCTGGTTTCGTACCGGCGATCAGGGCGTGATGGACGATGAGGGATACCTCACGATCACCGGTCGCCTGAAGGAAATCATCAATCGCGGCGGCGAAAAGGTGTCGCCCCGAGAGGTGGATGAGGTGCTGATGGACCATCCGGCGGTCGCGCAGGTGGTCACCTTCGCCATCCCGCACGATAAGCTCGGCGAAGAGGTTGGCGCAGCGGTGGTGCTGCGCGAGGGCGCCACGCTCACCGACCGCGAACTCCGCGAGTTTGCATCGAAGCGACTGGCTGACTTCAAAGTGCCACGCAAAATCGTTGTGCTCGATGAGATCCCCAAGGGCGCAACCGGCAAGCTGCAGCGAATCGGGTTGGCGCAGAAGCTCGGGCTCGCGTGACGCATCGCGCACATAAACGATGAGCGACGCCCGGGATCACGGCTCACACAGCGCGCTCGCTGGACGGCGCATCGAGGTGATTGCGCCTTCGGGCGGACATCTGTCGCTCGCCGATTTTGATCAGGCCAAGATCTGGTTCGAGTCGCGTGGCGCCCAGCTGATCTGCGAGGTGCCGCGCAGTGGCTGGCAACGCTTCTCTGCGCCTGACGAAGACCGGCTGGCTGCCGTCCACCGTGCCGCCAGGCGTTCGCCTGCGTTGGATGCGGTCATGATCACCCGCGGCGGCTACGGGCTATCGCGCCTGATCGACCGCATCGACTGGTCGCTGGTCGCCGAGTCGATCGCTCAGGGCACGCGATGGGTGGGCCTTAGCGATTTCACCGCTTTCCAGATGGCGCTGTTGGCAAAGACGGGTGCTACCAGTTATGCCGGTCCTACGTTCGCAGGAGATTTTTCTGGCGACGGTCCAGCGCAGTTCACGCACGACCAGTTCATGTCGCTATTCGGTGCGGGCGGCTCGCCGGTGCGCTGGCGGTTCGCCGGCGCGCGCCGGGCGCTTGATCTTCAGGGAACGCTGTGGGGCGGCAACCTTGCAATGGTGACATCGCTGGTCGGCACCCCCTGGTTACCGTCGATCGAGAACGGTCTCTTGTTTCTCGAAGACATTGGCGAGCACCCGTATCGAATTGAGCGGATGCTGCACCAGCTGTTTCACGCCGGAATACTCGGTCGCCAGCAGGCGCTGATCCTGGGCGAATTCAGCGGCTGGAAGCTCGCGCCGCATGACCGAGGCTACAGTTTTGAAGCCATGCTCGACTACTGGCGCACCCGCATCGATATTCCGATTGTCACAGGCTTACCGTTTGGCCACGGGGAGGCTAAGGCGCTGCTGGCGGTGGGTGAGCCTTACCGGCTTCGAAGCGAGGCGGGCTTCGCGCTGCTCGAGCGGCTTACGCGCCAACGCTGATTCGACTCTCTTCAACCGCATGGCACGCAACCAGCGAGCCATCGCCGGGGTCGCGTAAGAGCGGTGTTTCGCTACGACAACGAGGCGTCGCATGCGGACAGCGCGGATGGAATGCGCAGCCTGTAGGCGGGTTAAGCGGATTGGGTACTTCGCCACCCACGGGTGTACGCGCCCGGCCGCTCATCGAGATGTCGGGGATCGCGTCGAGCAGCATTCGGGTATAGGGATGCGCAGGCGCCGAGAACACCCTCGCCTTGGGTGCAAGTTCGACGATGCTTCCGAGATACATCACGCCGACTCGGTCGCTTACGTGATGAACCACGGCAAGATTGTGCGAAATGAACAGATACGTGAGCTTTCGCGTTTTCTGCAGTGCGCGCATCAGGTTCAGCACCTGCGCCTGAACCGATACGTCGAGCGCCGAAGTGGGCTCGTCGCAAACCAGAAACTCGGGTTCAGAGGCGAGCGCGCGCGCGATTGAAATTCGCTGGCGCTGGCCGCCCGAAAACTGATGCGGAAACTTGTCGGCATCGGCGGCGGACAGACCGACCTGCGTGAGCAGGGCTTCTGCTCGGGCGCGCATGGCCTGAGGGTCTTCGATCAGTCGATGAACCTGGAGCGGCTCGCCGATGATGCGCGACACGCGCCAGCGCGGATTGAGGCTGGCGTAGGGATCCTGAAAGATCATCTGCATCCGGCGGCGCAGTGCGAGCCCCGATTCGCCCTGAATCTTGGCGAGGTCGTGGCCGTCGAATAACACCCTGCCCGAGGACGGTCGGTAGAGGCCTACAAGCAGGCGTGCAACAGTGGATTTTCCGCACCCTGACTCGCCAACCAGCGCGAGCGTTTCTCCTCGGGCAATGTTGAAGCTGACCTGGCGTACGGCCTGTAGCAGCTGCCTGGGCTTTCGCTCAATGACGCGATTGAGCCAGGGCGCCGATACATCAAACACCTTACTGACGTGCTCGACCTGAACCAGCGGGCGGGTATCGAGGCCCGCTGTATTGCTCTCATGCTGGCCGAGCGGCTGCGGAGTCTCAAATGTCTCTGGCGTAGCCGTAGCGCTCATGCCGAGACCTGCTGTTCGTGAAGCCAGCATGCCGCCAGCGATGTGCCCGCCTGCATGAGGTCTGGCCGGTCGATTCGGCAGCGGTCGATTGCCCGCGGGCAGCGTGGGTTGAATGCACAGCCCCGCGGGATGGCGTTCAGCCGAGGCATTGCGCCGTCGATCTGTGCGAGCTGCTCCTGCCCACCGCCAATCGATGGGATGGAGCCCATTAACCCGACCGTGTAGGGATGGCGCGGGCGATGGATCACGTCGGCGACCGGACCGATTTCAGCGATTCTGCCGGCATACATCACCGCGACACGGTCAGCGGTCTCGGCGATTACCCCCATGTCATGCGTGACCAGCATGACGGCGGTTCCCTGCTCACGGCATAAGCGTTTGAGCAGCGAAATAATCTGCGCCTGGATCGATACGTCGAGCGCTGTGGTGGGTTCATCCGCTACGACCAGGCGCGGCTGAGCAGCCAGCGCCAGCGCAATGACCACCCGTTGGCGCATGCCGCCAGAGAACTGATGAGGGTAGTGATTGATACGGTCGGCCGCTGCGGGAATGCCTGTGGCCTCGAGAAGTTCGATCGCGCGGGCTCTCGCCGCCTGGGCATCGAGGGGCAGGTGCGCGCGAATTGTTTCTTCCAGCTGCCGCCCCACGGTGTAGAGCGGGTTGAGCGATGTAAGCGGGTCTTGAAAGACCGCGCCGATCTGCCGCCCTCTGACCTTACGCATCGCCTCTGGTGACAGGTTGTCGATTCGCTGGCCGTTCAGCAGGATTTCTCCTGCGGCGATGCGCCCGGGCGGCTCGATCAGGCCAATGATTGCAGCACCGGTGACTGATTTACCAGCACCCGACTCACCGACCACGCCCAGCACTTCGCCCGGCTCGATCGACAGCGATACATCATCGATTGCAACCAGCGTACCGCGACGCGACGGGAACTCGACCCGCAGATGCCGCACCTCAAGAAGCGGCTGCCTGCTCACTGCAGCCTCGGATTGAGCGCATCGCGCAGCCAGTCGCCGAGCAGGTTCACCGACATGCACAGCAGCACCAGCGCGGCACCCGGGAAAATCACCAACCACCACTCGCCCGAATAGAGGAAATTATTGCCGTTATTGATCATGGTGCCGAGCGAGGGCGAGGTGGGCGGAACCCCCACGCCCAGAAATGACAGGGTGGCTTCGGTAAGAATAGCCTGTGCGATATTGATAGTGGCAATGACGAGCACCGGCCCCAGCGAGTTGGGCAGCACATGGCGCAACATGATGGATAGTGGCCGTACGCCGATTACCCGAGCAGCTTGCACATATTCTTTGTTGCGCTCGATCAGCGTCGATCCGCGTACGGTACGCGCGTATTGAACCCAGTTGGCGAGCGCGATCGATCCGACCAAGACACTGATCGCCATCCAGTCATTGTGTGAGCCCTGGGGGAGCAGCGTTCGGGCGACGCCATCGATCAGCAGCGCGATCAGGATGGCTGGGAACGAAAGTTGCACGTCGGCGACCCGCATGATGAACGCATCAAGCCGGCCACCCAGGTAGCCCGAGAGCAGGCCCAGCGTGACCCCCAACACCATTGCGAGCAGCACCGAGGC
>CAZORB010000134.1:0-10890 GCA_964581825.1 uncultured Bordetella sp.
CAGGCGTGCGTCCAAATACCTGTTGCCAGGCCCAGTCAATCTGATTGGGATCAATTGATGGCGGATCGCCGCGCCATCGCATTCGATCAGCGATCCGCCCAAACAACGCATCCGGCACCGCACCAAATCGAGGCATGCGTCCGCGTCGTTGATGGTGTTCAAGAAGCCGGTCCATCGCACCGGCCTCGCAGCGAAGGCCATGCTTTTGGGCGGCGAGGTCGGCTGCACGCCTATAAGCGTCAACACTCAAGGGAGCGACCGACACCGCATGGGCCTGACGCGACGAGCGGCATTGAAAGCCACGCGTGGCGGGCGGTCGCGATTCGACCGTCACCAGCCGCAAGCGGACTGGTAAGTCGAGCACCTGACCCCCGGTGCCAGTCAGCCGATCGGCGCCGCGTTCTGCCACGCTTTGAAGCCGTTGAAGGAGCTTGCGCGACACGCGACCCGCCGTGTCAGCGTTATCGATCACCAGCAGACCCGGCGATGCTTTGATCTGCACTGGCGCCATCAATGAGTGACCGTGGTCGAGCACTTGTGGTTCGAGCGCTGCCTCGCCCATCGCACCATCCAGCACAACGACCGGCTCGCGACAGGCCACCCACCTGCGATCGAGCCCGACTGCTGTCGTCGAGGTTGCCTGGTCGATGTCAACAGCACGCCAGTCGTCCAGCAGGTTGCCAGCGATAGGCTGATGCAACTCCGAGTCGTATACCCGAAGGACCTGGTCGCCAGCGAGCACTGCGTGCGGGACCCAGACCGTGCCTCGCGCAACCGCTGCCAACCGACCTACCAGGCTTGAGCGGCCGCTTCCAGGCGGACCATGAACCACAAAACTGCGCTGCGATGCGAGCGCAATGCCGAGCTGCTCAAGCGTTGGATCATCTAGCGCAATACCACTCAACGCGTCGGTTAACTCGTCGCGACGAAGCGATGACACTGAGACGCTCGCTGACAGACTGCGACGGTAGCCGTCAAGGCTGACGGGCACAGGGCCTACATAGCGACAGCGATTGACGGCTTCCGCAGCGTGAAGCCGCCCGCTGGCAGTCAGCGTGAAGGTAAAGCCGGCCGAAGACTGGTGAGCGCCTGCCGGCTCTATCAACCTGGCCATCCTGAACTTTGCAATCAGCGCCTCGACCAGAGCGGCGGGCAGGTGCAGCCTCGCAGCGAGGCTGGGGAGATCGAGTTCACCAGCCGTGTAAAGATGCCGCAGCACAAGCTGATTCAGCCAGGCGGGCGGCAGTCCAGTATCGTCGAGAGACTTCGGCAGCGATGGCTGAAATCCCGTTGCGTGACGGTCGGGCAGTGAACCTGCTCGACTCAGTTCGGTCATATCCATGAATAGCGCCCATTTCGCCCGGCGTTAGCCGAGCAGATTGCAGTAAACGGCAATAGCAAAGCCAAGAACCCCAGCAGCAATTGCCAAGGCGAGGGGTAAACGGGGTGTCGGTGAAGCCTGCGTGTCAAAACCACCAGGAATTGCGTCAGCACGTATTGGGTGACGCCAACGGAGCCAGCTGGCCATTCGCGCGCCAACCGCGAGCAACTGGCGATCGAGCAGCGCATAAACCAAGGCAAGCGCGCCGGCCGACAACATCACCGCGATCAGTACCGCAGGTAACGCAGCGATCCCCACGAATCCCCCGACCGCAGCCATCAGCTTCGTGTCACCGGCCCCAATCCACCCCTGCGAATAAGGCAGTAACAGCAGCCCGAGGGCGACACCCGCACCCAGTAACGATTGCTTCAGACCCAACCCGCCGGGAAGATAGGGGTCAAACAACCCCGCCCCTCCCGGCGCGAGTCCGTGAAAAATCAGCGCGCCCACCAGGCCAGCAACCGTCAGCGCGTTAGGAATGCGTCGCCCCCGCCAATCGCTTACGCAACTTGCGGCAAGTAGCAGCACCAAACCCAACTGACCGAGACGGACCGCCCAGAGATCGAAGGCCATTACCCGCAGACCTCAACCAGGCTTAACCGATTGATACAGAGCTCGATAGGTTGCATATCGACGCACTCGCAGTCAGGCCGGGCAGCCCACTGCGGTACCGCCGCCGGCGGTCACAGCGCCGTTCAGCTTGTTGCAGACCAGCGAAAAGATCGCATTAAGGTTGCCCCCGGCTGCGGTCACCGCGGCGATCACCACGACCGCCAGCAGGCCTGCAATCAGGCCGTACTCGATCGCCGTGACACCAGACTCGTCCTGCCAGAATTTTTTGAGTGCTGTTGACATCTGTCGCTCTCCATCTCGTTGAGTGATGCCGAATCGCAAATGCGAAACGGCGACGAAACCCCGTGATCGTCGATCTGCGGGGCTTCGCATCGACGCGCACCGCGGGGCGTGTCGACACGAGAGGCAAGATTAGGAAAGCGATGGCAGGGACCGCAATTGGCGATCCGAGCGGGACTTGCCGAGAAGCAAGCCCGCGAACGCGTTAGCGCAAGGTCTTCACAAAGAGACCCAGAATCGGCTCAGTGAACGAGCCGACCGAAGCGAAATTCGCCGTTGATGAAGTCGACTGGAACTTCATCTTTCGGGCCGAAACGCCCTTCAAGCACCAGGCGTGCAACAGGGTTCTCGATGTGCTGCTGGATGGCCCGCTTCAAAGGTCGTGCGCCATAAAGCGGATCAAAACCCACCTTGGCAACTTCATCGAGCGCAGCGTCGGTCACGGATAGCGTCATCTCGCGCTCAGCCAGGCGCTTTTCAAGGCGAGCAAGCTGAATCCGCGCGATGTTTCGAATATGGTCGCGGCCCAGCGCATGAAACACGACCAGCTCATCAATCCGGTTGATGAATTCGGGCCGAAAGTGCTTGCGTACCTCGCCCATCACGGCCTCTTTGATGAGGTCAGGATCCTGACCCGCGAGCCGTTGAATATCGTGTGACCCCAGATTAGACGTCATCACGATGACGGTGTTTCGAAAGTCGACCGTACGTCCCTGACCGTCGGTCATGCGTCCATCATCAAGCGCCTGCAGCAGCACATTGAAGACATCGGGGTGGGCCTTCTCGACCTCGTCGAGCAGGATGACGCTGTAGGGTTTGCGTCGCACGGCCTCGGTGAGGTGGCCGCCTTCTTCATATCCGACATATCCGGGCGGCGCGCCAATGAGACGAGCAACCGAGTGCCTCTCCATGAACTCGCTCATATCGATACGAATCATGTGTTCCTCGGTGTCGAACAGGAACTCGGCAAGGGCCTTACAAAGCTCTGTTTTACCAACGCCTGTTGGGCCAAGGAACAGGAATGATCCGTATGGACGATTGGGATCAGACAGTCCTGCACGCGAACGGCGTATCGCATCGGACACCAGCGTGACCGCCTCGTCCTGACCAATCAGGCGCTTGTGCAGGAAGTCTTCCATCTTGAGCAGCTTGTCGCGCTCGCCCTGCATCATCTTGGATACCGGGATACCCGTTGCGCGAGACACCACTTCGGCGATTTCCTCGGCACCGACCTGCGTGCGAAGCAGACGCGGGCGAGCAGAATCGCCCTGCGCGCGGCCGGCTTCCGCGTCAGCGGCCGACTTCAGCCGACCCTCGAGTTCAGGCAGCCGCCCATACTGAATTTCTGCGAGCTTGTCGAACTGCCCCTTGCGTTGCAGCTCGGCCATCTCGAGTTTCAGACGATCGATTTCGGTCTTGATCTGCGCGCTGCCCTGAAGCGCGGCTTTTTCGGCGCGAAGCACCTCTTCGAGATCGCTGTACTCTTTTCCGAGCTTACGGATTTCCTGCTCGATCAGATCGAGCCGCTTCTTCGATGCGTCATCTTTCTCGCGCTTGACGGCCTCACGTTCGATCTTCAGCTGGATGATTCGACGATCAAGCCGATCCATACTCTCGGGTTTGGAGTCGATCTCCATCTTGATTCGGGCTGCGGCTTCATCAATCAGGTCGATCGCCTTATCGGGCAAAAACCGGTCAGTGATGTATCGGTTCGACAGCTCGGCGGCAGCCACGATGGCTGGGTCGGTAATGTCAACGCCGTGGTGGAGTTCGTAGCGCTCCTGAAGACCGCGAAGAATGGCGATGGTGGCCTCCACGCTCGGCTCGCCCACCAGCACTTTCTGAAAACGCCGTTCGAGTGCAGCGTCTTTTTCGATGTATTTTCGATACTCGTCGAGCGTGGTGGCGCCAATGCAGTGAAGCTCCCCACGCGACAGCGCAGGTTTCAGCATGTTGCCCGCATCCATCGCACCCTCGGCCTTGCCGGCGCCCACCATCGTATGAATCTCATCGATGAACAGGATGATGCGGCCTTCGTCAGCGGCCACTTCTTTGAGCACTGCTTTCAGACGTTCTTCGAATTCGCCACGAAACTTGGCACCGGCCAGCAGCCCCGCCATATCGAGCACCAGCACACGCTTGTCGCGAAGCGAATCGGGCACTTCGCCGTTGACGATACGTTGAGCCAGCCCTTCAACAATGGCGGTTTTGCCAACGCCGGGCTCACCGATGAGCACCGGGTTGTTTTTGGTGCGTCGCTGCAGAATCTGGATGGCACGACGAATTTCGTCGTCGCGTCCAATTACCGGATCGAGTTTTCCCTGACGCGCCCGCTCGGTCAGGTCGATGGTGTATTTCTTCAGCGCCTCGCGCTGGCCCTCGGCCTCGGCACTCGCCACCTTGGCGCCGCCCCGCACCGCTTCAATCGTCGCCTCGAGTGGCTTACGCGACAAACCCGCCTCGCGTACCACGCGCCCTGCCTCGCCCTTGTCGTCACTCAAAGCGAGCAGGAACATTTCGGTGGCGACGAACTGGTCACCACGCTTCATCGATTCTTTCTCGGCCAGGTTGAGCAGATTGATCAGCTCACGCCCTACCTGCACTTCGCCCCCGGTGCCCGACACCTGCGGCAACCGCTTGATTGCGCTTTCGGCGGCCGATTTGAGCGCGGCGATCCGAACCCCCGCCCGTTCAAGCAGCGCGCGTCCCGAACCATCAGGCTGAGACACCAGCGCCACCAGCAGGTGGAGCGGATCGATGTACTGATTGTCGTTGGCCAGCGCGAGGCTCTGTGCTTCGCCGAGCGCCTGTTGAAGTTGCGTGGTGAGCTTGTCGATGCGCATGTCGGAGTATCCTTTGAGCCGTGCCACGTTGCGCGGCGACGTGCCGCGATCGAGCAATATCTGCACTGACGTGCGGGCCATTCCCGCGGATTTCAAGCCCTTCGGAGCCCTGCCGATGACCGTCCAACTGTTCGAACCCCTCTCCCTGCGCTCGGTTCGCCTGCCCAACCGGGTTGTGATCGCCCCCATGTGCCAATACTCGGCGGTCGACGGGCGCGCCCAGGCATGGCATACCGCTCATCTGGGTCAGCTTTCGCTGAGCGGCGCTGGGCTGCTCATTCTGGAAGCCACCGCGGTCGAGCCGCGCGGCCGAATCACACCCGGCTGCCTGGGTCTGTATGACGACGCATGCGAGTCGGCACTCGAAGGGGTCCTTAAGATCATTCGCAGTGTGGCACCGATTCCACTGGCCATTCAGCTGAGCCATGCGGGCCGAAAAGCATCCAGCGGTCGGCCATGGGAGGGCGGCGCGCTGATTCCGGCCGACCAGGGCGGTTGGAAGCCCGTCGCACCCAGCGCGGTACCGCTCAAAGAAAGCGAAGCTGCGCCTGACGCCCTCTCGCGCGACGATCTTGATCGACTGCGAGATCAATTTGTCTCAGCAGCGGCTCGCGCTGACCGATTGGGCTTTGATGCGGTCGAGGTGCACGCGGCTCACGGCTACCTGCTGCATCAGTTCCTGTCTCCGGTTGCCAATCAGCGTACCGATGAATTTGGGGGATCGCTCGATAACCGGATGCGTTTTCCGCTAGAAGTCATCGCTGCCGTGCGAAGCGCGTGGCCCGCTCACAAGGCCCTCGGCGTTCGGCTGTCGGCCACCGACTGGATCGAGACCAGCAGCTGGCAGCTTCCCGAATCCGTTGAATTCGCCAGGCGCTGTGAAATCCTGGGCGTTGATTGGATCGATGTCTCGAGCGCCGGTATTTCACCGCAACAAAAGATTGTTCTCGGGCCGGGCTACCAGGTGCCGTTTGCGCGTGCGATCCGCGAAGCCTTGCGGATACCTGTGATGACGGTTGGGCTGATCACGGAACCGCAGCAGGCCGAGCAGATTTTGGCTGAAGGCAGCGCAGACATGATAGGGCTCGCCCGGGCCATGCTCTACGATCCGCGTTGGGTCTGGCACGCTGCCGCTGCGCTGGGAGCGCAGGTGCCGGCGCCACGTCAATACTGGCGCAGCCAGCCACGCGAACACCCCACCCTATTCGGAGATATCCGCACCGCCCAGCGCTGACCTGCTCAGCTCGCCAGGCGATAGCCCACCGCGGCCGCGCCAAGCGATCCCAGCAGGTGCGCCACCGAATGGAGGGCCGCTGCCGCGAATTCAGCCCGCATCAATAGGGCAAGGGATTCGGCGGAGAAAGTGGAGAAGGTGGTGAGCCCGCCCAGGAAACCGGTGGTGATGAACAATCGCCAGGTGGGCGACAGTTCTGGGTGACGCGCAATCCAGGCCATGGCGATGCCCGCCAGCAAGCCGCCCGCCAGGTTTGCAATCAGCGTACCCATCGGCAGCGTGGGCTGCAGGCCGTTAAGCGCGACGCTAAGCACCCAGCGCAGGCTAGCGCCCACCGCTGCGCCCGATGCCACTGCGGCCAGACCGAGCAGAGTTAGTGACATGCCAGGCGCTCGAATCGCCTTGGCATCAGCCAGTGGGCGATGAAGGGGCCCTAGCCGTGCTAGGCGGAGATTCATCCCAACGCGCCGCCGCCTCATCGTCAGCCTGGCGCGCATCCACCCATCGTGTGCCCGAGGGCGTCTGCTCTTTCTTCCAGAACGGCGCTCGGGTCTTGAGGAAGTCCATGATGAACTCGCAAGCTGCGAAGGCATCGCCACGATGCGCCGAGGTCACCGCAACCAGCACAATCTGATCGCAGGGCTGCAGCTCCCCGTAGCGATGGATGATGAGCGTACCGTTCAGACGCCAGCGCTGATGCGCCTGCGCAGCAATATCTTCGAGGGCAGACTCGGTCATGCCAGGATAGTGCTCCAGCGTAAGCGTGGACACGCCGCTGCCCTCGTTGACATCGCGGACCGTTCCAACAAACACTGCCACCGCGCCTACGCCGGCATCACCTTGCCTGAGCGCCTGGACTTCCCGAGTCAGGTCAAAGTCTTCACGCTGAACCCGAACCACCGATTTCACCTGGCCCATGGGGATGCTCCGCCGTCAACCGCCAGTAACTGGCGGAAAGAAAGCGATCTCGGCGCCGTCAACGAGTGGAGACTCTGCGCCCGCCAACTGCCGATTCAAAGCCATTCGAACTGCACGTCCCTCAGCGAGCGATTCCGCCCATGCACCGCCCCGCTGTCGCAACCAGTTGCGAAGCGCGCTTATGGTGACGATCTCTGCAGGGATTTCGACCGATTCGCGCTCGATTCCAAGCGTTTCGCGAAGCGAAGCGAAATACAGGATAGTGAGCTTCATGCACCTAACGCCGAAAACGGAATAAAGCGAACCGTATCACCTGGCGCGATCGCCCGCCCAGCGGGGTTATCCACCAGACCGTCGCACCGAACGGTGGAGGTAAGCACACCCGAGCTCTGGTTGGGGAACAACTCGAGCCCACCGCCTGCATTCAACGATACTCGCAGAAACTCGCGACGCCGATCGGGCTTGGGCCAGTTGAAGTCAGCGCGCATCGGTAAACGCGGCGGGTCAGTATCCATCACACCCTGACAGCGCAGCACAAACGGCCGGACCATCATCAGAAACGTGACGAAACTGGAAACCGGATTGCCGGGCAAGCCGATAAACCAGGCGGGCTCTGCGGCGCTTGATTCGCCCCGACGCACCCGCCCAAACGCCAGCGGCTTACCGGGCTTCATCGAGATTTGCCAGAGCGCCAGTTCACCTTCAGCCTCTACGGCAGGCTTCACATGGTCTTCCTCACCCACCGACACCCCGCCGGAGGTAAGAATGAGATCAGCGGTGACCGCTGCACGGCGCAACGCCGAGCGTGTGGCTTCAAGTGAATCGGGCACGATGCCAAAGTCGGTGACCTCACATCCCAGCGAACGCAAGAGGCCCACCAGCACGAACCGATTACTGTTGTAGATGGCGCCGGGCCGCAAGGGTTCGCCCGGCATGGTCAGTTCGTCGCCCGTAAAAAAGCAGGCGACGCGGAGCGGTCGCCGGACATGCAGCGTGGCAGCGCCCACCGATGCCGCCAGACCGACAGCCTGAGGCGTGAGTCGTGTACCCGCTGGCAGCACGACACTGTCTTTCGCGATGTCTTCGCCTGCTCGACGGACCCACTCGCCCGCGCGCGGTAAATGGTCGAGCACAACGTGCTCACCCTCGACGCGCACCTGCTCCTGCATGACCACCGCGTCAGCGCCCTCAGGTATGAAAGCGCCCGTGAAAATTCGCGCCGCCGTACCGGGTTCGAGACGCGCTCCAATTTGGCCTGCCGGGATTCGCTGGCTCACTCGCAAGCGGGCACCCAGCGTACCCTTCAGATCGCCTACGCATAGCGCGTAGCCATCCATCTGCGTGTTGTCGGCGGGCGGTACGTTCAGGCTGGACCGCAGATCGGTTGCCAGCACTCTGCCAACCGCATCCAGCGTGGGCACGGTGTCTGTGTCGGCAACGGTGACCGCCGCGGCTAATAGCGAAGCCAGGGCATCATCAAACGACAAGAGTGGCGCCTTGTTCATGATCACTCGACTCCCCGAGCGGCGACCGGCGGCCGGGTTTCAGCGGATTCTGTCGTCTTCATTCGACTCAATCGACCATTGACCAGATAACTGCCTACGAGAATAAGCGCTAGCCCTGCAAATGCATGGATACCCAGACGCTCGCCAAGGAATGCCCAGCCGCCAAACACCGCCAGCACCGGCATCAGGAACATGGCGATAGCCGCCCGCGTGGCGCCGACCCGCTGGACCAGGAGGTAGTTCAGGATTGCCGGAAGCATCGTTCCAACGGTAGCCAGTGCCAGCAGCGTGAGCATGACGCCTGCACCGAGACGCGACTCAAGCGGATTTTCGAAGATGAAAGCGAGCGGAACCAGCACCAGCGACGCGGCGACAAACGCACCGGCCGTAAGCGATACCGGATCGATGTGCCGAAAGCGCCGCATGAGTACCATGGCTGACGCATAGGCGATCGGCCCACACAGCGTGATCAGTTCAGCCACCGCGTGCTGGCCCACACCACCCAGAACCGACGGCCCGATTACCACTACAACGCCCCCCATACCGAGGGCAATGCCCGCGAATCGCGCGAGGCCCAATCGCTCGTCGCGCAGAAAAAGTGCCCCGAGCAGCAGGGTCAGCAATGGAATGATCGAGTACAGAATGCCCGACAGGCCGCTTGCGATGGTCTGCTGACCGATCGCGAGCGCCGTGTAGGGAACCACGATGATGCCAAGCGAGGCCATGCTGACTGCGAGTCGGTCGCGGGGCGCACGCGGCAGCGACCGGTGCATCATCAGCATCGCACCCAGACAGAATGGCAGCGCGATCAGCACTCGACTGGCCGCCAGGGTGAGCGGCGGCAGGGCTGCAACCATCAGTTTGTTCAGTACTACCGACGACGCGAAGCTTGCTGAGGTTGCCAGCAGCAGCAGGACCTGCCGCCAGGACAGCGCCTGCTCTGACATGCTCGTCAACGCGTGGCTACCGGACAGCGCGCCGCAATGTAGTGCTTGAGCATCGGCACGTCTGCAGGCATCAATGCGAAACGCTGGACCTTTGACTCGAGCCCATCAAACCCCGCAGGCCTGGGCGCATCAGAACCCAGCGCCTCAATGAGCGCCTGGCTCGTCGCCGCAGGGGCGGCTAGCGGTACAGCGGCGGTTCGCAGTGCGTCGGCGACAGATGGCGGCTCCGCTGGTTCTGATGGCTCCGCCTCATCGCCGTCGCCTGATTCTTTACCCGACAAGGTGTCCAGCAAAGGGTCCAGAACGGTATTGAGCGAGCTGCCTCCAAGTACTGGTGCCTGCAGCGGAATTTGCGCTTGCGGCAGTGTGTCCAGGCTTGCACCTTCCAGCGGTGTGCCGGCAATGGGGCCAGCGGCGGGCACTTCTGCGGTAATCACGGTGTCCAGTACGTCGCGCAAAGAAATGTCCGCTGTCGGCTCCGCGGGGGCCTGCGCTTCGAGCACCGGGCTTAGTGCTTTGTTCAGCGTGTAGCCCTCGCCAGCCGGGTCTTCAATGCTCAAAGCGGTGTCGAGGTGGTCGCTCAGTGTGCTGGGTGCCGGTGCAGGTGTGGTGCCGCTTCCGTTGTTCGTGTTGTTGGACGTGTTTGTGTCTGGCGTTGTTGTGCCCGGAGTTGTTGTTGAGGTCGGCGGGGTGTTACTGCCGCCCGGTGCGGCACCGCTTGAACCATTGGCGCCAGCGCCTGAATTAGCGCCTGAATTAGCGCCTGAATTAGCGCCTGAATTGTTGCCCGAATTGTTGCCTGCCAGCTCGCTTGAACTGGTGTTCTGACTGCCGCCGCTGCCTGGCGCAGCGCTGCCGGATGCGCCTGTTGGCGCATCGTCACCACCAGCGCCTGCAAGTCCCACCGCTGCGGCGCCGGCCGCTGCCAAACCCAAGGGCGCGGCTGCGGTTACGCCCCCAATACCACCAACCAGGCCAGAGGCGGCTGCGGCTGCGCGAACCGTTTCTCCGGCCGTTACCGCAACAATTTCAGAGAGGGGGTCAATGCCTTCTTCGACATCGGCGCCAGCTTGATTCCCCGCGTTGTCGTTGTTGCCGTCTGCGTTGGCGGTTTTGGGTTTGCCGGTGCCACTGGCAAGCCCGGCGGGATTTGCCGCCACTTTGCTGGTATTTGCTGCTGAGGGGGGTGAGCCCGGAATGGGGAAGGCCA
>CAZORB010000135.1:0-10048 GCA_964581825.1 uncultured Bordetella sp.
AGCCCGACGCGGCGACGGTGAGGGGCCACGAACACACGCTGAGCCGTATCGACCAGCGTGACGCCGCCCACCCGAATATGACCGCTGTCAGGGCGTAGCAGGCCGGCAATCAGGCCCAGTACCGTGGATTTGCCTGAACCCGACCGCCCGAACAGCGCGAGTGCGCCAAAGTCGCCCGCCAGCCGAAAACTGAGCGTGAACCCGGGTCGGCGCAGCGTGACATCGATATCGATCCGGGTAGACGCTGCCACGGTCAGACGCCCCCTCGCAGCTGGCGCGCCACGCGTCTTGCCAGCCATTCGGACACCATCAGCGCCGCAATCGACACGGCGATCGCCACTGCGGTCAGCCGCCACGCCGCTGCATCCGCGCCGGGTATTTGAGTAAGCGCGTAGAGGGCTGCCGCCAGCGTCTGGGTTTCGCCTGGAATGGCCGATACGAATGTGATCGTGGCGCCAAATTCGCCAAGCGCCTTGGCAAAACAGAGCACCGCACCCGCAACGATCCCGGGCGCTGCGAGGGGTAACGTGATGGTGAAAAAGGCGACCGCCGGCGGCGCACCCAACGTGGCCGCCGCATGTTCGTAGCGGCGATCAATCGACTCGATCGCGAGCCGAATGGCCCGCACCATCAGCGGCAGCCCCATGACCGCAGACGCCAGCGCAGCGCCAGTCCAGCGAAACGAGAACACGATACCCAGATGTTCGGCGAGCCATGCACCGATCCAGCCCTGCCGACCGAAAGCAACGAGCAGCAGATAGCCTGTGACCACGGGTGGCAACACTAGCGGCAGATGTACGAGACCATCCAGAAGCGCGCGTCCGGGGAAACGCTTTCGCGCAAGCAGCCAACCCAACGCGATACCGAGGGGCAGCGCGCCCAGCGTCGCGACCGTTGCCACCTTGAGCGTCAGAAGAATGGCCTGCCACTCTTCGTCGCTAAAGCCCAGGCCAATCACCGCGAACAGCGCTCGCATGACAGCGCAGCCAGACCCGACGAACCGATCAGAGGCCCGTCACCCCTGCCTGATACCGAGGGCCGCGGAAGGCTGAAACCGACATCGGTGAAACGCTTCAGTGCCTGCGGCTGACTCAGAAAGGCCAGCGCCTCTGCCGCCCGTGGATGCGTGGATGCCGCCAGCACCGCCGCCGGATACCGCACAGGGGGATGTAGCGACTCGGCAAACATTGCGATGACGCGAACCTTAGGCTCAACCCTTGCATCGGAGGCATAGACGATCCCAAGTTCAGCCTCGCCACGGGCCACCAGCAGCAGCGCTGCCCGAACGTTGTCCGTCATGGCCAGCCGCGCTGACCAGGGCTTCCAGAGATCGAGCGCTTCGAGCGCCGCGCGCGCATACCGCCCGGCGGGTACGCTCCCGACCTCGGCCAGCGCAAGCCGGCTATTGCCCGGCCAGTGCGCCAGCGCTCTCCTAAGCGCGATGTCCGCACCGTCCGTCTGACCCAACTCCACCGCCGCTACAGTCGATTGGGCCGGCGGCGGTAACGTCGCATCAGTGCCCGCGCGCGTGACCAGCACCAGCCGGTTCGATAACAGATCGCGACGGCTCGCCTTCTGAAGCGCGCCTCGCTGCTCCAGATGGTCCATCCATGCCGGATCGGCTGACAGAAACAGATCAACAGGCAGTCCCTGTTCAATCTGCCGCACCAGTGCGGGGGTTCCAGCGTAAGTGATCACCGCTGGTGAGCCACCTGATTGCTTCCAGTCGGCGAGTGCCTGGTCAAGCGGACCTCGCAGACTGGCCGCGGCCGCCACGCGAATCGGCCGGCCAGCGTCGGTGGAAGGTTGCGCCGATGATGTCTGCGCATGGACCCAAGCGCCCGGCACCAGCAACCCGAGAAATGCGGCTAACCAGGTGCGCCGCGCTGTGGCGGGTTGCACCGACCGCAGATGATCCGACCGGGCAGGCGCGCCCCGCACTGCGCGTCTCAGGTTTTCTGAACGACGATGGACGGGAACTTGAGACTCATGTCGCGTGCCCGTTCAGCGATACGCACCGCCACGCGTCGAGCGATGCGGCGATAGGTGGCTGCCAGATCGCCGTCGGGCTCAGCGACCACGGTGGGGCGGCCCGAATCCGCCTGCTCGCGGATGCGAATATCAAGCGGCAAACCGCCCAGGTATTCAATGTCGTACTCGCCCGCCATTTTCTCGCCGCCACCCTGACCGAAGATATGCTCGGTGTGGCCGCAATTCGTGCAGGTGTGCATAGCCATATTTTCGACGATGCCCAGGATGGGAATACCCACCTTCTCGAACATCTTCAAACCTTTGCGCGCATCCAGCAGGGCAATGTCCTGAGGGGTGGTGACAATGACCGCGCCCGTGACCGGAATCTTCTGGGACAGCGTCAGATGGATGTCGCCCGTTCCTGGCGGCATGTCGATCACCAGATAGTCGAGATCCTGCCAGTTGGTATCGCGCAGCAGCTGTTCGAGCGCCTGGGTCACCATGGGGCCGCGCCACACCATCGGGGTGTCGGGCTCGATCATGAATCCAATGGATGACGCCTGCACCCCATGGCCCACCAGGGGCTCGATGGTTTTGCCGTCGCGCGACTCGGGCTTGCCGGACACGCCCAGCATCATGGGCTGCGAGGGACCATAAATATCGGCATCGAGCATACCGACCGTGGCGCCCTCGGCCGCAAGCGCCAACGCAAGATTGACTGCGGTGGTGCTTTTGCCGACGCCGCCCTTGCCAGACGCCACAGCAATAATGTTTTTGACATTGGGCAAGGTTTTAACGCCACGCTGCACCGCATGCGCAACGATCTTCTGAAACACATTGGCCGACACGTTGCCAACGCCCGGCAGCGAGCGCACCGCAGCGATGACCGCTTTGCGGATTGGATCAACCTGGCTGAGGGCGGGATATCCCAGTTCGACGTCGACACTGACCGAATCGCCATCGACCCGGATGTTTTTCGCCGATTTTCCGCTTACCAGATCTTTGCCGGTATTGGGATCGACAACGCCGCGAAGGGCTTCGGTGACCTGGTCAACTGTAAGGCTCATAAGAGGGCTCGCTGCGGAAATAAGACGGTAACCGTTCAGTCTAAACGATCAGCCGTTTACCCTGTCCCCGCTAAAATCGCGGTTTTGTCCGTCTACGCCCGTCCGAAGTTCATCCGCGAGCCCCCACGACCATGAAACGCCGCCTCTTCGTTACCACCGCTCTTCCCTACGCGAATGGCTCGTTTCATATCGGCCACATCATGGAATACATCCAGGCCGATATCTGGGTGCGCTTTCAGCGGATGCGCGGACACGAGGTGCACTTTGTCTGCGCCGACGATGCGCACGGTGCGCCGATCATGCTGAAAGCGCAGGCGGAAGGCATCACCCCGGAGCAGCTGGTGGGGCGTATCGCCGCCGAACGGCCTCAGTACCTCAATGGCTTTCATATCTCGTTCGATAACTGGCACAGCACGCATTCGAGTGAAAACACCGAATTGTCACAGGCGATCTATCGTGCGCTGAAAGCTAACAACCTGATCAGTACGCGTGTCATCGAACAGTTCTTCGATCCGGTCAAAGAGATGTTCCTGCCCGATCGATACATCAAGGGTGAATGCCCGAAGTGCGGTGCGAAAGATCAGTACGGCGATTCCTGCGAGGCCTGCGGCGCGGTCTATGCGCCCACCGATTTACGCAACCCCACCTCCACGCTGTCGGGCGCCACGCCGGTGATGCGGCAATCGGAGCACTTCTTTTTCCAGCTGTCCGACCCGCGTTGCGTCGAATTCCTGCGCGGTTGGACGCAGAGCGGTCGACTGCAACCAGAAGTGGCCAACAAAGCGCGCGAGTGGCTGGACGGCGAATCAGGTCTGGGAGACTGGGATATCTCCCGTGACTCACCCTACTTCGGCATTCCGATTCCCGATGCGCCAGGAAAATATTTTTATGTCTGGCTCGATGCGCCGATCGGCTATCTGGCGAGCCTGAAGAATCATTTCGAAAAGGGTCAGGCGGCACGCCAAACCAGCCAGACCTACGACCAGTTCATTGCCGATCCCAGCGTCGAGCAGTATCACTTCATCGGCAAAGACATTATTTATTTCCACACGCTGTTCTGGCCGGCCACACTGCAGTTTTCGGGTCGCAAAGTTCCTGACAATGTGTTCGTGCACGGGTTTATCACCGTGAGCGGCGAGAAGATGAGCAAATCGCGCGGCACCGGTATTTCGCCGTTGCGTTACCTCGAACTTGGCATGAACCCGGAGTGGCTGCGTTACTACATCGCTGCCAAGCTGAATGCCAGAGTTGAAGACATCGACTTCAATCCTGACGATTTTGTGGCTCGCGTCAACAGCGATCTGGTCGGCAAATACGTGAACATCGCAAGCCGAGCTGCCAATTTTCTGGTGAAGCACTTTGACGGCCAGGTGCTCGATGCGCGTACGTTGTCGGCGTGGCAGGCACTGAACGCACCCGCCACCTCAGACGAGATCGCAGGCTGTCTGGAGGCACGTGAATACGGCAAAGCGCTGCGGGCCGCGATGGAGTTCGCCGATCGCATCAATCAGTATTTTGATGGCGAAAAGCCGTGGGAAATGGCGCGCGATCCGGGACAACGCGAGGCGCTGCATACCGTGTGCTCGGTCTGTCTGGCAGGTTTTCATGCGCTCACCATCTGGCTCAAACCTGTGCTTCCCGCACTCTCGGCTCGTGCCGAGCGCTTCATGGGATGCGCACCGCTGCAGTGGTCCGACCTCAACCGTCCGCCCTCGCGCATTGAACGCTACGAGCATCTGATGGGGCGGGTCGACACCAAGCAGCTCGATGCATTGTTCGAACCTCCAGCTGACACCCCGGCGCCCGCCAAAAAACCAGCACCTGCGACCCAGTCCAATGCACCGCAGCCTGCCAAGCCAGCGATTGGGCAAGACGGCTCCGTCGACGCTTCGCCCATCAGCATCGATCAGTTCATGAATGTTGAACTTCGCATCGCGCGCATCGTTGAGGCCAGCGCCGTGGAGGGCTCAGACAAGCTGATCCGACTGGCACTCGATCTCGGCGAGGGGCGTCTGCGAAATGTGTTCTCCGGAATCCGCTCGGCCTATGATCCAGCGCAACTGGTGGGCCGGCTCACAGTGGTCGTTGCCAATCTCGCCCCCCGGAAAATGAAGTTCGGCGTCTCCGAAGGCATGGTATTGTCAGCCTCATGGGACGATCCCTCTCAAGGGGCAGGCATCTTCCTACTCGGCGCGGACAGCGGTGCGCAGCCGGGCATGAGGGTGCGCTAACCTGGGTACAGGTCCGCGGATGGGCCTGAGCGCCTTCCGCTTCCGGCCGCGGCTCGTCGATTCGCTGCGGGGCTATCGCGCGTCTGATCTCCCTGCTGACATCAGTGCCGGATTCACGGTTGGCATCGTTGCGCTGCCGCTCGCCATGGCCTTCGGTATCGCCTCGGGCGTGCGGCCCGAGCAGGGTCTCTTCACAGCCATCATCGGCGGTCTGCTGATATCGCTCTTAGGCGGCACGAAAGTTCAGATCGGTGGACCCGCGGGCGCCTTTGTCGCGCTGCTCTACGCCATCGGCGAGCGCTATGGACTCGCTAACCTGCTGATTGCCACCCTGATGGCAGGCGTGCTCCTGTTTCTGATGGGTGCGCTCAAGCTGGGCTCACTGGTTCGCTTCGTGCCGGTCTCGATCATCGTTGGCTTCACCAACGGCATTGCAGTGGTGATCGCACTGCATCAGGTTAAGGACTTTCTCGGTCTCGCAATCGAGCGGATGCCGGCCAACTCGCTGTCACAGCTTCATGCGCTGGGAACGCATCTGCACACCATCAATCCGGCGGCGGTTGCAATCGGCCTTGCAACACTTGTCATCATCATCGCGTGGCCCAAGTCATACCTTGCGGTGGCCCCCGGCTGGCGGCGATGGCTGGCCCGAGCGCCAGGAACCATCGCCGCGCTGGTGCTGGCAACGCTGGCTGTGAAACTCTTTGGGCTACAGGTGGAAACGGTAGGAAGCCGTTTCGGTGGAATTCCGCAAGGTCTTCCTGTCTTTTCGCTGCCTGCATTTGACTGGCAGACCGCGCAGAATCTGGTGGCCCCGACGCTTGCAATTGCTTTGCTGGGCGCGATCGAATCGCTGCTCTGTGCCCGCATGGCCGACAGCATGATCGACGACCGCCACGACCCCAACCAGGAGCTGATGGCGCAGGGCGTGGCCAACTTCATCGTGCCATTTTTCGGTGGTATTGCAGTCACTGGCACCATCGCACGAACCGTCACCAATATTCGAAGCGGCGCGCGTTCGCCTATCGCTGGCGTCGTTCATGCGCTGACGCTGCTTGGCATCGTGCTTCTTGCCGCGCCACTGGCAAACGACATTCCCTTGGCAGCGCTTGCAGGAATCCTGCTGTTCGTGGCGTGGAACATGGGCGAATGGCGCGCGTTTCCGCAGCTCAAACAGTTCACCATCAACTACCGGGTGGTGATGCTGGCCACCTTTCTTCTCACCGTGATCTTCGACCTCACCGTCGCAGTCGAGGTCGGACTCGTGCTCGCGAGCCTGTTTTTCATCGTTCGGATCGCGTCGGTCACGCGTCTCGAGCGTATCGATCTGTCCGAGCGCCTATCGGGCCTGCCTTCGGTTGAAGGTTGGCGGCTGTTCGGATCCTTGTTTTTCGGATCAGTGAACCGACTCGAACCGCTGCTCGACCCTGAACGCCCGGTAAGCGACATCACGGTGCTCGATCTGCACCAGCTCATCAACCTCGATACAACCGGGCTGGACGCGCTTCAGAGCCTTCACCGAATGCTGGATAAACGCGGCAAACGTCTGGTGATCGTTGGTGTAAACACGCAACCCCTCTCGCTGATGGAGCGAAGCGGGTTCGCGGCGACGCTGGGCGTACATTCATTTTTCGAGACTTTGGATGCGGCGCTTGCTGCAGTCGGTGCGACACCCGTGCCGAGCGACTAGCGCACGACGATCAGCCCAACCTTCGCCATCCAGGCCGCCAGGCGCTGCGCCTGCGCGGAATCCAGCTTGAGGTTTGCTGCCCACTCAGCGAGCGCGATAGCCTCGCCAGGAAACGCTGGCGCTTCAAGCCAGGCAGCTTCGACCACGTTGGCATCCAAGAGCCAGCCCTCAGCAAACCGCCACATGGACAGATCGCGCAGCGCGCGCGGGCTAGGCCCTTGTGTTGTGTCGCGATGCACGCGCGATTGCCCGGTGAGCGCTGCGCTGGGGTAGTGGGCAAACATGTTCAATGGATTGGGCATACCCGGCTCGCTGACGCCGCTGGCGGCATGCCCCGCCTCACCACGATGGCGAACCACGCGTTCACGCTGCTCGCGCCAGAGCGCCTGATACTGCGGCAGCACCTTTGACCAGTCAAAATGCTCGCGCACCCTTCGCCGACCGTTATCGCCAAGCCGTCTGCGAAGCGTGGCATCCGCTGCGAGCCGGGCAATCGCGGCGGCGCATGCGTCGACATCCACCGCGACCAGCGTATGCGCGTAAGCTACATAGCGATCGTAGTTGAGCCGCCCGTCCTGATAGCCCTCAATCAAAACTGACGCGCAGTCTGGATCGGACGGTTGCCGGGTGGGTATTAGCAGACCTTCCTCGCCGTCTCGAACCGTCTCCCGGTAACCGTCCCAGTTGCTCACCACAACCGGCAACCCTGCCGCCATGGCTTCAACGGGCGTGAGTCCAAACGTTTCCTGAATGTTGTCAGACAGCGAGACGAAGATGTCGGCTGCGAGATAGGACGCGCGCGTCACACCAGGCTCGCGACCATCAACTCGATCAACCCGGATGCCTGCAACGCTCGCCGCTTCATCAAAGCTTTGTCGGATGGCGTCGTTTGCGAACCATCCACACTCGAGTATGCGGATCCGTCGTCCTGACGCAGCAGCGGCCCGCGCGCAGGCCAGATACATCGCGAGCGGATTGGCTTTTGCATGCAGACTCAGCCGCCCGACGAACAGCACGACAATGTCGTCGTCCGCAAAACCGTGGCGCTGGCGTGCGGCATTACGCGCTAGCGCGTCCGCCGTGAAATCATCGGCATGAACGCCCAGCGGGATGACGGGCAACATCGGCAAGACCGGCGATACGCTCACACCCAGCCGACGGGTCAGGTGATCGATCTGTGCCTGCCAGATTCCCTGCACCGCCTGTAAAACTGACCGAGAGGTGCAGATCAATGCATCATGCGACGCAAACGGTCCTGCCACATAGCCGGCCAGCTGACGCATCACGGCATCGGAACTGATCGTATGCGTAATGCCGCAGAGCGCGAACGACGCCGTGCCACCCAGCTGACGACTGCGCTGCCAGCCCAGCGAGTCGCTAAACGGCGCGGGATAATGCAGTACACCGAGGTCGCCCCAGGCGGCCGGTCGATCCGCTGGCAATAGCCTGACCGGGTGGGGCCAACCCGCGCGCTCAAGCGCGCTCGTTACAAATTTCGAATCGTTCGTGCCCGGGCAGATCACATCGAGCGGTCGCGCCGATTGAGCCCGAGACGCCGCCACGAAACCCCGCAGGAAGCCGCTACCGGCTGACTGCCGGCCCATCAGCCGCTGCGATCCCATATCGATCGCGTCAGCGGCCAGAAACAAAGCAGGCAGCTCAGACACCGGAATCAGCGCTTAGCGATCGCAACACGTTGACGCGCTACTCGGGTTTGCGAAAAACCGCCGAGATCAGATGCGACGGGCCGACGTGAGCGGATCCTTCCGCAAGTTCGGCGTCGCAGTCGCGCGACTCAAGTACGGGCCAGCCAGCGAAGGCCTCGTCGAGCATGGACAGCGTGTACAGATTCTCGACAACGCCAGGTCCACCCGTTTTGTAGCTCATCTGCCGCAGACCGTAGCCTTCGATAATCAACAGCCCACCAGGCCGAAGCGACTGCTTGAAGCCGTTAAAGATCTGCGACCGTAAGGCAGGATCGGCAAACTGAAAGAAAATGGCGACGACAACATCGACGGGGGTTTTCGCCCATGGCCAGGCTGCAATATCGGCGCAGCAGAGCGCAAGCGACCCGCCCGCGGGCGAATCCAATACCGCCCGCCCACCCGGCAGCGCCGCCAGCGATTCTATTGCGCCACCCCGCTCGACCAAACCCTGGCTTCGCGCATGCGACACGGCATGATCAACACCGACGTCGGCCAGATCGAAAGCAATGGCGTGCAGACCTAGCGTGGCCAGCCAGACGCCGTTTCGTCCGTCGCCGTCGGCCGGGCACAGTACGCGCTGCCCCGCGCTGAGGCGCGCACGTTGCGCGGCAAGCCAACCGTTGGGCGCCGCCCCGAAAAGCATTCCGGAGGCTGCCGAATAGCGGTTGTTCCAGGTCGTGCGGGGATCTTTGAAACCGTTCATAGCGACCGGGATGCTACCACCTCACACACGGGACATCGTTCGCCCCTTGACGCCAGCCGCGCGGGCAACGACGATGCATCGCGCCAAGGAGTCCAATCGTATGAATCTTCACCGTATGCTTCTGCAACGCCAGGCTGACAACCAACCGATCAGGATTGCGCTGATCGGCGCAGGTAAGTTCGGGTCAATGTACCTGGCCCAAGCGCAACGCACCCCAGGCATCCATGTGCTTGGCGTTGCTGATCTTTCGCCACCGCGCGCGAGGAAAGCGCTCCGCCATGTGGGCTGGGATGCCGCCAGGCTGTCGGCACGGTCGGCCGACGATGCCGTCCGCAAAGGCCTCACCTGGGTCACTGATGACGCACTGCAGTTGATCGCAAGCCCGCATGTGGATGTGGTGATCGACGCAACCGGGCATCCTGCCGCAGGGATCGCGCATGTGCTCGCCTGCTGCGAGCACGGAAAGCACATCGTCATGGTGAACGTGGAAGCCGATGCGCTCGCCGGCCCTCTGCTCGCCCAAAAAGCGCGCGAGGCTGGCATTGTCTATTCGCTTGCCTACGGCGACCAGCCCGCACTGATCTGCGAGATGGTCGACTGGGCGCGCACCGCGGGCCTCGAGGTTGTCGCAGCAGGAAAAGGCACGAAGTATCTGCCGTCCTATCACCAGTCGACGCCCG
>CAZORB010000135.1:10058-10532 GCA_964581825.1 uncultured Bordetella sp.
GGATGCGCGACGGGGCGGCATGAACGCGCAGATGTTCAACTCATTCCTTGACGGTACTAAATCCGCCATTGAAATGGCCGCAGTGGCCAACGCCACCGGACTGCTGCCCGCACCGTCAGGCCTCGCATTTCCGCCGTGCGGTGTCGATGATCTGGCACGGGTTCTGAGGCCTGCCTCGGCAGGTGGACAGCTTCATCATCGCGGCCAGGTTGAGGTGATCTCAAGTGTCGAGCGAGATGGCAGGCCGGTGTTCCGCGATCTGCGATGGGGCGTCTACGTGGTGTTCGCGGGCGCCGACGACTATGTTCGTCGCTGCTTCCACGAGTACGGGCTTGTCACGGATGCAAGCGGTGAGTTCTCGGCCATGTACAAGCCCTATCACCTGATCGGACTGGAACTTGGTCTCAGTGTTGCCTCTGTGGGTCTTCGCGGCGAAGCGACAGGCTGTGCCCTCTCCTGGCAGGGGGATGTGGT
>CAZORB010000136.1:0-10124 GCA_964581825.1 uncultured Bordetella sp.
CTGGGGCTCGACGAAGCGCAGCAATATCACTACGCCGCGCTTGATCTGGAAGACGTGTCGCTATCGATTGCGGCGGGCTCCATCGTTGAGCTGGTGCCGGGCAATTTCAAGGCTGGTACTTCGGGTCAGGCTTATATCTTCTCGCCAGGCGCGGGCATTACCGAAGACAGTTTCGTGCTTGAGGCAGAGGATTACACGGATACCAGGCGCTGGAAGCCGGTATCGCCCACCCACACGCCCACGATGAACGACACAGCGCTGGCTGTGCGCGCAGGCGAAACAGTGCGCACTGCAGATGGTCGCTGGTATCTGCGCACGGGCGGTGCGGCAACGATCAATCCGTCTACAGAAACCTATTCCGACGCGCAAAGCTGGAAGGCGATGGCGGTCACCAAAAGTGACAAGGGTGCAATTTTTGCCAAGGAACTGAGCGATGACTTTTACATGGTCAAGCCCAAGGACCTGCCCTTGCCTAAGCTCAGCTACGCCAACCTGGCCAACAACCTGTTCGAGGATCGGGCCAAGGTCTTGGGCTGGATGCAGAGCCATTCGGGCAATACGGAAGCGATCGCGCACTATCAGGCGCTTCTGACCAAAATCGATGAGCAACTCAAAAAATTAGGGCTGACAGATAACTCGGCTCCAGCGGGCACGGTCGTTGCGCGCGACAAGCTCGACCTGCTGTTCCTACGCATGCCCACCATTCAGGCAGCACCGGGGCTGGTACACATTCTGGCAGGCAGCGGATCGGCTGGCGGGCTTGCCGCAGGGGTTGCCGCTGGCCGCATCCTTGCGCATGGCGACGCTGACATCAAGGTGGTGAACAACACGCCGTTTGGCATGGAGATCACCGACATCAGCATCCGCCAGAGCGCGATCACCGAGCGTGCGGCAGATGGCAGACGTGTGGTGCTCAACCCCGGCGCGGTCTGGTTCAACGGCTTCTCCTTAAGCGGAACGCCTTCGGCAGCGTCAAGCATCATCGACATCATGCAGGACGCGTACCCGAAGTCCTGGTACACCACGCTCGCGGGTTTCAACCTGCCGGATGCGCCGCAGGATATCTACGTGCGCGGCCAGATTGTGAACGCCGCCGGAACGCTGAGGCTCACGAACCAGGAAGGCAGCATCGATGTCACGGGCGATCTGCGCGCGGCATCCGTGGATCTGGCTGCCAAGGGCGATTTCAATCTGTCGACCACGGACTGGTATCACACGAACCGTGACCCGCGGCAGTACACCACCTTCAACGCAACGTTTGGCGCGCAGGCCTACAACGCTGCGGGTGACCTGCGAAAGCTCAATTACTCCTACGATGACACCGCGCTATCCGGTTTAACCGCCGCAATTTCGAATCCGACGCTGGGATCGCGCGTGTTCTCGATGGGCGCGATCAATATCAATGCGCGTTATCTGAACATCAATGGCCTGGTGCAAAGCGGCATCGACAACATTGAGCTCACGATCACGCCCGATTTCAAACCTGCGGGTTCGGTGAACTTCACCGACGAATTAGGGAATCTGCGCGCCGGCATCAGCCTGGGCGACGCGGGTTTAGGCTCGGTGGACGGCGCTTTCGACGCCACGGCGGGCAAGATCATTGTTGAGCCGATCAAGCCCGAGGCGGGGCGCATCAATATTACCGGCACCATCATCAGCACGGGCAATGGCGTACTGCGGGCGGCGAGCGGTTATGCGTCGGTGAAGATCGATAATCGCACTCAGTATGCGCTTGAGGTCGGCAAGATTGACGTATCCGAGAATCGCGTTGGCCGTATCTCCGTTACTGACATCGCTACGCTCAAGCAGTTTGAATACGTCTACCAGAACGGGCAGGTAAGCGTTGTGCGCCGACAGGGCGCGCTAGTGCCCGCAGCGGGCGGCCGGCCAAGCTCCATCCAGTATGTACAGCAGGGTGACACGCTGGTTCAGTCTGCTGCCACACCGCTTAGCTATCAACCCGAAGCGGGTCGTGTGTATGTATGGACCGAAGGGCAGGCTAAAACCAGTACCAAGCTCGATATTTACGAGCAGAAGAGCTTCAACCTGTTGGGCTTTGACTGGGATGCGCTTTCGCCTGACGAGAAAGCGAGCTTTTCCACCACCCGGTTCTCGGATGGGATCCCGTTGCTTGAGTCGGAGCTGGTGCTCAACCGCTCGCAGCTCTCAGGTATGCGCGTTGATGACTTGCTTTACGTCGAGTTTCAGACCAAGCGGAACACCGCAATCGATATGGTCAAGGACAAGACGGAAGTCCGCGACGTGTCGACCAACAACCTGTATCTCTGGATCGGTGACAACGCGAAGGTTCAGTTCCCGGTCATTGATTTCAGTGACGCCACCAAGTGGAAGTTTCTGAATAAGATCTCGGGCGGCAAGCGCGTCCTGAATACTGAAAGCGTCAATGCGAATCCGTTTGACCCATCAAAGTGGGCCTACGACTACGTTGCCACCCCCGGAAGCCCTTGGTCGCTTCCGGGTGGTCAGGTGTGGCTCGCAAAGAAAATCAACGACCGCTTCGACAGTGATTTCAATAATAAAGAAATCACTGTTGATGGTCCCACAACCACTGGGGGTGGATGGCTACGCGAGAAGACCATCACCACGAAGACTACGACGGTGGTCGGCCTTAAAGATTTCTATACCTATGCATTGAAGGCTGACCATCCGATTGCCGTGCAGACGGCGATCGGGGCGGCCAAACCCAGTATCGACATCAAGACGGTGGGCAAGCTGGTGCTCACTGGAGACGTGTCATTTGGTGCAAACACGCCATTGTCGGAGGCGCCCGACAACGCCCCTGAGCCCTTCAAGCCGATTGCGCTCGCGGCTGACGCGCTCACGGTAGCCGGCGACGTTGAGTTCTCCGGTGCGGTGCCCGACATCAAGGCGAGTGGCGACATCACCATCACGGTGAAAGATCCCCGAGGTCGGCTAAATATCCAGTCAACTGGCAACATCACTGTCAACCAGGTGGCGGGCAGTACCAATAACGTCTTGAAGGTAGGGCAGGTGGTGTCGGGTACTTGGAATGCAGCGCAGGTGCTGCAGGCCGCAGGCGACATCACGATTCGCACCGTTAATGGCTTGAATGCCACGCTCTTTTCGTCGCGACTGTTTGGCAACACCATACAGATCGACGGAGGCGCAGGCTCAATCTTTGCGCGCGTCGATAGCAGTGCGATGGGAGAGGGGGGCTTTGCAGCGCGCGCGGCGGGCACGATCGATATCACCGAGACCGACGGCGATCTGAAGCTGATCAACCCCACTGCCTGGAAGAACGATCCAGTGTCGGTGCATTCGCTGGCGGGCGATGTCAGGCTCGAGACCAGCTATGGCCAGATTTTGGATGGGGCGCGCGAAGGCGGAACCGCCACTGCGGCGGCGCTTACCAAACATCTTGCTGCAGCGGGCTTCTCGGATACGCAATTGAAGCGAGCCGGGCTGCCCACGGGCGCTGCGCTTGCCACGATGGCCAAGTACCCGATTGCGAGCGAAGTGGTTCGCGCCATCTATCCGCATGACCCCGGTGCAGCCACGCCGTCGCAGGGCGAGCAGCTCAATATTGAAGGCATCAACATCACGCTCAAGTCCCATTCAGCCAAAGGCGGCGTGGGCAAATCAACTGAGCGCATCACAATCGCAAGCCCGGGTCGTTTCTCGCAGCTGTCTGAAAGCACGCTCCAGACCCTATCCCAGGCCTCGGCGCGCGATGTTGCGAATGTTGAGTATCAACGCTACCAGTGGATGGGCTCTGACCAGACCATCGATCTTTCACTGGATGGCCTGTTCTTCGGTGATACCTGGCGCAAGGTTGAGCCAGGCGACTTTGCGCCCGAGGGCATGGCGCTACTCGGTTCCACTGACGGCATTACCGCGGTTAAGGCGGGCCAGTGGGTGGAGAACCGTCGCGAAGTGCTGAGCGTCACGCTGCAGGTGTTTGACGACATCAATATTGCCGCCACCGGTGTGGTCGCCATCAAGAGCTCGGGCGATGTGATTGTGCAGGCGCAGGGCGATCTGCGCATTCGTGATCAAGTGGACATGCTCACACGCGGCATTGAATCGGGGGCGCGGATGAGGCTGGCCGCGACGGGGTCGATTCTGACCAACCACGCGGCTGACGACCCGATTCTGCGCAGTGCGGGCGACATGATCCTGATCGCTCAGGGTCTGGCGGGTAGTACGGGCGGCGTTATCAAGAGCAATGCTGGTCCGCTCAAGATCGAGATCGGACAAAACGGACTCGCGCTGCCCGGCAACAACGCCTGGCTGCCAGGCACACTGAAGGCCAATGCGCTCGGCGACATCAACATCGTCGAGCTCACCGACGACATCATGCTGGCGGGCGTGAGCTCGTCGGCGGGCGATGTCACGCTGCAGTCTTTGGCGGGAAGCCTCTACGGGTCGACGCGCACGTTTGATCAAGGTGTGGTTCATGTGGCGGGCGACCACCTGAAACTCACGGCGGGCAACACGGTACAGACCGAGCAGTCACCGGGGCTACGCAACATCGGTACCTTGCTCAAAGCGTTGTCGATCGACGGCAATACGCTGGAAGGGCGTACTCATGCCGGACTGCGCACCGTGATTTCGGTGGAGGACACGGACAGCCTGGCAATTACCGGCGATGGGCTTCGTGCCGACCGGGGCGGGCAGTTTCTGGTGCGCGCCGCGCAGGGCCTGGCCGTTGAAACGGGCTTACGCACTGGCCCTGACGCGGGCGGCGCTGTGCTGCTCGAGGCGATCGCAGGTGCGCTCGCGATCAACAACATCATCGAAATGGGCGAGGGCGTGCTCTCGCTTCTGGCGGGCGGCGACGTCAAGTTGTCGGCTGCTGCGCAAGTCGGCAACCCTAAAGGTCGTATCGACATTGAGTCGCGCGGCGCGAGCGTGCTGCAGGCAGCGGGGGGCACCGTCAGCACGCTGGATGGCCAGGGGGTCGGCGGAAATGTGCGGGTCCGTGCGCTAAACGATATCGAAATCGCGAGCCTTGATGCGGGAACGGCAACGGTGGCGCTGCGTTCGGCAGCCGGCCGCGTGCTGGAAGCGGGTGACGATTCCGCTGCCGAGGTGAAAGCGGCGGCGCTCATGATTGACTCGGCGTTTGGCATCGGTGAAGCCGGCCGACGTTATGCGGCCCTCGAGGTTGCCGTGGGCAAGCTCGCGGTGGCAAGCGCAGGGGACATCGCGCTAGTGGCAACGCAGGCGCTATCGATCGACGCTATTACCGGCACGTTCCCGCGTGTCGAATCGATTGGCACCAACCCGAATGGCTCGAACTCGGCGGGCGGCGGCATCGAAGATTCCACCGTGGCGCTCGCTGGCATCACGGCGGGCGCAGTCGGCAAGCCCGCCACGGTCAGCGTGCGTACCGCTGCGGGCGCGCTGTCGGTCGCGAAGCCCGTGACTGTTCTGGGTGGAAACCTGTTCCTCGGGGCCGCAGGCGCATTATCTGTGGCTGACGGGGTCACCGTCAGTACAGACGGCGGCGATATCGGTCTGGTCGCGCGCGGCGCGGGCAGCCTCGCTGCGGGCAGTTCAGTTCGAAGTGCGGGTGGCGATGTGTCGGTGGATCTCGGCACAGCCGGTGCGTTCAACATGGCGGCGAGCGCGCAGATCGCCACCGGTGGCGGTTCGGTTCAAATTGGCGCCAACGGCGTTGTACTGGCGCGTGTCGACGCCACGGCGTCACAGGGGCCAAGCGGCAACTTGGTCATTGACGCAGGCGCAGGCGCGATCACCAGTGCGCTGCCCACCGGCACCGCCGACTGGAACCTGGCTGGCGCTGATCTGGTGCTGCTCGGCGCAGCCGGAATCGGTGGCGCTAGCGACGCGACGCGGATCCGCACAGCGGTTTCGCGAATCGCTGCGCAGGCCGGTGATGGCAGCGGCGCAGGCGACGTCCGAATTCTCGAAAAAGATGCCATTGCGATTGCACCGCTTAGCGCTTTGCCGCTGTCGGTCGTGCGCGAGACCGGTATCGCGGTGACGGATGGCATGGCGGCACGCTCGGGCCTGCGTACGGGATCTTCCGGTGCGGTGTCGCTCATCACGCTCGCTGGATCGATTTCGGTCAGCGGCGATAGGCTGCTCGATCAGGGGGGCGCGATTCGCGCGGGCTCGGGTGGCATTGTGCTGAAGGCGGGCGGCGCTGACAGCGACGTCATCCTCACCGGTGCGACGCTCGCCACGTTTGATGTGGCGGCAGGGGCCGCATGGAGCACTTCAGGGATGATCCGTCTTGAAGCGGGACGTCACCTGATTCTCGATGCGCACAGCGCGCTGCTTAGCGGAAATTCATCGATTACGCTGACAGCGGGTGGCAACGTCACCCTCAGCCGAGCGCATGCGATGGTGTTCGTTGGCAATCTCGCCGACCGTACTATTCCTGGCGCTGGTGCAGCGGCCGGGGCGCTCAGTGTTGAGGCGGGTGGCGCGATAGGACTCGCAGCGGGGCTCGCCGGGTCAGGGCAGCCTGTGTTGGCCGCTGGCGTGCTGACCCTGAAGGCAGGGCAGGGCATCGCGGCGATGACCATCGCCGCCGATTCACTCGAGGCGCTTGCTGGCGCCGGCAGCCTCGACCTGACCGATGCGGATTCAATCGGTGCTGCGAACGCGGGTCTTACCCTCAGCAGCGTGCAGGCGAGCGCGGGTGGCGTGTCGATTCGTAGCCCGGGTGCAGTCCAGGTCACCAGGGTGCGGTCGGCAGCCGATGCGGTGGTGGCGCTCGAGAGCGGCGCCGGTCTTTCGTTAAGCGGAAGCGATGCGGTAGCGGCGCTCACCGGTTCGATTGGCGAACTGACGCTGGTCGCGGCGGGCGCGCTTGGCAGCACCCGGCTCTTCACCGGGTCGCGTCGTACCGAGATCCGGGCGGGTGACTCGCTTGCGTTTGATCTCGGCACATCAGCGCCAAGCACATCCAACCTCATGCTACGAAGCGGCGGCTCGGTCACGCTCGCTGGTGATCTGCCCGCGGCGCTTACGCTCGAGTTGCGCGCAAATGATGTGCTGTCGGTGACGCGTCGTGGGCCGAGTGCGACTGTGGCCATGGATCTGGGCGCCGCCAGCTGGACGCTGGGCACTGCGTCCCAAGGCAATAGTCTCACGCGGCTTTCCATCGAAACCGGCGGTGACCTGAGCATCCCCGCTAACGCAAGCTTGCCGGATGCCGATCAGCTGAGCCTCAAGTCGGCGGGCAATCTCAGCGTCAATCGCACAGGCATGCTCCGTATTGCCGGCGGAGAACTGATTGCTGGCCACGGCCTGACCGCAGGTGGAAAAACCGTGGCACTCGAAGCCGCTGGCGGGCTCGAACTTGGTGCTGCCAGCGTCACCGCTGCGCAGGGTACCGTCACCCTGAAAACCGGCGCTGCAGGCGCTATCCGTGTGGCAGGCACAGGACTTGTCACGGCCACCACGATCAGCGCCGAAGGCGGTGTCGATTTGCGCCTTCGCACCGATGCCAGCACGGTCAGCGGTACGCTGTCTGCTGCAGCGAATGCACTTGGAGGTGGTACGGGCTCGATCCGGATCGACGATATCGGATCGGTCACGATCGCACGTGCGGGCGCAGCGGGCGTGACACCGGCTGAAGCGCCGGGTGATGTACGTCTGACTGCGGACGGTGACCTCAGGCTTGAGTCGGCGCTTGCGGGCGGTGCGCTGCTGGCCTCGGCTGAGGGCGCCATCACCGTAATCGATGCGGCTTCCGGCACCGATTTGTCGCTGGATGCGGCGGGCGCTTCGATCGCCATCGGTCGGGTGGCAGCGGGACGCGATCTGTATCTGTCGCTGTCGGCACCCCTTGGATCAAGCCTTCAGCCGGTGATTCGCGAGCTATCGGGTACGGGGGCGGACGCTGACGCCGACCTGATCGCCGGGACTCGCGGAACCGGGGGCAAGCTCCACTTCTATCGCACCACATCGATCGGCTCTGGAGGGTCGAACGGCGGACAGCTTCATGCGCCGGTTGCCGGTCAGCAGGGCAGCCCCGCGCTGTCTGCTCCGCCGAGTCTGCAGGCGGGCAACGCGCTCGCCAGTGCAGGCGCCTTTGCACCCACCATCTGGACGCTCAGCTTCGAAGAGCCAGGATCCATCGTGGGTGAATACGATCTCGGCATCAACCTGACGATAGAGGGCAGTCCAGTTTCGCTGCTGTCCAGGATTGATTTCACAGGGCTCGATGCAGCGGGCGTTGCGGCCCGCGCGGCACAGGCCCTGCGCGCAGCCAATCTGCCCGGACTGAGTTCGGTCAGTGCCAACGGCAATACCGTCACGCTGATCAGTGTCGCCAATGCGACGCAGGCGTTCTCAGTCACGGGCGTTCAAGTGGCTCCCCCTGGTCCGGGCTGGGTCAACACGTCAGCACCCGATCAGCTTGAGGTCCAGCTGCGCGCCGGTCCTGACAGACTCCCCAGTTCCGTGATTACCCTGGGAGAAAATGGCAACGTAGCAGCTGCCGTATCGGGCATTGCCGCAAGTGTTATCTCGGGTCCTCAGGTTTTCGCACCCACGCTTCGCGTGCCGCAATCCCTCGAGGTGTTTGGTGGGCTGACCAATAACCTGGTGTTCCCGCCTAACACGCTGACCGCGGGCACCGGCGTCATCACGCTCACGTTCAGTGTCGCGGCTGGAACGCTTAGTGCAACCGGTGTCGCGGGCGTGACCGTTGGAGGTTCAGCGAGCGCGCTCACGCTGACGGGGTCTGCCGATGCGCTCAACGCATTCCTGTCCACTGCCGGGCGTCTTCAGCACACGGCAGGCGCGAGCGATCAGGTTCTTGGCATAGAAGCGGTTTCTGCTGAAGGCCGTGCGAGCACCAGCCTTCTGCTGGTTGCGCCAGGCGCCCTCGGTCTGGGCTCCTCGCCGCTGCTGCGCGCGCCGGCCTCTGCACCGGTGCTTGTTGGTACGGTTTCCAACCTGCTGTTTGCTGCCAACACAGTCCAGGCGCCTGACGATTTGTCTGGTGCTACAGGCACGCTGACGCTCGAGACGGCATCCGGCCAGTTCAGCGCGGCAAGCGCTACCACCTCGGCGGGGCAGGTCAGCGCGGTGCTCGAGCTATCGGGTCGGCGTCTGGTGCTGACGGGCTCCGGGCCTGCGCTCAACGCCTATCTCAACACACTGGGCAGCGTTGGCTTTACGCCAAGCGCCGCCAGCACCTCGGTGAGCTTGCTGCTGTCGTTTGCCGAGGGCAAACGCACCGCATCGGGCCGAATGCTGCTGCAACAGCATCTGGTGAGCGAACCCTCGGCAGCCACAGCGCTGCAGATCAGCGTACCGCAGCGCTACCGAGTCACCGCGAACACGCCGGTTGATTTAACGATTGCGTCGCCGCTGGTGACCTCCAGCGCCTCGAGCGTTCGCGTACAGATCGCTTTGGCGGCGGGACAACTGTCGCTCGCCGCTGGCGCCAGTACCACAACGCTGACACGCTTTGCATTGGCCTCTGACGGTCGTAGCCTTGAGATCGACGGCAGCCCCACAGCGATCAATCAGTGGTTGAGCGGCACAGGCCGGATACAGCTCGCCGCAGCCACTGCGGACACTGAGTTAACCGTGCGGGTCGATGAACTGGCGCCGGTGTCGGGCGCAAGCGCTGCGCCGAGCGGCGCATTCGTACGTGCGGTACTGCCGCTTGAGTTCACCCGGCAGACGGTAGCCACCGCATCGCTGGTAGCCGAGTCGCTGTCAGCGCCGCAGTCACTGGTTGTCGCTGCGGGTGCGACTGCACCACTCGACTTCGCTCTGTTTGGCGGGCTCACCCTTGAGCGCTGGACCGGTAACTTCGCCACCATGGGCGGCACCGCAACGAACCGCACGTTTGCCAACCCGAGTGCGGTGCTGGCACAGCTTGAAAGCCTACCCGCGAGCCTTGGATCACCGTCCTTTAGTGGTCGGGCGGGTCAGGTCAGCCTCGCGCCTTTCAGTGCGGGCGATGATGGCTCGGTCACCACCTTCCAGCGCCTGCGCGGCACGCTGACGGCGCCCACTACCGGCACCTATAAGCTGCGGCTGCTCAGTAATGGTGCTGCAGCAGTTTATCTGCAGACATCCCAGGCGTCGGCGGCTTCTCTGGCAGTCAGCCAGACCTTCACTGGCGTGAACGCCCAACCGGCGGT
>CAZORB010000136.1:10134-10485 GCA_964581825.1 uncultured Bordetella sp.
TCGCGCTGCCGATCGATTGGTGCATGACCTCACGCAAGCGTCTGCACGAAGCGCCCCAACCGGCGGTGTCGTCGGCGATCACGCTGACCGCCGGGCAAAGCGTGCAGATCGACATCCGCCACCTGGATGCGGCCGCGAGCAACGGCCTCGGCCGCGGCCTGCAGCTAGGATGGGAAAGACCTGACGGCGTGATCGAAGCGGTTATTCCAGCAGGTTACCTGTCCGCCCAACAGACGGTGTCCACGCCGGTTACCGTATCCTTTGCAGCCCCCACTGGTTATACGATCGCTGCGGCACCCTCGACTTCACTCACCGTGGCGGGCGCTTCCATCACGGGTACCCGCGCAGCGG
>CAZORB010000137.1:0-3173 GCA_964581825.1 uncultured Bordetella sp.
GAGCAGCTCATTCGTAATGAGAAGGTCGGGTGTTCGATTCATCTCACCGGCACCAGAATTAAAAGTACCTATAAGATAAGCGTTCGCTAACTTTTAATGCTCAAAGTGGTTGCGTGTAGCCACTGTGTAGCCATCAGACGGTAAAATCTCGCTTGCGCGCGCGCAGATGTGCCACTACGCTGGTTCTTACAGCGGCCAATGCCACTGGCAAGCGGCTCCGCTTGCCCGAACAGTTTTACCCCAAGAGATAAAAAGGACGGCGGGCTATCGCCGCGAAAAAGTCAGCGTCGCTAAGACACACGAGGCGTAGGCCGATGAATCTCACTCGGATTAGAGGAAGTTTTAGCCCAGTTCTGATTTGCTCGGCGCTGAGTTTGTGCAGTCTGTTTGTTGCAGCACAGCCGCGTAGTGTTGACCCCAAAGACGTGTACACCTTGTACAGAGGCAGCGCCACTACCGGCGGGAAGACATGGCGCATTCACGTGGCCACCTTCGACGCCGTAGATGGTGCCACATACAACCGTGGTAACTGCGAAATTGCAAGGACGCTGTTTCAAGCGCAACCCGGGGTTACGGTCGAGTTTTGGTGCGAACGCGGCTACTTCAGCAAGAATTGACCCCACGTTTGTGGCGACTCGAATAGTTCACTTAGCGTTTCTTTACCTCGCACTAGCCCTTGTAGCAACTGGCGTACAGGCGCAGACTAGGACAGGCGTGAGCATTCATCGCAGAGACTACAGCGACCTTCGCTATATGGCCACCGTGAAACCGCCGATTTCAGCAGCGCTTAGTTAGATGCTCCAGGTCATGCGCATGGAATCGCGCTGACTAAAGCGGGCATACCAGTCCGCCACACGAGGCGCGCGCTCGCGCCAGTTACGTTCGGCAAAGCGCAGGTCCAAATACCAAAGCGAACAGCCTATGGCAATAGTGCCGATGTGCACGCCGCTTTCCAACAGGGAAGGATTGTCATTAAGGTGATCAAGCGAAGTCTCGACCTTGTTGTATTGGGCATTGGCCCATTCGGCCCACTGGAAGGGCTCGGGACGCATGACGCTCTCGTAACGAGTGAGCAACGCAGCGTCCAAAACACCATCGGCTAGCGACTGCAAGGTTAGCGCCGACCAACGTGTGGGGGCATTAGGAAACAAAGCTCCCTTGCCAAGATCGTTCAAATACTCGCAGATGACCCGACTGTCGTAGAGAGCCTGGCCGCTATCGGTAAAAAACGTGGGTACCTTGCCCAGCGGATTACTGGGGATGATGTTTGGGTCACGATTGACGGGGTTCGCTGCTGACTGCAGCAGTTCGATACGGTCGTTTAGGCCGACTTCATAGCCGGTGATCAGACATTTGCGCACATAAGGTGAGAACGGAGAAAACAGCAGCTTCATGGTTGCGATCCGTGATGGCCTAAATAATAGAAAGGGATTGGTTTGTGTGGTGTGCGTTGCGTTGAGCCGAGACAGCCACTCAGATCAGTGTATGAGCGTCTAAAGGGTCGATGAAGCCGCCATCAGGCGCCCTGGGCTAGTGATGCGTTGCCCGATCTTTTAGCGCCATGCTGTGCGCCTGCATGAGGCGCGAAGTCGTGGGCGGTTGATCGCGCGTGCTTCGCGGCACCTACCATATGACGCGCGGCCACCCAGCCAAAGGTAAGCGCGGGCCCCAGTGTGATGCCGGGGGCGGGATACTCACCCCCCATTACGGAGTGCATGTCATTGCCTGCGGCATAAAGGCCCGGGATCACGCGCCCTTGCGCGTCGAGCGCCTGCGCCTGCTCGTTGCACTGGATACCATAGGCGGTGCCAATGTCGCCGGCATAAACCTTCACGCCCCAAAAGGGCGCGCTCGCAAGAGGCCCCAGACAAGGGTTAGGTGTGTAACCTGGCTCGCCGAGGTACTGGTTGTAGAGCGTGGATCCTTTGCCAAAGGCCTCATCAATGCCCGATTGTGCTGCACGATTGAACTGCTGGGCCGAAGCCAGCAACCCTGCAGGGTCGATGCCCATCTGTGCGGCCAGCGCCTCCAGTGTCGGAGCTCGATAGAGATAGCCTGCACGCACCAGATGATCGCGAGGCCGTCCACCCGGCAGCGCAAGACCCAGGCCCCAGCGCTCGATGAAATCGTTGTCACAAAGCAGAAAGGCTGGCAATGTGGGCGAGTGCTGATCGGAGCGGTACATGCCACGGACAAATTCATGGTAGGAGGTGGACTCATTGACAAAGCGATGCCCTGACGCATTGACGGCCATGAGCCCCGGCTTGGCGCGATCCCAAACAAGGTGCGGATAACGTAGTTCGGAGCCGTCCGGTTTTTTAAGAATGGAAATGGGCGCCCAAAAAGCTGGACTGGAACCGATGGGACCCAGCACGCCACCCGCTTCCCGACCAATACGGATGCCGTCGCCCGAGTTTTGTTCAGGCGACATCGACCAGGGGCCTGTTACATGCGGATAGAGTTCGGCACGCAATTGCGCATCCCATGGGAAACCGCCGGTGGCCAGGACCACGCCAAGACGAGCCCGCAGCGACAGCAGACGTCCCTCGCGGCGCACTTGTAGACCTATCACGCGGCCCTCGGGATCACGCAGTAATTTTTCAGCCGGCGACGACAACCAGTACGGGATGCGCTGATCCAGAACACTCTTGAAGAGTCGGGCAGCCAGCGCATTGCCCAACACCAGTCGGGTCCCACGGTGGTAGCCGCGAAGGCGGTCGGCCCAGTAGCGCAGGACCAGCTTCATGCTTGCCCGCCAGGCTGAGAAAGAGCGGGTAGCCGCCAATAGGTTACGTACATCCGTCAGGTTCACCATCATGCCGCCCAGCACCATGAATTCGGATATGGGGTCTCTCAGCTCGGCAAAGTACTTACCGAGCTCTCGGCCATCAAACAAGGCGGGGTCGAGCGACCGCCCACCGAGGTTTGCACCATCACGATCGGGATAATAGTCAGGAGAGTAGGTGCGCGCGATCAACTGGACAGCCGTGTGTTTCCTGAGAAATTCAAGCGCCTGCGACCCCTGGCGTAGAAAAGCTCTCTGCATCTCCTCAGGCGCGGCTTTGCCGACTGTGGCTTGCATGTAGCGCCAGATCTTCTCATCAGTATCCGGGTGACCGGCTGCCTCGGCCTGCGCGTTCAGGGGGATCCAAACGGCGCCACCGGAGATCGCG
>CAZORB010000137.1:3183-10421 GCA_964581825.1 uncultured Bordetella sp.
GTTGTGTTTTTCAACCAGCAACACCGATAGTCCTCCGATGGCAGCAGTCAGTGCGGCGGACATGCCACCTGCACCGGTTCCGGCGACGATCACGTCATATTCATCGTCCCAGTGCGGTTCTTTATGGACTGGCAAGGCGTTCACGTAGATCTCCAATTATGAATTTGAGTCCAGAGTTTGCGCTTCGGTGCGCGCGCGCAATACCTCTGATCAGGCGGACAAGAATCCGCCGTCTACTGGCAATATCACTCCGCTAACATAGCTGGCCATCTCGGAGGCGAGGAATACGATAGGGCCTGCAATTTCATCGGGCTCACCGCCTCTGGCCATGGGCGCACGCTTCATGTACCAGTCGGTGCCGCCTGGCTTTTCCAACTGGGGCTTGACCAGATCGGTCAGCATGAAGCCGGGCGCGACTGCATTGACGCGCACACCAAACGGTGCCAGCTCCCGCGCCAGAACCTGGGTGAAGGATCGGATGGCGCCCTTGGAGGCCACATAGCCGGCCGAGGACATGCCGCTTACAAATCCGACGATGGAGCACAAATTAACGATGTTGCCACGTGTCTGCTTGAGGGCTGGCACAAAGGCGTGGGTCACATTAAAGACGCCTTCCAGATTTATCTTTAGCAAGCGATCCCACAGTTGAGGAGCACCTGCGTCATCAATGCGGCCTCGTCCCGATATACCCGCGTTATTTACCAGCACATCGATGGGTCCCAGGCGTTGTTCAAGTAACTGCGCCCACTGGGTCACTGCCTCCCGCTCTGTGACATCGATGGCCTGGGCGTGTACGCTGCCGCCTTCGGCCTCAATGCGCCTGACCACCACGTCGAGGCGGCTCAGGTCGAGATCAGCTGCAATGACCTGGGCACCCTCACGCGCCATGCGCAGGGCAGTGGCGTAGCCCAGACCCTGGGCAGCACCCGTGATCAAAACACGCTTGTGGTCGAGCAGCGCCATGTAGGCCCTCAGGCGACGATGCTGCCCAAAGAGCGGCCGCCATCGACCATGATGATCTGGCCGGTAATGAAATCGGCTGCGGGGTCCGCCAAAAATGCAATGGTGCGTGCCACGTCAGCCGGTGTACCCAGGCGCCCCAATGGCTGCAGCGCGCGCAGCCCATCCAGATTGGTATCTGATCGACTCTTGAGCATACCGGTTTCAATGACACCCGGCGCTACCGCATTCACCGTAATGCCCAGGGGCGCGAGCTCGAGGGCCATGGCACGCGTGAGGCCGCCCACAGCGGCCTTTGAGGCGACATAGTGCGCATAGTGCCGCGTACCCAGCATGGCGCGGGAAGCAAGGTTGATAATGCGGCCACCACCTTTCATACGCGGCGCAGCCAAACGGGCCAGGGTGAACATGGGTATGGTGTTGACCGCATACATCCGATCAAAATCGGCCTCGGTCAGAGCAAAAAAATCCTTCACCTCAAAGATACCGGCGTTATTGACTAGCACTGATAGGCCGGGTAAACGCTCAATGAGGGTCTGTACCTGACCGACATCCGTCACGTCAAGCACATGTGCGAAGACCCGGCGCTCCCCATTGGGGAAGGCGCCGGCTGCCGCATGCGCAGATAACTTAGCAGCGGCCCCTTCGACCGCTGCTGCATCCCGATCTGCCAGATGCACGGTGCAGCCTGCCTGCAACAGGTGGCTGGCAGTTTCTAAGCCGATGCCAGTGGCGGCACCCGTGACCAGGGCATGCCGGGATGCGCTCATGACGATCAGAGCCCGAACTTGGCCGGATCGAGCTTGCTGTACAGGTTGTCGTTGAGCACCTTGAACACAGCCTGCTCGCTGGTGCGGTCGACACCTTGCATTAGGCCCTTCCACTTTCTCTGCAGCTCGATGTAGGCGGCAATCAGATCGCTGGGGTCTGCCACTTTGCGGCTTTCCATCGCTTGTTTGGCCATACCAGCGATGAAGGCCCTGTTAAATTCATCAAGCTTGCCTCTGAGGTCGGCTGAAGGCTGAATGATTTCAAGGCCGCGCTTGCGTGACCCATCAATGGCGGCCTGCACCCCTACATGATAAGCAACTTGCGCACGTGCATTACCCAGCGCCATGTTCTCCAGAAGAATCCTGCGATTGGCAACTGACTGCTTTCTCCAAAAATCAGGATTGAAGACGTAGTTGGCACCCAGCACTACGCCCATAGGCAGTAAGTTAACTGACTTAGCCACTTCCCAGAACTTGTTGCCCTTGTCGAGGTTAGTGGGGTCTGTCAATGTGCAGTCGAGCGATCCGCGCTCAAGCCCTGAATACACATCGCCGATTGGGACCGAGACCGGTACGCCACCCAGCAGTTTTACCCACTCGGTCTGTGCGCCGCCCGCCGTACGAATTTTCAGACCCTTGGCATCGGCCAGGGAGCGCACTGGCTTAATGCAAACAAAGTTGTACACCGGCGTGGAATAGCCGCCTGCAAAAATGCCGCCGTTTTTCTTCCACTCGGCCAGTAGTTTGGGATGTGTCATTGACAGTTCGGTGAACGCAAACGAGGCGGCCATGTCATCGTCAGCGGCGAACACTAGGTCGTTGACCACATTGCTCAGAGGAAAGTCAGCAGGGGTGTAAGGCGGGTACACAATGCCGACGACCGCAACGCCGTCGCGAATACCGCGCATGGTGTCACGCGCGGGTACTAAAGATCCCGAGGAATGCACCTCGAACTTGATCGCCCCGTTCGTGGCCCTAGCCACATCTGCCGCAAAGCGCTGATAGGTGTGCTCATTAAGAATGTGTGCGGGCGCCAGCCAATTGGTGGCCATAAAGGTTTGTGCCTGAGCCATTGCTGGCAAGGCCAGAGCGACGGCTAGTGCACGCATGCGTGCGGATTTCATTAACGATTTCATAGGTCTCCTACTTGGGTGGGTGAAAAACAATTAGTTTTTGCCCCTGAGATCGGGCAGCCACAAAGTGATGATGGGAAAGGCGATCAAGATGGACAGCGTGAAAAGATCGGCTAGTACAAAACCCGTTACGCCTCTGAATATGGTGGTGAGTTTGATGCGGTCACCCATGGCACTTTTTATGACATATACGTTCATGCCCACTGGTGGTGTGCAGAGCCCAATCTCGAGAAGTTTGATCACCAAAATGCCGAACCAGACCAGGTCTACCTCCATCAGCTTAAGTGCGGGCAAAAGCAGGGGCAGCGTAAGCAACATGATGGAGATGCTCTCCAGCACGCAACCGAGGACAAGGTAGATGGCGCAGATCGCGAGAATCAAGGCTAGCTGACTGTCAGTAATCGACATGAGCCAAGTCGACATGGCCGCCGGCAACTGACTAAAGGACATGAACCGCGCAAAGATGGCAGCGCCGACCACAATGATAAAGATGGCGGCGGTACCTTCTGCGGTATCGACCACCGCTTTGGCAAAAGCGCCTTTATTGAGCGACCGACGCGCCGCCGCAATGACGCAGGCGATCATGGCACCAATTGCACCTGCCTCCGTCGCGGTGAAGATGCCGGTAAAGATGCCCCCCAGCACACCCATAATTAGTACGGGTAGCGGCCAGATGTCCGAGAGCGCCGCGCGCCTCTGCTCGGCCGAGTAAACCGTGTTGTCCAGAGGTGCTAGGGCCGGGTTGAGTTTGACCCGAATCATGATGTAGCCAATAAACACGGCCGCGGTCAGCAAGCCCGGCAGGACGCCTGCCATGAACAGCTTGGAAATCGAGGTGTCAGCCATGATGCCAAAGACAATCATCAGGATACTTGGTGGGATCAAAGAACCCAGCGTGCCCGCAGCGGCGACACATCCAGTGGCCAGTGCCGGGTCGTATCGTGCTTTGAGCATCTCGGGCACAGAAATGCGGGCAAACGCCGCTGCCGTGGCCACGCTGGAGCCAGAGGCCGAGGCAAAGAGCGCGCTGGCCAGCACGGTTGACGATGCAAGCGAGCCGGGCACCCGTCCGAGAAAAAGCCGGGCCGAGGCGAAAAGACCATTGGTTAGACCCGTCGCCGATGCGATATAACCCATCAGCAAGAACATCGGCACTGCAGAAAGATTCCAGTCCCCGATCAGGGTGTAAGGGATCGATTTGGCGATCCCAAAGGCAGCGCCCCAGGACGACAACATTGCGATGCCGACGATGCCCACCAGACCCATCGCCACGCCGATCGGGACGCGCAGAAAGATCAACACCAGCGCAACACCCACCCCGATCATTCCGACAAGAGTACGGTCCATGTCGCGTCGTCCTCAGATGGCTCCGGCCCGCCCGTGACCGGACTGTCGGCCACGCAGCGTGCTCCAAAAACGCAGGGCCAACACCAACATCGCCACGGTCAAGCCCATCGGGATCAGGAAGCGGCTAGGCCATACCACTACGCGCCACATGCCGTCCACATATTCGCCCTTCTCGAAGGATTCCAGCGCAATTTTGATACTCTGCCATAGAAGAAAACCATAGAAGGTCAGCGAGGCGAGGGTGCCCAGGATATCGAGCGGTGGCTTGGCCCAGTGCGGCATCCGGTCATAGAAAAGCTCGACCACGATGGGCCGGTTGTGAACTTCAATCCAGGCTAAAGGCAGGAAGACCACGCCGATCATGTAATAAGCCGCTACGACCTCAGCGGTGCCCGGAATGGGCATGTTGAACAGATACTTCAAGGTCACGTCGCCCGCAACGTGGATCATCATCAGAACCAAGGCAGCACCGCCTATCCAGGTCAGAATGCGGGTCAGCTGGTCAGAGAGGGTTCGCATGACGGCTGTCCTTCCTTACTGCATGCGATAGCCGCCGTTGACATCGATCACACTGCCGGTGATGTAATCGGCCGAACGTGACACAAGGTATCCAACTGCGTCCGCCACGTCGTCGACAGTCCCGATTCGGCCCAGCGGAATGTTGCGCGCCGCTGCTTCCAGTGCGCCGCTGCTGGTGACCGTGCTGCGCAGCATGTCCGTGTCGATAAGACCGGGCGCGATGGTGTTGGCTGTAATGCCCAGATGGGCGCTCTCGCGCGCAAAGGCTTTGGCAAAGCCCATGACGGCCGCTTTGGCTGCAATGTAGGCAGCGCTGGATCGGTAGCCGCCCAGCTGCGCCGCGACCGAGCCGAAAAAGATGACGCGGCCACCGGTACGCGGCGCGCGTTCGCATCGTCGCAGGTAGTCCCGCGCGCACAAAAAACTGCCGCGGGCATTGACCGCCATGCTTTTTTCCCAAATATCCAGGTCAAGGTCCTTGATCAGGGGGCGTTCGCCGCCCGGCATGATGAGGAGGCCGGCCACATTGACCAAAACGGCAACCGGACCGAGCTGTGCCTCTACGGCATCGAAGCACGCGCGCACCAAGGATTCGTCTGCGACATCAATCCGATAAGCGCCGTGGGGCTTACCCATCTGCGCGGCATTGGCCTGGGCACCTGCGAGATCAAGGTCTGCTAGTGCGACCTTAAGTCCGTCGCGCGCCAATCGCATCGCTACTGCGGCGCCGATGCCACCGGCCGCACCGGTGACTAAAGCGACTCGCTCATCTGAGCTAGCTGCGGGTATCTGGGCTTGTGCCCCCATCCTCTCTCCTTTAACTTTATCTTTTGAGCCATATTAGCATGTATACACAAAAAACCAAAAGAGCCAATTTTTTCTTAAAAATGGGCTCCAAATAAGGTCCTTGTATACCTGAATTGATCCGAAGGGATGTATGCAAACACTGTCACAGCAAGTCACTGACACCCTGCGCGACTGGATCCTCGAGGGCCGTTTCTTGCCCGGCGAGCGCATCGAGGAGGAGACCACCGCCCGTCTGATTGGGGTGTCGCGCACGCCGGTTCGAGAAGCGCTGGCCAATCTTGCCACTGAAGGTCTGATAGACCATCAGCCCAAGCGGGGTTACATGGTGCGTGTCTTTGAGCTCGAGGATGTGCTGACCGCCTACGAAGTCAGAGCCATGCTCGAGGGACTGGCGTGCCGCCGGGCAGCTTTGCGTGGCCTGAGCGCTGAGCAGAGAGATCGTTTGCGGTACTGCCTTAATGAGGGCGACCGAATTTTGAGCAAAGGCGTGCTCGACCCAGAAGACCATGCGCCCTACCAGCGGATGAACGTAGAGTTGCACCAGATTCTCATCAGCGCCTCCAGCAACCCCTGGGTGTCGCGCTTTGCAGAGCAGGCGGGCCAGATTCCCTATGCCTCCGGGCGCATCGTGTTGTGGGATGACCATGCATTGATCCTGCGTTCGCATGGCGACCACCACCGCATCGTCGAGGCGGTTCTCGCCGGCGATGCGCAGCGCGCCGAGTACCTGATGCGCGAGCACGTCTACTACGCGGGCGTTATCCTCAAGCGCCACCGCGAGCGCATGGCAAACCGGGAGTCACGAACTGAACATCTGCCTTCAGGATGCGCCTAGGTCCTTTTTCGACGAGCTGGCCGTCTGGTCTTCTGCCTCAAGCAACCCGACTGCACCGACATGGAAGCAGAAATTCGGGTGATCGACCCAGCATTAAAAGCTGCGGCCGCCCTTGTCTCGCCGACAGAGAGCAGATTTGACTACGTGGAGCATTTGCTCATTGGACTTCGCAGCGTGACGTACTATGGGAATAGTCAGTAGCAGCGGCCGTTGACGTAGCTCCGCATCCTTGCGGTAAGGAAGCACTATGACCCCAGGCCGCTCACTCTTGGTCCGAACAGTAACGCAAGGCGTCAATCCTGAGTTGCTGCAAGTTGATCGCCACGAGGGGGGACTGCCGATCACCGAACCCCTCCGGATCGTATCGTGCTGCCAGCCAGCGGCGCGTATCGACCCTTAGTTTTGCTACCTGCGCGTTCTGCTGGGTAGCCGTATCTGAGATGCCTAAGGTGTCCTCTGCAAGCCGACCTGCAGCCATCTTGCGAACCTCTTTGTAAAGGGCGGCTCGTTCTTCGCCAGTGGCTAGCCACCGCGTCAGGGCTCGATAGGATACTCCCAGCCCTTCGGCTACCGCCGTGAGGGTAGCGCCTGCCGCTATGGGGTCCCAGATCGCCGCCTGAGGCCCTCCAGCGGCGTGGATAGCCTTATTGCACCCTCTGAGTATCTCGCGGTCGCTTTGTGCGTTTGCGATGTTCTGAGCGGAAAAGTCGGCAACTTCGGTCAGGGTTCGTCGCTTGGTCATTTTCTAGCTTTCAAAAATTTTTACAGCCGGCTTCTGCCGCATGGCCTAACCCCTTCGCTTTGCAGCAGGGGGTTACCCTAGGTGCGCCATCCGCGCCTTCCGCGCTTTCCCCCCATACCCCCCTT
>CAZORB010000138.1:0-10306 GCA_964581825.1 uncultured Bordetella sp.
GGGACGCTGACACACCTTTACGACGAGGGCACGGTGGTCCGTAAGCCGTCGCCCAGCTTCTTCGACTGTCGTTTGACGGCCTGACGGCATTTACCAAATGGCCTCTTCGGGCCGTCAGCCTGGCGGGACTGTTGCTTGCCATTCCGGCCCTGCTCTACGGCGCCTTCATTGCGATCAGCTACTTTCTATTCGGTAATGACGTCAGCGGCTGGACCACGATCGTGGTGGGACTGATGCTGTTCTCCGGCATTCAGCTTTTTTCGCTCGGTGTCGTGGGCGAGTATGTTGGCCGGATCTTTGAAGAGGTCAAGGCGCGCCCGCTCTTTGTCGTGTCAGAGCGGATTGGGCGCGGACTGGAGCCCCCGCAGCAATGAGCCGGCTACCCCCGGCGGCAAACAGCCAGTTGCTGAGCGCAGCCTTCAAGGTTGCAGTACTGGCATTCTTTCTGACCTCCTGTACAGCGTGGCTCAGGCCGCTGTTGTTGCCCGATGAGGGGCGCTACGCGGGGGTCGCCTGGGAAATGCTCCGATCCGGAGACTGGCTGACCCCCACGCTGAATGGCCTGCCGTACTTCCACAAGCCGCCGCTCTTCTACTGGATTACCGCAGCGTCGCTGGGCACTTTCGGGATGAACGAATGGGCGGCACGCGTCGCGTCTGCGATTGGTTTTGCCCTCGCAGTGGCCAGTCCTTACTGGCTGTTGCTGCGGTGGATTGGCGAGCGTTCAGCAAAGATTGCGCTTCTGGCGCTCATCGCACAGCCCCTTATGCTGGTGGCGGGTCAGTATGCCAATCTGGACATGCTGGTGGCGGGGCTGATCACTCTGACAATCGTTCTGATCACCCACGCTTCACTGCTGCTCGACGCCGAGTCGGCTGCGCCTCGCGGTGCGCTTCGCCTGGGCTGGGGTGCAGCAGCGCTGGGCGTGCTCGCCAAGGGTCTTATCGGCATCGTGATCCCGGTTGCGGTGATCGGTGGCTGGCTGATCGTGTCAGGGCGGTGGCGAACGATTTTCCGAATCCTTCGCGCGTGTCCAGAAGGGCCTGTACTGTTCCTACTGGTCGCAGCGCCGTGGTTCCTGATGATGGAGCGCATCCATCCCGGCTTCCTCGATTATTTTTTTGTGTATCAACACTTCAAGCGCTACACCGTTGGCGGATTTAACAACATGCAGCCGGTCTGGTTCTATCCAGCCGTACTGGCTTTGTTTTTCCTGCCGTGGATCGCCTGGCTTGTGCGACGCGCGTTGGCGCCTCGCATGTCCGCGGGCACTGAGCGTGATCTCGTCCTGCTGGGATGGATCTGGGCGCTGGCGGTCGTTGCGTTTTTCTCCCTGCCCAAGTCCAAGTTACTCGGCTACGTACTGCCAGCCGTGCCGCCGCTTGCCATGCTCGCGGCAGCGGGGCTCCAGGCGCGAGGCGAGCCCAGTAAAACTGCGCGTCGCCTGTGGGCCGGAGCAGCCACGTTTGGGGTGATTGCCAGCCTCGTGGCGGTGATCATCATTGCCTATCGCCCCACGCCATCGAGCCGCGCGCTATCGATTGCCATCGGAAAGCAGGCGCAACCCGGAGAGCCGGTGTACATGATCAACCGATTCGATTTCGACGCTGGCATTTATGCCCGACTGCGCGAGCCGGTGCGTGTGGTGGAACGTTGGGACGACGAGGCGCTGATGAGAAGCCGCGACAACTGGCGTAAAGAGCTGTTCGATGCACGCCGCTTCAACCCCGCCGCCGGCGATTCAACGCTAATTACGCCTGCGGCTTTCGCAGCCAGCCTGTGCAGCACTCAGCCCAGCTGGATCATTGGATTCAGTCAAGCGGGTATCGGTCATTCTGCGCTGCAGTTCGCACAACGCATTCAAGACTGGCGCGACTCCACGTTATGGCGCTTCGACCCGCGCGCGCCTGAAGCGGCGCGCTTCTGCAAGGGCCTCGGCCAGTGATGGATGCGCAGTCACCGGCCAGACGTCGCATCTGTCTGACAGCGGACGATTTCGGTCTACATGCCGGGGTTGATACCGCGATCATGGAGCTGGTCGAAGCCAGGCGGCTGCAGGCATTCGGTTGCATGGTCGGAGGCCGCAGCTGGCGATCTCACATTGCCTGGCTGCGCGCGCTCGACGCGCAGGATGCCGACGTCGGACTGCACCTGGATCTCACCGAGTTACCACTCGCGCACCCGGCCCAAGCCCTGGGCCGGCTGATTACGCAAGCCTATTCTGGGCGGCTCGATGATCGCTCGGTACGAACCGAGCTTCGCAGGCAACTGGATACTTTCGAAGACGCGCTCGGCCGTGCGCCTGATTATCTGGACGGCCACCAGCATGTGCACCAGCTGCCATGCGTGCGCGATCAGCTCATGGATGAGCTCGGCGGCCGCTATTCGCCCGACCAACGCCCCTGGTTGAGATGCACGGTGCCTGCCGAGGGGCTGCCCATTCACCTGCGTATTAAGGCGGGTGTCATTGCGATGCTGGGAGCGCGCACCTTGCGCCGGATGGCGACTCAACAGGGCTATGCAATGAACTCAGCGCTGCTGGGTGTGTATGGCTTTGACCGCTCCGCCTCGGGCTATCAGTCGCTGCTTGGGCAATGGCTATCCGTCGCGCCGGATCAGGCACTGTTGATGTGTCATCCGGCTACCCTTGCCGAAGCGTCCGACCCGATTGCGCAGGCGCGGCTTGCCGAGTACCAGGTGCTCACATCGCCTGATTTTCAGGATCTGCTTGCCCAGCATCGTGTCGACACCGTGCCCATGCATCAGATGCTGGGCCTTCCGCGTTCCCGCTCATCGGAGACATTCCGTGTCGGACCCTGAGAACACGCCCACGCCTGGGCCCACAGACGCCTCATCCGCTCCAACACCATCTGGCATGCAGCGCGGCCTGACCAGCTACGGCGATGCCGGGTTTTCGCTCTTCCTGCGAAAGGCTTTCATCAAAGGCGCGGGCTACACCGATGATGCGCTGTCGCGTCCCGTCATCGGCATTACCGATACGGGAAGCGGCTACAACCCCTGCCACGGCAACATGCCGCAACTGCTCGAGGCGGTTCAGCGCGGCATCCTGCTCGCGGGCGGGCTGCCAGTTAAGTTTCCTACGATCTCGGTCCACGAAAGCTTCGCGCATCCGACCAGTATGTACCTGCGCAATCTGATGGCGATCGACACCGAGGAAATGATCCGCGCGCAACCCATGGATGCGGTCGTACTGATTGGCGGATGCGACAAAACAGTTCCGGCGCAGCTCATGGGCGCTGCATCGGCCAACATCCCTGCGATCCAGCTGGTCACGGGGTCCATGCTCACTGGATCGCACCGCGGCCAGACGGTTGGCGCCTGCACCGATTGCCGCCGCTACTGGGCAAAGTTTCGGGCTGATGAAATCGACGAACGGGAAATTGCAGAGGTCAACAACCAGTTGGTGCCCAGCGTGGGTACCTGCTCGGTCATGGGTACCGCCAGCACCATGGCCTGCGTGGCTGAAGCGCTTGGCATGAGCCTTCCTGGTTCGGCCACCCCGCCTGCCGTCACTGCGGACCGCATCAGAGTGGCCGAACTGACCGGTGCGAAGGCAGTGTGGCTCGCGCAAAGTTCGCTCACGCCCAGGCAAATTCTCACTGAGCAGGCCTTCAACAATGCGTTTCGTGTTCTGCTTGCCATCGGCGGCTCCACCAACGCGATCATTCACCTCGCGGCGCTTGCGGGTCGCGTCGGTTTCAGCTTCGACCTTGATGCGCTCGACCGGATGGCGCGGGAAACACCGGTTCTGGTCGACCTGAAACCTTCGGGCGAGCACTACATGGAGCACTTCCACGCGGCCGGCGGCATGGCCACGTTGCTTCGAGAACTTAAACCACTGCTTGCGCTCGATGCAATGACCGTTACAGGTCGTACGCTTGGACAGGAACTTGATGACGCGCCACCCGGGCATGTTCAGCACACCGTTCGCTCGCGCGCCACGCCGATATACCCCGAAGGCGGGATTGCGGTCTTGCGTGGCAATCTGGCACCCGGTGGGGCCATCATCAAGCAGTCGGCCGCCACGGCTGAGCTGATGGAGCATGAGGGACGTGCGCTTGTCTTCGAGGATGCCGCCGATCTGGCTGCGCGCGTCGACCGTGAAGATCTCGATGTGCATCCGGGCGATGTGCTGGTTCTTCGCAATATCGGGCCCAAGGGCGCGCCCGGCATGCCCGAAGCCGGAGCGTTCCCCATCCCCAAAAAGCTGCTGAAGCAGGGCGTCAAAGACGCGGTTCGCATCTCCGACGGAAGGATGAGCGGAACTGCGTTCGGCACCGTGGTTCTGCACGTGACGCCCGAGGCGGCCGTTGGAGGACCACTGTCGCTCGTACAAACCGGCGACCGAATTCGACTGTCTGTTTCAAAGCGCTTGCTGATGCTGCTCGTTAGCGATGAAGAGCTGGCGCGGCGCGCAGCCGCGGTATGCATCGCCGAGCCCACAGCGCCGCGCGGCTACCGTCAACTGTTCCTGAAAACGGTCACGCAGGCTGATCGGGGCGTTGACTTCGACTTCATGAGCGAGCCGCAGCGGACTAGCGCTGTACCGCGGCTGTGATGTTCTTAATGCGCCGGACGATCGGGCGCAGTGGCGCGGGCGCCTTGATGCGATTCGAACAGGTCAACGAGGTCGCTTAGCAGTTGGCGATTTTCAGACGCCGCCTCGATCGGCGCCTTGAGCGCAGGCCCCGCCACCTCAACCAGCATTTTCATCTGTAAAGCCATCACCTGAAATTGGGCAGCCGCCAGCTCAGGGTGCCGGGCAGGATCGATCAGCACCGCCCGCCCCATCCCATGCGCGTCGCGCTGCTTTTCCTGATATTCGGCTTTGGCCTCGCTGGTTAACCGGATGACATCTTCCTTCGACAAATGGAGTCGCTCGGCCTCTGCGGCGATTAACTCGCGCGCCTGTGCAGCCGATTCCCCTCCTTCATAGGCATGAAGCAAACGCTGCTTAAAGTCTTCACGATCGATTCGAAGCTGATCGCTAAAGGCTGAGGCAAGCAGACCTGCTGGAATCGCGAAAATACCGATCCCGATCAGCGCCAGCACAACAGTGAGCGTTCGACCCATCGGAGTAACAGGCGAGATATCCCCATAGCCCACCGACGCGAGCGTTACCACCGCCCAGTAAATGGATTGCGGGATATTTTCGAATTTATCGGGTTGCGCGTCGTGCTCGAACAGGTAGCCCATGCTGGCAGTGAGCACTACCAAAAGCAGCATGACAAAACCCGCCGCGACAATAATCTGCCGCTCGCGGGCAATCACCTTATAGAGGGTGACCGCGGCTGACGTATAGCGCGTGAGCTTCAGCAGGCGCATCAGCCTGAAGACCCGCAGAAAGCGCAAGTCCAGCTCGTTGGGAACCAGCGCTTCGATAATGGTGGGAAGAATTGCGATCAGGTCAATCAGGGCCGCCGGCGACCGTGCGTAAGCGAAGCGCTTCCATCTAAGCGCCTTCAATTCTGGCCGCTCCGGCGCCGTGTAAAGCCGTGCAAAGTACTCCACCGTGAACACCGCAAACGCGATCGTGTCGACGATCAGAAACTCCGCTGCGAATAACTCTGCCAGCGAGTCCACCGAGTGAAGAATCACCGAGACGATCGATAGCAGCACCCAGAAAATGATGAAGTTATCGACATACGCATGAATACGGCCCGAATGCCCGGTGGGCTCGAGCAGCGCGTAGAGCCGTGCTCGAAAACTGCGGTGTCGGTTGAGTGTTTGAAACTCGTGCCAGGCTGGCACCAGGTGGCGCGATAACTTGAAGATACGCAGCAGCCGGAACAGTCTCAGTAAGCGCATCCCGTCGGCGTCCAGCGCCATAAATCCCGCCAGGTACGCAGGCGCGATCGCCAGCAAATCCACCAGTGCATAGAAGCTGAAAATGTACCGAATGCGGGGAAACTTCGAGCCCGCAAACTGGGGGTCATACGGCGCGGTGGCAAGCCTCAGCAGATATTCAATTGTGAAAATGCCGATTAGCAGCTTATCGAGCGCATCGAACCACCGTGCGTAGGGTTGATAGATCGGTTCAATACCCTCCAGGATGATCGCCAGCACGCTGATCAGAATCAGTACCGCGATCAGATAGTCAAGCCGCGCGGCATAACCGCTGCGATGACCAAAATCAAAGAGCCACCGATGCGCCCAGGCCAGTGCGCCCGTTGGAGCAGGCTTGTCGTGCGGGGGAAGGTGTCGGGGCGAGTGTGTCATCCGGAGACTCCAATAACGATGTCACATCGGGATCGCGCAACAGCCTGGGTTGGCTCCCCGGTGATCATGCCGGTATTGTGCGCCGCCCCGCGCCGGCGCTCGCGCGACTCACGGTCCCGGCTACCGACGGACGCCGTGAGCGTCTTTCGCTTACCCTGTAATCCGGGGCTCAAATAAAAAAGGGGCCGGTTTCCCGACCCCCCAAAAACTGCCCAGTACAGCGGCCTCAGCTGTCCTGCCGCAGTGCGCCTCTCGCTGGCGCGCACCGTATCCTGGTGCTGGCGCCTCTCACTAAGCGGGCCTGCTTAGCGGCTCTGCGGGCGCCGGCGGTATGCAGTCCAGTTTTCAATCAACTCAGCACGGTTCGCCTGCTGGCCGTTGGCCATCGGCGGACGCTCACGGAACCGATCGGTTGGTCGGGCACCATGCTGACCGATGACCTTCGCAACCAAGGTGGTTCCATCCAGCATGCCCTCCGCCTGCACGATCAGGCCCACCTCCAGCGCGGAGGCGCCGGTAAGCGTTGGACCAACGAACACGGTGGCGTCGTTCCATCGAATCGCTCGAATCTGCCCCTCCCTGTCCGTCACCGTCAGCGTCTTCGCCGTTGCATCAATCGTGGCCACAACGCCTCCCGCGTGCCCTGCGACCACACGGTTCATTGGCGGCGTCTCGCACTTCAATTCGCTGGCAAGCACCACGTCAGTAGCAGCCTGCAGCACCGCGGTTACCGCCACCAGCGTGCCGTCAGCGATCTGCGCGCACCCTGAACGGCTCGATGCGAGCACCGCCGAGGCATCTACCGGCACATCGCGCACGATGAACGTGTCCTGATCAACTAAACCGCTGACCGGGCCTATCAGCCGAACCCGAGCGAGGTCCGAACTCAGGTTGCCCTGCCGGACCACGATTCGAGCAGCCTCAACGACACCATCGGCGGCAAGTGTTCCATCGACCTTGACCCAGCCTCCGTCGCTCACGATAGCGCCATTGGGTTCGGGAGACACGGAGCCGATTCGAACCTGGGCACCGTCAACCTGAAAGGTTCCAGCGGATACGTTACGACCGCTGACCAGGCCGCCAAGCTGCACTCGTGTGGTGGCGGGAAGATCATCACGCTCACGCCCGACGCGTACCGCCTCGGCGGTCAGCCGATCGTTGACAACGCCCGTACTGGCACCCTGTACGTGAACGATGACACCGTTGGCGAGCCTCGAGGGTGCGCGAACCTTCCCTGCCAAGAGCGCTGCGCCAAAGTCTACGGTCAGGCCACCCACCTTGAAGGTCTTGCTTTGCTCGCTATTGACCAGATCCGAAACGGCGCCCACCACCCGCACCGAACCGATCGCATTACGTTTATCGATACGGGTTGCCCGCACCACCCATTGACCGGACTCGAGCACCGGGCTGCCATGGACTTCTGCAAGATCACCCGCTCTGATGTCAGCGAGCGAGCTGTATCGCCCCGCTTCCGTTGAATCGAAGCCGCCAAACTGGGTAACGATACCGACGCTCGCATCGGCGTTGACGAGCACCCGCTGACCGGCCACCTGAATGCTGCCCTGGACAGTATCGATCTGCGTGACTTGACCGATCACGGCGGCATCAACGACCAGGCGAACGGCCTTTCCCGCGCCATCGTGGCTCGCGCGAACCCGCTGTCCAAGCTGCAGCACCGCAGGGCGCGTGGTGCCATCGGCCTGCTCAGACACCGCGCCAATGTCAGTGTCGTCCAGCCGCACACCATCGACATAGACGGATCCGAATCCGGTGATGATCCCTGTGGCGAGCTCAGTCGACGCGGCCTGAATGGCTCCACCGCCGGCGCTTCCGACGCCTGGCGATGCGCTTCCACTGCCGCCGCCTCCGCAACCTGTCAGCGCGAGCGGTATCGCGGCAAGTGCTGCAATGAGTGTCCGATTGAGTTGATGCATAGGGCCTCCTTGGCGTTCTACTTCTGGTGAGAGGAATGGGTGCGTCATTCGTTGAAACTCACTATACATGGGAATATTTCCCATTTCAAGTGAATTCACTGATCCTGACGATCGCCCGCCTGCCGGAGCACGCATGCCATCCCGCACCGCTCTCTGCCCTTCGTTTGGTTAGACTCGCGCCCTGCAATCAGCCCAATGGGAGGCTCCCTTGATTGACCGAATCGACCATATCGTTCTGACCACCTCTCATCCCGAAGCCTGTGTCGACTTTTATACCCGGGTGCTCGGGATGACGGTTGAGCGCTTCATTGGCGGCACGCCTCCGGTTGAACGGATTGCATTCCGATTCGGGCGCCAAAAGATCAACCTGCACGTGAAGGGCAACGAGTTTGAGCCGCGTGCGCACCTTCCCGTACCTGGCTCCCTGGATCTCTGCCTGATCGCCAGTCGGCCACTGAACGAAGTCATTGCACACCTTGAGGCGGCGGCCTGGCCGATCATCGAGGGGCCCGTGCGCAGAACGGGCGCAACCGGGCCAATTCAGTCGATCTACCTTAGAGACCCTGACCTGAATCTGATTGAGATTTCCGAATACGCCGCGGGTTGAACCGAAATCGGCGTAGGCACCAATCGCTAGGTCTCGAGCAGATCCGCGACCTCTGAATGCCGTTTAGCCCAGGTCCTGACATAGGAACAGCTGGGCCGCACCCGCAGTTGATGGTGGCGCGCGTAGTCAAACACCGCGGTGACCAACTTTGACGCGAGTCCACGCCCTTCAAGCGCTACAGGCACCTCGGTGTGATAGACATCAAGAAGCCCTGCAACACGCCGGTAATCCGCGCGACACAGCCAGCCCTCAACCGACAGTTCGAATCGGTTAGCGGCGATGTTATGAACAACGCTTAAAGGTTCGGTCATTCCCTGCTCTCTCGTTCCTGCAGCAGTGCAATAGCCTGGGCCGAGATGCCTTCACTACGCCCCTCAAAGCCCAGGCGTTCCGTAGTTTTCGCCTTCACGTTGACGCGGCTAGCATCGATGCCAATGGCTGACCCGAGCCGTTCAACCATCGCGGGAATATGTGGCGCCATTTTTGGCGCCTGCGCAACGATGGTGGCATCAACATTACAGACACGAAAACCAGCCTCGCGGACGCGCCGGGCGGCCTCCGCCAGCAGCACCAGGCTGTCCGCCCCAGAAAAGCGCTCATCGGTATCCGGAAAGTGACGCCCGATATCGCCCAGACCGGCCGCCCCCAGCAATGCGTCGGTAATGGCGTGGGCCAGCACGTCTGCGTCAGAGTGGCCGAGCAGCCCGCGAGGATGAGGAATATCAACGCCGCCAATGATCAGCTTCCGGCCTGGTACCAGCGCGTGAACATCGAATCCCTGACCAACCCGAAAACTCATCGTATCTCTCCCAGGAGGCGTCGCATCAGTTCAAGATCGTCGTTGGTGGTGACCTTGAAGTTGATTCTGTCGCCCTCAACCAGCCTTACTGGATGACCGGCAGCCTCCATGGCCGAAGCCTCGTCGGTTACATCCGGAAAGCGCTCAAGCGCTTCAGCAAGCGCGCCCAATCGAAACATCTGCGGCGTCTGTGCGAGCCACAAGCCCTGTCGCTCGATCGTGGTCTGAACCTGCGGCGGTTGCTGCGCGGTACGCGTAGTGTCCGATGAGGCCGCCCGCTTCACAGTATCGGCGACAGGCAGGGCGAGCAGGCCACCGCCATCGATGCGAGCAGTGAGGGCGGTTCGCAGTCGCTCAAGCGAGGACAGGCTGAGCCCTGGACGCGCCGCATCATGCACCAGCACCCAGTCGGACAGATCGGCGTTTTCCGCGTCAGACAGGTGCCTGAGCCCAGCGAGCACGCTGTCCCGCCGTGTCGCCCCGCCCTGCGGCACAACCCTGGTTCGGGGCTGATCATCCAGCAACCGAGCCGCACGCAAGTCCCCGGGCGCGACGACCACAATCACCCGCTCCATCCAGCTTGCTGCAAGCAGCGCAGACACCGAGCGTTCGAGCATCGACTCGCCGGAAATTTCGAGATACTGCTTGGGGATCGGCGCGCCTATTCGCGTTCCGGATCCTCCCGCTGGCAGCACAGCCCAGTAGCGCTCTGCGTGATCGCGCATG
>CAZORB010000139.1:0-10225 GCA_964581825.1 uncultured Bordetella sp.
TCCGGATCCTCCCGCTGGCAGCACAGCCCAGTAGCGCTCTGCGTGATCGCGCATGCTTGTTCGTGCGAAAAGCTAAAATTCTACGCTTGAACGATTCCACACCCGCCCCGCCCAACCGGTCTGCCCTGTTCGCAGCGACTTCGCTGCCTGCACCGCCCCGCACCGGTACCGTCTCGTCGCTGCCCGCCTGTCATGGGTCTTCCGACGCCGCACTGATCGCCTCTTTAGCGAGCCGTGAGGCTGCGCTCGGCCGCACCTTGCTGGTGGTGACCGCTGCAGCCGCTGATGCGCCGCGACTTCGCGACGAGCTCGCATGGTTCGCGCCCTCACTGCGTGTGGCGCTGTTACCCGATTGGGAAACGCTGCCCTGGGACGCATTTTCACCGCATGACGACCTGATTTCCGAGCGGCTATCAACGCTCCACGCCCTGCAATCCGGCGCGGTCGATCTGGTGGTGACCGCAGCCACGACCGCGCTCCATCGGCTCGCTCCCCCGGCCTTTGTGGCCGCGCGAACCTTTCGATTTCGCAAAGGACAACGACTCGATGAGGCCAAGCTGCGCGCGCAACTCACGGCGGCGGGCTACGAGCACGTTACACAGGTAGTCCATCCCGGCGAATACTGCGTCCGCGGTGGACTGATCGATCTATTCCCCATGGGGTCGGCGCTCCCCTTCAGACTTGACCTGTTCGACGACGAACTTGAGTCAATCCGCACCTTTGATCCGGACACGCAGAGAAGCCTGTATGCCACGCAGGAGGTGCGCCTGCTGCCTGGGCGCGAGTTTCCAGTCGACGAGGAAGCCCGGAACGCGTTCCGTGCGCGCTGGCGAGAACGCTTCGAAGGCGACCCATCGCGCAGCATGGTCTATCGCGATATAGGCAACGGCGTCCTCGCGCCGGGTATCGAATACTGGATGCCGCTGTTTCACGGCACGATGGCGACGCTGTTTGATTACCTCCGCGACGATGCCCTGGTACTGACACACGGCGACGTTGAACAGTCCGCTTCGCGATTTCTGCAAGATGCGTCGCAGCGGCATCGGTTCCTGTCACACGACCCCGAGCGGCCGCTGCTATCGCCGGCGGAGTTGTTCCTCAATGTGGAAGACTTTTTTGGACTGGCGCGGCGCCTGGGGCGCTGGGCGATGCCGCGCATTACCAGCCAGCAGACGCCCGCGCCTGATCTAGCCGTCGGCCTGGGTAACACTCCAGAGCAGCCCCCTCAGGCACTGCCCGCGCCCGATGCCATCCCCCCTCGCACCGCATTCGCCTCGCCCCTTCCAGCACTAGAAGTCAGCCGTCGTGCCGAACGCCCACTCGGCCGGCTTGCGGACTGGCTGGACAGCGCACTGGCGCGCACCCTGATCGTTGCCGAGTCACCGGGCCGGCGCGAAACCATCGCCGAATTACTCCAGCAGGACGGGATCGTCGCTCCAGTCGTTGAGCATTGGGCGCAGTTCATTGAGCAACCCCTGAAAACCGCCTTGTCGGTGGGCCCGCTTCAGGAAGGCTTTGCACTTGCGGACGGTTCGATTGCCGTGATTACCGAAGGCGAGCTGTTCGCCAGCACGGCACGCCGGTCTCGCCGAGGGCGTCGCGAAAGCGCCTCCAACGTCGACTCTCTGATTCGCGACCTCGCCGAGCTCAAGATTGGCGACCCGGTCGTGCATGTCCAGCACGGGATTGGCCGCTATCAGGGACTGGTCACGATGGATTTGGGCGATGGCCCCACCGAATTCCTGCATCTTGTCTATGCAGGCGATGCCACGCTGTACGTACCGGTTGCCCAGCTCCACCTGATTGGTCGCTACAGCGGCGCGGCGCCCGAGGATGCCCCGCTTCATCAACTCGGTTCAGGTCAGTGGGAGAAGGCCCGCGCTCGCGCGGCGCGTCACGCCCGCGACGCAGCTGCCGAACTGCTTGACCTGTATGCGCGTCGCGCCGCACGCACCGGCCATTCGTTTCGCTTCACAGCGCGCGACTACGAAGCCTTCTCCGAGGGCTTTGGCTTTGAAGAAACACCCGATCAGCTGGCAGCAATTCATGCGGTCGTGCAAGACCTGGTGGCAGCACGTCCGATGGACCGGCTGGTCTGCGGCGATGTGGGCTTCGGCAAAACCGAGGTGGCGCTACGTGCCGCATTCATTGCGGCGGCCGATGGGCGACAGGTGGCCGTGCTGTGTCCAACGACGCTGCTTGCAGAACAACATTTTCGAACTTTCTCCGATCGTTTTGCCGACTTTCCTGTGCGACTCACCGAACTGTCGCGATTCCGCTCGGCAGCCGAAACTCGTGAAGCAATCGAACGCATCAATCGCGGCGAGATCGATATCGTTATCGGCACCCACAAGCTCTTGTCCTCGGACATCAAGTTCCGCAATCTGGGCCTGGTAATCATCGACGAGGAGCATCGTTTCGGGGTTCGGCAAAAAGAAGGGTTGAAGGCGCTCCGCGCCGAGGTTGACGTGCTGACCTTAACCGCCACCCCTATTCCGCGAACGCTCGCGATGAGTCTTGAGGGTATTCGCGACTTTTCGGTCATTGCGACCGCGCCGCAGAAGCGACTCGCGATCCGCACTTTTGTCCGCAGCGAATCGGACGCCACGATCCGTGAGGCGCTGCTTCGCGAGCTCAAGCGGGGCGGCCAAGCGTATTTCCTGCATAACGAGGTTGAGACCATCAACAACCGCAGGACGCGACTGGCCGAGTTGATGCCCGAAGCTCGAATCGAAGTGGCGCACGGGCAGATGCCAGAGCGCGAACTCGAACGCGTCATGCGCGACTTTCATCAGCAGCGCTTCAACGTACTGCTCTGCACCACCATCATCGAAACCGGCATTGACGTGCCCACCGCCAACACCATCGTCATTCACCGCGCCGATCGCTTCGGGCTGGCACAGCTGCATCAGCTGCGCGGCCGTGTCGGTCGCTCGCACCACCAGGCCTACGCATACCTAATGATTCCCGATGAAGCGGCGATCACACGGGATGCCAGCAAGCGCCTGGAGGCGATCCAGGCCATGGAAGAACTCGGCTCAGGCTTCTACCTGGCAATGCATGACCTCGAGATTCGCGGCGCGGGAGAGGTACTGGGCGACTCACAATCGGGAGATATGCAGCAGGTTGGCTTCTCGATGTACAACGACATGCTGAGCGAGGCAGTGCGTGCGCTCAAAGAAGGCCGTGAACCCGACCCGGGTGCGCCGCTCGCCGCAACCACTGAAATCAAGCTGCATGTCCCGGCGCTCCTGCCCGCTGACTATTGCGCTGACGTCCATGAACGGCTCAGTCTCTACAAAAGGCTGGCCGGCGCCGATTCCGAAGAGCGTCTAAGGGAGATTCAGGAAGAACTGGTCGACCGTTTCGGCAAACTACCCGAGCAGGCTGTGGCGCTCTTTGAGACCCATCGACTGAGGCTGGCCTGTAAGCCGCTCGGCATCATCAAGATCGACGCCGCAGCCGAGGCAATCGTGCTGCAGTTCACCGAGAAACCGCCCATCGATCCTGGACTGATCATCGCACTCATTCAACGACGCCGCGACGCCCGAATGAGCGGCCAGGACCGGATCCGGTTCACCCTCGCCACGCCCGACCTGAAAGCGCGGGTCAAGGCGATTCGTGACATCCTGGAAGGCCTCTCCAGCCCACCCGCGAGCAAGAAGAAACCGTGAGTACGCTGATTGTTCAGCACCCGACGCTGTCAGAGTCCGCTGTCCAGGCGTTTGCCCGTTTAGCTCAGCACCCGCCAGACCTTCGGGGCCCCAGCCTTGCGGTCTGGCGGAGGGTAGTGATTTCTGGCGAGCAGCTTGATGGCGCCGCTCAAAACCAACAGGTCGATGCGGAAATCGTCGCATCCGATCTGCAGCTGCGGTCGTTTCGTCTGGCTGCATTCGACATGGACTCCACGCTGATCACCATCGAGTGCGTCGATGAAATCGCCGACTTTGCAGGCCGCAAGGCAGAAGTTGCTGCAATCACAGAAGCCGCGATGCGCGGTGACATCATCGACTATGACGAAAGCCTGAGACGTCGCGTCGCGCTGCTGGCGGGTCTGCCGGTATCGGTGCTGCAGCGCGTCTGGGACGAACGCGTCAGGCTCAGCCCGGGCGCAGAAGCGCTTGTTCGCAGAATGAAATCCACCGGACTGCAGCTGCTCCTCGTATCGGGCGGATTCAGTTTTTTTACCGAGCGGCTGGCCGCCAGGCTGGGAATCGAACACGTGGAATCGAACCAGCTGGACATCGCAGATGGCAAACTGACTGGCCGCCTGAGCGGGCCTATCGTTAATGCGCAGGCCAAGCGGCTGGCGCTGGAGCGCACAGCCACGCGAATCGCCTGCCCGCTCTCGCAAACGATTGCAATCGGCGACGGCGCCAACGACCTGCAGATGATGTCGGTGGCCGGACTTTCAGTGGCCTATCGCGCGAAACCCTTGGTGCGCAACGAAACCACCCATGCGATCAATCACTGTGGGCTGGATTCGCTACTCAGGCTGTTCGAGGACACCCGCTAGGCTCAGCCCGCGTTGACCATCTCACCGACGAGATCGTGCTCGTCAGCACCCGTGATGCAGACGTCAACGAATCCCCCGATTGGCAGTTTCCCGCTGCCACCAAACCGCACAACACCGTCGATCTCTGGCGCATCCATCTGAGTGCGGCCCACCGCATAAGCCCCCTCATCAGATTCCTCGATGCCGTCGACGAGAACCCGCATCGTCCGTCCCACGAATCGTTGCAGTCGCTCGGCCGAGATATCCGCCTGAACCTGCATGAACCGCTGGCGGCGCTCCTCACGGACCTCATCGGGCAGCGCACCTGGGAGATCATTGGCCGTGGCGCCGTCAACCGGCGAGTATGCAAAACATCCCACACGATCGAGCCGCGCTTCGCGCAGAAATTCGAGCAGCGATTCGAACTCGGCCTCGGTCTCGCCCGGAAAGCCAGCGATAAAAGTACTTCGCACCGTAATGTCGGGCACGATTGCCCGCCATGCGTGGACCCGTTCGATATTGCGTTCGCCGCTTGCCGGACGCTTCATAAGCTTGAGGATCCGGGGGTGCGCATGCTGAAACGGCACATCAAGGTAAGGCAGTACCAGCCCCTCGGCCATCAGTTCGACCAGCTGGTCAACGTGCGGGTACGGGTAGACATAGTGCAACCTGACCCAGGCATCATGCTCTCGCGCAGCCATACCCAGCTCGCGCGCCAGCTCAAAGAGCCGCGTACGAACGGGCCGTCCCTCAACAAAGCCGGTGCGATAGCGCAGATCAACGCCATACGCACTGGTGTCTTGCGACACGACCAGTAGCTCCTTCACACCCGAGGCGAATAGCGCGCGCGCTTCGCGCACCACATCGCCAATCGGACGGCTGTCGAGGTCGCCGCGCATCGAGGGAATGATGCAAAAACTGCAACGGTGATTGCAGCCTTCAGAGATCTTCAGATAGGCATAGTGGCGCGGCGTCAGCTTGACCCCGGCTTCGGGCACCAGATCGGTGAAGGGATCATGGGGCTTGGGCAAGGCCTGATGAACATGCGTCATGACCTCATCGGTAGCATGCGGCCCTGTGACAGCCAGCACCCGCGGATGGACTTCTTCAACCAGGGTAGATCCCGGCGTACTTCCCGCCTTGGCCCCCAGGCAGCCCGTGACGATGACCTTGCCATTTTCGGCGAGTGCTTCGCCAATGGCGTCGAGCGACTCGCGCACTGCGTCGTCAATGAACCCGCAGGTATTGACGATGACCAGATCCGAGCCGTCATACGATCCAGATACCTGATAGCCCTCCGCGCGAAGCTGCGTCAGGATTCGCTCGGAATCCACCAAGGCCTTGGGGCACCCCAACGACACAAAGCCGACCTTCGGAGCGGCTTTCTTCCTACGAGAGGCGCTCACTTCTGGCGCGGCGTGGCGCCGGGGAAGTTCATGTTTTGAAACATGCTGCGCGTTTGCGCAGCCATCTGTTCCTGCATCTGCATGAACAGCGTTTTGCTCTGGTCAATATAGTTACCCATCATCGCCTGCATCATCGGTGCCTGCATGGCCATGAACTGCGCCCAGACTTCGGCGTTTGGCATGGCACCCGTGTCATAAATCGACTTGGACTGCTCCTGCAGCTTGTCCTGAATTTCCACAAAAGATTGCATCGTCTTCTCGAGATAGGCGCCCATCATGCCCTGCATGGCATGGCCATAGAACCGGATGATTTGCTCGAGCATCGATGAAGAAAACAGCGGTGCTCCGCCCGCCTCTTCTTCGAGAATGATCTGCAGCAGGATGCTTCGGGTGAGGTCTTCAGATGTTTTGGCGTCGGCCACTCTAAACGGCTCATTGTCGAGCACAAGCTGCTTGACGTCAGCCAGCGTGATGTAGGCGCTGGTGCGGGTATCGTAGAGCCGTCGGTTGGGATATTTCTTAATCAGCCGGATCGGTGCGCTCATTCGGTAACTCGTATAAATTCACTCGGTATAGGCCGGGTTCCGAGGATGCAGGGGCGCTCCTCGAAAGTGGAATAGTTTGGGCGCCATCATGCGAGAGCCCGGCCTTCAGGTCCCGCAGTCAGGGTACGCCGGCGGCAATTACCCCATGTGCAGGCCGCCGTTGCATGAGAACTCAGCCCCGGTGGTGAACCCTGCGTCATCGGTGGTCAGCCACCCGCAGATCGAGCCGATTTCTTCTGCGCGACCCAGCCTGCGAACGGGAATGGTCTGGATGATTTTTTCGCGCACGTCTTCACGTACTGCCATCACCATATCGGTCGCAATGTAACCCGGCGCGACGGTGTTCACCGTGACGCCTTTACTTGCGACTTCCTGGGCGAGCGCCATCGAAAAGCCGTGCATGCCCGCTTTAGCCGCCGAGTAGTTGCTCTGGCCAAATTGACCCTTCTCGCCATTGACCGATGAAATATTGATGATCCGGCCCCAGCCCTTGTCGAGCATGCCGTCAATCACCTGCTTGGTGACATTGAACATCGAGTTCAGATTGGTATCGATGACCGCGCGCCAATCTTCCAGGGACATTTTGCGGAAGACGCCATCGCGCGTGATGCCCGCGTTGTTCACCAGGATGTCTGGATTTCCGAAAGTCGCTTTCACATGATCGAACGCGGCCTTGGTGGAGTCCCAGTCGGCGACGTTACCGACCGACACATGAAATTCATAGCCATCAGCCTTCTGCTCGGCAATCCATTTACTGTGGTCGCGTGTCGGGCCGCATCCAGCGATCACCAGGTATCCCATGTCGTGGAACTTGCGGCAGATGGCAGTTCCGATACCACCCATCCCACCGGTGACGTAAGCGATCTTCTTGCTCATGACTCGATTTCCTTATCGTAATTCACGGGGTTGCAGAGGGCCTTGGAGAAACAGGTTAAGTACGAAGCTTGCGACCGCAGCCACCGCTCAGGCTTTCTGCCTGACGTAGCTTCCAGGCGCCGGCTCAATTGCCGGGAATCGTGCGGATCCGGGCGAGCGTGGCGACTGCTTACGTTCGCCCTGGAATTTCGCGAGCCAGTTCGACCAGTCTGGCCACCAGCTGCCCGGCACTTCGCGGGCCTGGCTCATCCAGTCATCAGCGGAGGCGGGGCACTGCGTACCGACCCAATAGTTGCGCTTGTTGCGATGCGCTGGGTTGATTACACCAGCAATGTGGCCGCTTGCGCCCATCACGAAACGCACCTGCGACTTGATCAGTTGCGTTGACGCATACGCCGCACGCCATGGAACGATGTGGTCGTCGCGCGAGCCGTAAATATAGGTGGGCGCCTGAATGCTGCCCAGATCAATGGGAACGCCTGCACAGGTGAGTCGGCCTGGAACGCGCAGCTCGTTTTGCAGGTACATATGGCGGATGTACCAGCAAAACATCGGCCCCGGCAGATTTGTACTGTCCGAGTTCCAGTAGAGCAGATCAAACGCAGGTGGTGCCTCGCCCTTCAGGTAATTGCTGATCACATAGTTCCAGACCAGGTCGTTCGGGCGCAGAAAGTTAAAGGTGGTGGCCAGCTCGCGGCCGTGCATCAGACCACCGCTTCCGATGGACGCATCTTTGTAAGCGACAAAGCCCTCATCAATAAAGATTCCGAGTACGCCCGGATCGGCGAAATCAAGCAGGGTTGTCAGCAGCGTCAGTGACTCGATCCAGCGATCACCGCGAGCCTCCATCGCCGCCGCCGCGGTCGCCACCAGCGTTCCACCCACGCAAAAACCCAGCAGATTGATGGTGGGCTGCCCGCTGATCTCGCGCACCACCCGAACCGCTTCGATCACGCCGTGCTCGAGATAGTCGTCCCAGGTGAGCCGGCTCTGGTCGTTCTGAACATTTCGCCAGGACACCATGAACACCGTATGCCCCTGCGAGAGCGCATAGGCCACCAGCGAGTTATCCGGCTGCAGATCCATGATGTAAAACTTATTGATGCACGGGGGCACCATCAGCAGCGGCCGGCTGCCCACGCGATCCGTGGTGGGCGAATACTGGATGAGCTGGATGAGCTCGTTCTGAAATACGACCGTACCCGGTGTGGTGGCGACATTGCGCCCGACCTCAAACGCCAGCTCATCTGTCTGAGAGATATGCCCCTTCTGCATATCGCCCAACATATTTTGAATTCCCGTCCAGAGACTTTCGCCGCGGGACTCTAGCAACCTGCGTTGCGCTTCAGGATTTGTGAGCAGGAAGTTTGCGGGCGACATCATGTCCACCCACTGCTGGGTAGCAAAACGCACGCGGTCGCGCGTTTTGGTATCACCTTCCACCGACTCGGCCATTTTCTGCAGGAACTCTGCGTTCAACGCGTAAAGCGCCGCGCTCCAGGCGAAAGGCCCCGTCTGCCAGCTGGCGTCAGCGAACCGTCGGTCCGCGGCCGCCGGTGGCTCGGAGGTGGTGAACATATCGCCCAACCGTTGCAGATAGTCAGCCTGCAGCCGCGACATCGCGTCTGGCGAAATGTGAAGGCCCCCCGGCAACGCACCGGTAGCCGACGCGGATTGGTGCGCCCCGGTTGCGCCCGTCGCGCTAGCGTCCTGCGGCTTCGCTGTGGGCTTTGCTTTGGGCTTAGGTTTGGCCTGAGCCCCTGCCTGGTTCGCCGAATCTCGCGTTGCACCACGCTTTGAGGCGGCAGATTTCGCTGGTGATTGATTAGCTGGCGTGCGGAGCTTTGCAGGCGCTGCCCGACGGCTACTCGCCGTGCCCGCATCTGCCCGGGCCCCGCGTTTTCCCGCCGCGCGACCCGCGCTGGCCGAAGTGGATGTGTTCCGCTTACCTGTCGCCATGATTTCCCCGGTTTATTCGCGGTAACAGTTTTTAGGGCATTCTCCCCCGCGACGCCGTTTTTTCAAAACCTTCCCCTCCCCTGCCGATGTACATCATTGCGATCGCTTGGCTTTACGTCACGTTGTTGATGGCCCTCACGGAGTCCTCATGGATTGCCGGGATCGCAACATTCGTGTTCTATGGTTTGGTGCCCATGTCTATCCTGCTCTACCTTTTGGGAACGCCGCAGAGACGACGCAACCGTGCGAGGCGTGAAGCGGCCGACACGCTGCCGCAAAAGTCAGCGGGCAGGATTGATCCAGATCAGTGAGGCCAACCGACCTGTCGTCCGGTCCCGGCGGTGGGAGTAAAACCGTCCCGCATCGGAAAAAGTACAGAGCCCGCCCCCACCCACCTGCTCGACGCCAACCGAAGCAAGGCGCCGGCGTGCCAGACCGAACAAATCAGCCATCCATTTGTCTGCCGACGCTCCCCTGCGAAAACAGTCGCCTGCCCCGGGGTCGTGCGCGAGGAACGCCTCGAGCACCTCGGCGCCCACCTCAAAAGCCTCAGGTCCGATCGCTGGCCCAAGCCATGCCACGACATCGTCAGAGTCCCCGGGAAGGCCCCTCAGCGCTGCCACCGTGTTTTCCAGAACCCCTGCCGCGAGTCCGCGCCATCCTGCATGTGCGGCCCCGATGCGCCTGCCCTGAAAATCAGAGAACAGCACGGTCAGGCAGTCGGCCGACTGCACGGCCAGAACGCGCCCGGGCTCGCTGGTAACTGCTGCATCCGCGCGTGGCTCCACCGCCTGCGTTAATGCCGCGGCCTGCGAAACATGCACATCAACCCCATGGACCTGCTCAAGCCACACGGGCTCCGTGGGTAAGAGCATCGTAAGGCGCCGACGATTCTCAGCCACGGCGGCGGGGTCATCACCGCACCGTGCACCGAGGTTCAGACC
>CAZORB010000140.1:0-10211 GCA_964581825.1 uncultured Bordetella sp.
ACATCCAGGCCTTCAGCCTTGAAGTAGCCGCGGTCCTGGGCAATAAAGAACCAGGCCTGCGGGCCCTGGTATTTCCAGTTCAGAACCATTTTGATGCGAGTTTGTGCCTGGACGGGCGCGTGGGTACCGACCAGCGCCACGCAGGTCGCAAGCGACAGCGCCGCGAGGCCCAATGAACGACGGATGCGCGAAGTGAAGGCAGAGGCTTTCATCAGCGTTTTCCTTTTCGGGAGGGGGAGGACGAAGGGGAAGGGAGTGCTGCAATCAAATCGGATGACTGGGCGACAAAGCCATGCAGCTGTCGCACCAGCATGTGAATGGCGCGGGTGACGTACGCGGGCGAAGGCGTGCTGCAGCCATCCGCAAGCAAAATGCAGTCGTAGCCCAGAAAGCCCGCATCCTGCAGCGACGAAAACACGCAGCGATCCGTATTCACGCCGGTAAAGAACAGCGTTCGAACATCCAGACCGCGCAGCACACTGTCGAGTTCGTTGTCCCAGAAGCCTGACAAGCGGTGTTTGTGAACCGTGATGTCGGTATCGAGCACCTCGAGCTCATCGACCACCTGTGCGCCCCAGTGACCACGCACCAGAGACTGTCCACGGTCGTCAGGCGAGCGCTCGGCGTAACCCACCGCGTCAGCCGTGCGCTTGCCTTTGAACAGAATGCTGGCGGGAAGATTCAGCCGGTCGGCGCGAATGCCCCAGTTCAACCAGATCACCGGCGCACCGGCACTGCGCCATGCAGGCAACAGCTTCTGCAGCACTGGAATCGGCTTTCGCATGGGCGCTACGCGAACGCCCCGCTGGCCGAACCAGCCTTTGGGATGGCAGAAATCGTTTTGCATGTCGATCACCACCAACGCCGATCTGGCCAGATCGAATTCGATCGCATCGCCGGTCGCGTCGAGCTGCACGGGGCGCGGGCGCGGGGCATGTCGCACCATGCTGGTGCGGCGCCCGTCTGAGCGCCAGCTGGTGGATGCACCAGGACCGAACATTGCGTCGGGGGACACCGTGGAAACAGGAGGTTTTTGCTTGGTCATGCGCCTTAAGGTGCAGGAGACATGCCAGAATCCGTTGCCTAGAACTTCTTTTTAAAGTTGCTTATGTTGCCGTTTTGGCAACGCAAGAGCTGCCCATGAATCACCTGCGACACCTGCGATACATCGACGAAATCGCCCGCTGCGGCTCGATTCGCCAGGCCGCCGAGCGGCTGCATGTCGCCGCCTCGGCGGTCAACAGACGGCTGCTTGATATCGAGGAAGAACTGGGCACGCCGGTATTCGAACGCCTGCCTCGCGGCATGCGGCTGACTGCCGCGGGCGAACTGTTCATTCAGTACGTACGCGAACGCGGCGCAGCGCTCGATCAGGTTCGCTCTGCCATTGAGGATCTGAAGGGGCTTCGTCGCGGCAAGATCCGCTTGATCGCCAGCCAGGCCACGGCGCCGGCGTTTCTTCCGGCTGCGCTGGCCTCTTTCCGGGCGCTCCATCCGCTGGTGGATTTCGAGGTGAAGGTTGCAGACCGGCGCCAGGCCATTGAGGCTTTGCGAAGCTACGAAAGCGATCTGGCGCTTACCTTCGGGCTCGATGCTGACCCCGATATCGAGGCGATCGCAAGCTTTGAGCAAAAGCTGATGCTGCTCATGCACCGCGACCATCCACTCGCACGAGCGGGAACCTCAGTGAGGTTGCGGCAGTGCGTTGACTACCCAATCGTGCTCGCCGACCCCGACATCGGCGGCCGCCAGCTGCTCGATCGCTGGATGGCCCGCAGTTCGCTACGGCTCGCACCGGTGATTGAAAGCAACAGCTTCGAGTTTCTTCGAGGCTGCCTGCTGTTTGACCAGGCCATCACCTTTCAGATTGCGCTCGGTGCGGTCAGCGATGGCGGCCAGCTGGTCGCCCGCGACATCGAAGATCGCGGCTTTCCGCGCGGGCAGCTGGTGCTCGCGCACCTGCGCGAGCGATCGATGCCAGTGATTGCGAGCGCGCTGGCGGATCATCTGCAGACGCTGCTCAGCACCGCCCCCCCGGCCGACCCTGGCCACGACCCCACCGATATTTGACCCAGAGCGCGGCCCCCGGCGCGTGCACGGCGCCTTCCGCCTCGAGCGCAGCCGCCACCTGCAGCGCCAGGTCCTCTCGCCACGGTGCGGTAATCAGCTGAACCCCTACTGGCAGCGGCCAATCCGCCCTGGACGACCATACGGGCACAGTGCAAACAGGAAGACCCACGCATGAAATCGGTTGAGTGAGTAGACCCGTATTGGGACGCGTGGGCAATGTTCGGCCGTTGATTGTCATCATTGCTGCGCCGATTTCGGTTGCCGGACCAGGTGTTGCCGCGGCCAACACTACGTCGAAGCGCTTGAACAGCTCTGCCACCTCGCGGGCAAAACGCTGCCGAACTCTTCGTGCACGATCGATCCAGGCCGCGGGCAGAAGCGCCCCCGCAAGCATTCGGTCGCGGATCAGTGGATCGAAGTCGTCTGCCCGCGTACGCAGGTCATCCACGTGAAGCGCGCCCCCTTCAGCATTGGTGATCAGAAACGCTGCCGCACGCGCCGCTTCGGCGCCTTCCAGCGTTGCGTGACGCGTGGCGCCCAGTGCCTGCGCCACGCGCGAGACTGCCTCCCGCGCCTGATCGCCGGCATGTTCCTGAAAATAGCCCTCGAGGATCGCGATGCGGAGACCCTTGAGCGACCCGGAATGTAGCTCGCGAACCGGAGAAGCAGCGGGTGCAATCAGGCTCGCTGGATCGGCCGCGTCGGCCCCCAGCATCGCGTGGTAGGCAAGCGCCAGGTCGTGGCTGCTGCGAGCAAACGGGCCCAGCACATCCAGGCTGGCAACAAACGGATAGGTGCCGGTACGTGGCAGGCGACCGAAGGTGGGTCGCAGACCCAACACACCGCAGAGCGAGGCGGGCACGCGGATCGAACCGTTCGTGTCAGAGCCCAGCGAGAGCGGCACCTGGCCCGCCGCCACCGAAGCACCCGACCCTCCCGAGGATCCCCCTGCGATCCGCGTGCGGTCATGCGGATTGCGGGTAGGACCGACATGGCTGTTCTCAGTGGTAAAGCCGTAGGCGTACTCGTCCATATTGAGCGCGCCCACCAGCACAGCGCCTGCAGCCTCCAGCCGTCGAACCAGCAATGCGTCCTGCGCGGCGGCTGGGCGGTCGAGCTCGATGCGCGACCCTGCACGCGTGGTCAGCCCGGCAATATCAAACAGGTTTTTGACCGCGAACGGCACGCCCGCAAGCGGCAGACGCGCAAGCGACTCGAGCGGCAGCTGGGCAAGCTTGTGCGCCCGCTGCCTGGCACGGTCTGCCAGCAGATCGGTGAATGCATTGATCGAGCCATCGGTTGCCGCGATTCGAGCAAGCGACTGTTCAATGACCTCAGAAGGCGACCGCTCGCCTGCGCGCACGGCGGCCGCAATGGCCGTCGCCGACTGGAAAATCTCGGGTGTGCTGTGAGATTCACCCATGAGCGGTCTCGGGTGGCTGCGGCACGAACACCAGCGCCGATTCATCGGCAGGGCTTAGCTCAATCGCAAGCAGCGATCGATGCATGGACTCGGCGAGCGCCAGGTACGACAGCACGCCGGGCCTTTGAGCCTCGGAGATCGACAGATTCAACACTGCCGCATTGGCATCGAGCAGTTTGGCGAGGCGATTGTCGGAGGGTTCAGTCATTGATCATGCACCGTCTGTTAGCAGCAACCTAAAAAGTGGCGACCGCGGTAGAACGGTCCCAGGTCTTCAGCAAACTGGCCCAACGTATCGCGCCAGGCAAGCCAGTGAGCATCCGCTGCAATTGCGGAGCGCGTGCGCGAGGCCAGCTCTTCGCAGAGCGCGGACTCATCGACACCGGTGACTCGGCCATCTCGAACCCTCACCTGGCCGCCCGCAATCACCGCTGCGATCGCGTCGGCATTGGCGCGCGCCATCAGAGGCGCGCTCGGGTCAACGCCAGGTATCAGACCAAAATCGCCATCCAGGCGATTGAGATCCAACACCAGCAGATCGGCCGCCGATCCCGGTGCCAGGCGACCGCCGGGCTGCGCATCGTCGCGGACAGCGCCGATCACCGATCGGCGACCGGTTGCGCTGGCGAATTGCCACAGCGATGCGTCGCTCCAGTCGGCCTCGAATCCGAAGCCGCGATGCAATGCGCCAGCAAGCCGCATCTCTCTCAGCCCATCATCGTCTTCGTCAAACGCGAGCCCATCCAGACCCATCGCGATCCGGCATCCTGCAGCCCGCATTGCAGCCACCGGCGCAATACCGGAGCGCAGGTGCAGATTCGAGCTGGTGTTGACTGCAATCGTGACCCCGCGCTCGGCGAGCAGCTCAAGCTCATCGGGCCGGGCCCACGTGCAATGCGCAAGCGTGAGCCGCGGCGACAGCAGTCCAATCGAATCAAGCCTGTGAACCATGCCCTGCGGAAACTGTTCGTCCGCCCATTCACGCTGATAGCGTGTTTCGAACATGTGCATGTGCACCGGCCGCACCTGCTCAGCGCTGATGCGCGCGACCTGCTCAAGCAGCGCTGGGGTGCACCACTGCACCGCGGTCGGGCCCAGTTGAACCGTGACGTGCGGCGTAAGGGACGGATCGTGTTCAATGGCCTCGGCGATCTGCGCAAAGCGCTCCAGCTGGACTGAAATTGGCGGCGGGGGCGCGGCAAGCCTGCGGGAAATCGCCTCGCGAATGGTGGGCCGAAGCTTCGCCAGCACCACCTCATCCGAGCAATAGGCAAGCGGCTGTTGATCTCTGAGGGATACTGCAAACCCAATACGGATGCCGACATCGCGCGCCGCGCGCGCAACCGCAAGCGCCTCATCCACCGGCGGTACGGTTCCCTGCATCCGGGTGTAGTGGACCATCACGGCAGTGGCGCCACGGCGCACCGAACGCGCAAGCGAGGTTGCGGCCACCAGATAGGGATCCACCCCGGGGAGCAGCGACAACAAGGGCAGCCACGCCTCGAGCGGCAGGCCCGATCCCCCTAGCGTGCTCGAGCGGTAGGTGCGTGCATGGTCGTGCGCATTGGCGAGCGCTGGTACCAGCAACCGGCGTGCCTCAGGCACCTTCGTGCAGTCAAGCTCGGGTAACGCCGTGGCATCAAAGCGCTGCCCCGCATTGACTGTCGCGATACCGTCGCCTTCAATCTCAAGCGCAACATCGCGCAGGGCGGGCTCGGCGCCCGGCGTGCAGGCGGCCCAGGCTGCGCGCAGCAGTCGCGCGTGGTGAATGCCTGCGTCATCGCGTGGACTCGTCATAAAGAAGGCATCCTTGCCGGACATTGAAGACCCGCCCCCGAGCCCGCGTTCCCGTCAGGAGGAGGGAGGCATTGGAACGCGGGCGTCGGGGCGGTGAGTCGCGCTGACTCTGCTTCATCCGATGCATACGCCATGCCAGCGCCGGAGTGGCCCCGGACCACGCTTCGCGCCCCAAGCCGGTGCTGCCCGCACCATCGCAGGGCGCCATGGCGCGCAGGCGCACCACCCGCCATGCAAGCCCCTCCGTGGCCGTGTTCTATGATGACGAATGGACGAAAGCAGCCAACGTCAGGTGCCCGAGGCATTCATGCGCTTATATGTGCCGCCGGGCCGCATCAAACCCACCCTGAGCTGGGCCGAGCTGCTGGAGCGACACGAGCTCTGCGAGGATCTGGCGCAGATGCTGGGTGAACCCGCTCGAGCACAGCTTCACGAACTGGGCATTGCCGAAGCCGATGTACTCACCAGAATTCGCGCCGGCCTGCCCACCACCAACCTGGGCCTGACCGACGGCGAAATCGGCTGGGTGCTGGGCCGTCTCGCCGAAACCCTGGGCTGGGTCGACGACAACGGCCAGCCTTTAGTTATCGACTGATCGGCTTGTAGCGAATACGGGTGGGACGAGCGCCGTCTTCACCCAGCCGTCGTTTCTTATCGGCCTCGTATTCCTGGTAGTTGCCGTTAAAGAACACCCACTGCGAGTCGCCCTCGGCCGCGAGAATGTGCGTGGCGATTCGGTCGAGGAACCAGCGATCATGCGAGATCACCATGACGCAGCCAGCGAACTCGAGCAATGCGTCTTCAAGCGCACGCAGCGTTTCAACATCGAGGTCGTTAGAGGGCTCATCGAGCAGCAGCACGTTGCCGCCGGTGGACAGCGTTTTTGCCAGATGCAATCGCCCGCGCTCACCACCCGACAGCTTGCCGACGATCTTCTGCTGAGCTGCGCCCTTGAAGTTGAAGCGACCGATATAGGCGCGAGACGGCATTTCAAACTTGCCCACCGTGATCAGATCAGAGCCGCCGGAAATGGCTTCCCACACGGTTTTGTCGTTGGGCAGCGAATCGCGCAGCTGATCCACCGAGGCCATCTGCACGGTTTTACCGACTTCAACCGACCCTGAATCGGGCTTTTCAACCCCGGTGATCATCTTGAACAGGGTGGATTTACCCGCGCCGTTGGGACCAATGATGCCCACAATGGCGCCCTGCGGCACCTTGAAGCTCACCTTGTCCATGAGCAGACGATCACCGAACGCCTTGCTGACGTCCTTGAACTCGATGACTTCGGCGCCCAGGCGTTCTGCCACCGGAATGAAGATCTCCTGGGTTTCATTGCGCTTCTGATATTCCTGCGAGCTGAGCTCTTCGAATCGCGCAAGCCTGGCCTTGCTCTTGGCCTGGCGGCCCTTGGGGTTCTGACGAACCCACTCAAGCTCAGCCTTCATAGTTTTGATTCGAGCGGCTTCCTGCTTGGCCTCGGTTTGCAGGCGGGCCTCTTTCTGCTCAAGCCATGAACTGTAGTTGCCCTTCCATGGAATACCGTGGCCGCGGTCGAGTTCGAGAATCCACTCGGCCGCGTTGTCGAGGAAGTAGCGATCGTGGGTGACTGCCACCACGGTGCCGGGAAAGCGCTGCAGAAACTGCTCTAACCAATCAACGCTCTCGGCATCCAGGTGGTTGGTGGGCTCGTCGAGCAGCAGCATGTCGGGGCGCGACAGCAGCAGTCGGCACAGTGCCACCCGGCGCTTCTCCCCGCCCGACAGGTTGCCAATCACCGCGTCCCAGGCGGGCAGGCGCAGCGCGTCGGCCGCGATCTCCATCTGATGGTCGCCATCGCTGCCCGCGGTCGCCAGCACCGCTTCGTACTTGGCCTGCTCGGTGGCAAGCGCGTCGAAGTCGGCGTCGGGCTCGGCATAGGCGGCGTAGATTTCCTCCAGCCGCTTGCGCGCTTCGGTAATTTCGCCCAGCCCCTCTTCAACCGCCTCCCGAACGGTGGCCTCGGCCCGCAGCTCGGGCTCCTGAGGCAGGTAGCCGATGCGAATGCCCGGCATCGGCACCGCATCGCCTTCGATGTCTTTGTCGACCCCTGCCATGATCCGCAGCAGGGTAGACTTGCCCGCGCCGTTCAGGCCCAGCACACCGATTTTGGCGCCGGGAAAGAACGACAGGGAGATGTCCTTGAGAATCTGGCGCTTCGGCGGAACGATCTTGCCGACGCGGTTCATCGTGTAAACGTATTGGGCCATGGCCAGTTGACTGATTGAATTGTTTGAATGGAACGGAAGGGAAATCCGATATGGAAATCGACGAAAACGGAAAGTCTGACACATGGCGCCAGGGCTTGCAGACGCGCCGCAAGGTACTCGGGGATGAATATGTGGCGAAAGCGTTCCGCGACGCCGATGATCTGACCGCTGATCTGCAGAATTACATTACCGAGCACGCCTGGGGCGCATCGTGGACCCGGCCGGGCCTTGACCATCGGTCACGCAGCATGATCACCGTGTCCATGACCATCGCGCTCAATCGCCCGCATGAGCTTGAAATTCATCTGCGCGGGGCCATCCGGAATGGCCTCACCCGCGATGAACTGAAGGAAATCATGCTGCACGCCGCGGTGTACTGCGGTGCGCCGGCCGCGCTGGACGCGTTCCGGGTGGCACGCAAGGTGTTCGCGGAGATGGGCGTTTAAGTGATCGCCCGCGTCAGCGCGGCCGACGAACGCGCTCGGCAGCGCTGACGCCTGCGAACCGTTGCCGCAATCGAGCGAACTCGCGAAGGCGGCGGCGAATCCGTTCATCCATCCGGGCCGAGCACGCGGCGACATCAGGGGGCTCGACGCCATCCGAGAACAGCCAGGCGATCGCTTCATCCACCCGGCCAACGGCCACCACCGCAAAGCGCCCTGCTCGAACCGCCGCGACCACGTCATCACGCAGCGCAAGGTGACGGACATTCGAGGCGGGAATCAGTACGCCATGCACCGCGGTCACCGGTTCATCAGCGCTCGCTGCGGTGCGCCTCGCCTCGCAGATATCGAAGAACCCTTCGATTTTTTCGTTGACCGCGCCAACCGCCTGGACCTCGCCGTGCTGATTGACCGATCCGGTCATTGCGAATGATTGACGCAGCGCCAGCCCAGATAGCGACGACAGCAGCGCACACAACTCCGCGAGCGATGCCGAGTCGCCATCCACCTCGGCATAGGTCTGTTCGAACACCAGCGATCCCGACAGCGACAGCGGCTCACGAGCGCTGTAGCGGGCGGCCAGATAGGACGAAAGGATCATCACGCCCTTGGAGTGAACCGAGCCGCCCAGTTGCGACTCGCGCTGGATGTCCACCACCGAACCGTCACCAATTCGCGTGGTGGCGGTGATCCGCGCCGGCAGCCCGAAGCTGTGCTCCCCCAGCGCAATGACCGCCAGGCCATTGACCTGCGCAACCCGGCTACCCTCGGTATCGATCAACAGCGTGCGTTCAAAAATCTGCTGATGAACGCGTTGTCGAATCTCGCCCGTGCGAACACGGCGGGCAGCAAGCGATGCGAGCACATCGCCCGACTCCACACGCTCGGCACCGCGCCGCCCGGCCCACTGATCCGCCTCAACCAGCAGATCCTGCACGCGCCGCAATTCCAGGCTGAGCTTGGTCGAATCCTCCGCAATGCGCGATGACCAGTCAATCACCCGCCCCAGGGCATCCGCATCGAAGCGACGGAGTCCTGCCTGCTGGGCGGCCAGGGCGAGCCACTGCGCATAGCGGGCCACTGACTCAGCGGTACGTTCAGTGACGCGGCCAAATTCGGGGGCGATCTTGAACAGCTCGGAAAAGTCGGGATCAAAGCTTCGAAGCATCATGTAGAGCGACCGATCGCCAAACAAGACCACCTTGGCATCGAAGGGCGTGGGCTGCGGCTCGAGCGTCACAGTGCTGGTCAGCCCGAGCTGTTGACCCGCGGACTCGATACGAATTTCGCGAGTAATCAGCGCCCGCTTCAGTGCATCCCACGCAAACGGCTGCATCAGCACCCGCCGCGCATCAAGCAGCAGATAGCCACCCGCTGCCCGGTGCATCGCGCCCGGTTTGATCATTCCGAAATCGGTCACCAACGCGCCGAAGCGCGCCATGTATTCCACCCGGCCCACCAGATTGCTGAAGCTGGGGCTTTCTTCGACCACGACAGGAGCCCCCTCGTGCCGCCCTCGGGTCACAAGCAAATTGAGCAGATACCGTCGCGTAGGGGTATCACCATCGGCCTGGGTTGTCGCCCAGTCGGTGGTAGACCCTTCGCTGGGTTGCTGAAACAGTTCGGCGTTATCGATCACATCGCGCTGCAACGCCACCAGATGTTCGACCACCTCGGGTAGCGGCAAATATTGCCGAATCAGATCGTCGACCAGATTGCCCACCGCGATCATCGTCACCTCGCGGTTTAACTTGCGAAGGGCAGCGCGCCGCTCGCGCCGCCAGCTCACCACATGGCGCATCAGCCGCTCCAACCGCTGCTGCAGCGTCTCGATCGCATGCCCGATACGTTCCCGGTCGGCAGGGGGCAGCTGCTCAAAGTCCTCTGGGGGCATCACATCGCCGTCGCGCGCCGGTGCGAACGAAAAGCCTGATGGCGTTCGCCACAACGCTACACCGCTGCTGCGTGCCTCCGCAATCAGCTCGCCGAAGGTCCGCTCCTGCAAGGCGGCAAAGCGACTATCGATTGTCGATACGCGCGAGTGATACTCCTCGCTTTCAAACACCGCGGGAATCGCCGTCCGCAGCTCATCTACCAGGAGAGCCATCGCATCGCGCAACCGCTGTCCCCAGCCGGGAGGAAGCCGCAGACAAAGCGGTCGGGCGGGGTCGTCAAAATTATTCCGATAACAGATGTCATCGGGCGTTGGCGATTGCGCTGCGATCGAGC
>CAZORB010000141.1:0-218 GCA_964581825.1 uncultured Bordetella sp.
GCTGAAGTACTGGTGTTTGACCTGCCCGCATGATTTAGCGGCCGCCGGCAGCGGCGATGCATCGAACCGCTGCCGGCGAATCAATAGCGTGCCCTTAACCGGCGGCAGATGGCCGATCAGCCGGGCTCGCCCCCGACTGCGCAGGAGCGACGCCACTTCCGCCCGATGCGGCGTCAGCGGTAACGGCCTCATTCGAGCCACTTGGGTGATCCGATGGC
>CAZORB010000141.1:228-1490 GCA_964581825.1 uncultured Bordetella sp.
TGTTCCGTAACCGCCTGCGTCACCGACAGGTCGGGGCGGTCGTTCCGTGGTTCCGCAATAACGGCCTCCGGATTCAGCCAGCGAGCCAATCTCGCCCAGAGCCCCGACTGCGCGACCCGCGGCTCGAAGTCCCCTGGCAGCAGCGAGCGCGGACCCTCAGTCGGTGCATCGCCCGGGCCAGCCCCTCCTCCACCGCTCTCTGGGGTGCCGCTGGCACCTGCCCCCTGTGCGCCCGAGCCCGGCGCGGGAGGAACGACCGGCGCCCCGGTCGCGCCAGAATCGGCGGGCGGCGGCGCGGCTGGCGCGGCTGATGGCGAAGCCGGCGCGGGGGCGGCGGATCCGCCGCCCTGCGTACCTTGGGAAGCCGGGCTGCTCGCAGGCGCTGGGGTACCTGTGACCGGAGCGGGCTGCTGCGCCGCCGCTGGAGCCGCCGGCTGCGAGGCGGGCGCGGGACCCTGCGGAGCCGCGGCGGGTAGCGGTGCCGTCGCGGGCATGCCGTCACCCTCGCGCAGCATTCCGGGCGACTCAGAGCGCATCATAGGCGTGCGGTTCATCAGCTCACTGAGCGTCCCCGACCCGGTGGCCATCGGTCGGGTCGAGATTTCGATCGTCTTGAGCGCTGCATCGAGCATCAGCGAAGTCGAGCGGCCAATGGTCGTGATCGTACCGATCTGGGATACCGACGAGACGTTGCCGCTGATTGCGACCACGCCCTGACCGGATGGCGCGGGCGCATTGCCTGAACCGCCTGTCGCTGATGCTGTGACAGCGGAGGTTGCGCTTTCGCCCGCTGCCACGGTGCGCCCTGCAATGACCAGATCGCTTGCCTGCGCGCCACCGGCGGCTGACGCCCCGGTCGAGCCCGCTGACCCGTTACTCGCAGCCGTGCCGACCTGACTCAGGCTGGAGGAGGCCGAAGAGAGCGACGGCGGCGCCGACGACAGTGCCTGCGCACTCGAAGTGGGTACCGATGCCGATGCGACCAGACCGCGAAGGCTCACGGCCATGGGGCTGGAGCTGCCTGCCGACGGCGTTGAAGCAGCGGCGCTGCCCATGCTCACCACCGCCAGCACGCCAGCAGCTTCGCTCTCGGTGAGCCCGCTCTTACCCGACACCATGACCAGTTTTCCGCTGGCCGCACGGATATTGCCCGGTTCGACGCGGCCGGTTTCGGAGAAGATCGCAACGGCCCCCGCCGGTGCGTCTGAGCGAATGCCTGAACTGCCGGCACGAACGCCGCGTTCACCGGCAATGACTACATT
>CAZORB010000141.1:1590-10198 GCA_964581825.1 uncultured Bordetella sp.
AGCGAATGCCTGAACTGCCGGCACGAACGCCGCGTTCACCGGCAATGACTACATTGCCCGACGAAGCGTTGTAGACATCGACTGTATCCGCATCAACCCGCAGCTGTGCACTGCCATAGCCGCCCACACCGTTCGAAGCGTTCAGCGTCAGTGTGCTGCTGGTTTTCAGATGGGTTTTCCCGCCGCCGCCGGTGTTATCGAAAATTCGACCACCCGCGTCGACCTGGATCGTCCCTGCCTTGGTGTCGACCTGCGATAGCCCCACATCGCCACCGGCCAGCAACCGTAAGGATCCGCCCGCAGTGGTGAGCCCTGCGGGAGGTTGCATCAAAATGTCTTTCGTCGCAGTCAGGCCGATCTTGCCAGCACCACTTGCGATGCTGACGCCCGCGCCCTTGATCGTGACGGAATCGGTTTCATTGATGAAGATATCGCCGCTTTCGGTGGCGACATCCAGCGCGCTGATGTCTGTACGCAGCGGCGATCCTTCGGACCAAATACCCTGACCGACACGAATCTTGAGGCTTTCGCCGCTCACAAGCGCACCGCTTCTCGCAGCTAACGCACCTTTCATTGCTGTGAACGTGACATCGCCCGCCGACACGACCGCGTTCTGTGCGAGCGTGATCGTGCCAGAGGTGGATGCTAGCGATGCAGCCTTCAGGTTGGTCATCACCACATTGGTAACAACCGACACGGTCAAGTCGCCACCGCTTGCAGCCAGATCGAGTCGACCGATATCGAGCGCCGCCCGAGGCTGCCCGACCGGCGCCTCGAATGAAACGGTGCCCCCGGTAGCCGACAGATCGAATCGTGGTGCTTGCGTGGCTCTTGCCAAATCGAGTGACGTGACGCCTGTGATCGTGACGCGGTTCGCGTCACCCACGGCGATGCCGGCCGGGAAGCTTACGGTTGAGCCGCTTACGAGGCCGTCAAATTCGAGTCCACCCGCTTGCTGCCCCACTGCTGAGGCTTCGAATTCCATGCCGTTGTTGATGATCAGTTCGGCCGCGCCTTCGATGATCAGTCGGCCGCCACCTGTGATCCTTACTTCATCGAGGAACTGCACGCGCCCGGTGGCCCGAATCACCAGATCACCATCGACCACGACCTTCTCGTCGAAGATCACATCCTTGGCGCCGGTCACCGTAAGCGACTCAATAGCTGTCACGCTTGTTACACGTGCTTCAAAGCCTTGCGCTTTACCCGACAGGTCGCCGAGGCTCGAGCGAGCGATCCGGATCGAGTCACCCATCCGGTAGCCTGCGCCACCTGAGTGCAGCGCCACCGAGACGACCTTGCCACCGATGACTTCCACCGTGGCCGTTGCGCTTAATCCCGAGCCACCGATCAGATCAACCTCGGTATAGGTACCATCAACATAGCCCGTACCGCCTGAGGTGATGTCAAGCGCACCGATGCCGTTACCGACGCGACCTGACACCTGCACGGTACCGCCATTGCTACGAAGCGTCAGCGTGTCCGCCGCGCCTTCGCCGCCGGTAAGGCGACCGGTAATCGTGAGATCTTCCGGCCCGACAGCACCTTCACCTGCCGACACCGTCACCGTACCGTCGAACCGCACCGAGTCATCGATCAGGATACTGTCGCTCATGGCTACGGTGGTGTCCTCGGCAAACACCGTGGTGTTACCGGGGCCATACAACTCGAGCTTCTGGCCGGTCATCTGACCGGCCACGTCGATACGGCCCCCTGAGCCTTGCGCCATGACCACCAGGTCTGTCTTCAACGCAATCGAAGCGCCACCGCCGCCCAGCGAAACAGGGTTGGCCCCGCCGTTGGCGCCAATGACCAGCACCGGCAGGTTGACGCTGGCAAGACTCGAAGGATCGAGGCTGAGGGATGCGCCCGCCGAGCGCGCAGCGATTCCGGAGCTCGGGCCCAGCTTAATGGCCATCGAAGGGTCAGTGGGAACGATCTGAACGCCCGCACCGCTTCCCGCGGTCACAAGCGAGCCCAGATCGACCGTGCCAGCCCCGAGCGCGACGGGCTTCGCGATCCGCACCGAGCCTGCATTGACGGGATTACCTGCGCCATCAAGCAGGGCGCCGTTGAGCTCAACCAGTCCGGTGACGTTGAGTGTCACGGCCTTGGCCTGAATCGTGCCCTCTACAATCAGTCGCTCTGCTTCGATCCGCAGACGCGACTGCCCAAGATCGACCTTGGCTTGCCCGTCGATGGGTTTAAGCGTCACGACGTCGCCAATTACAACCAGCTCGCCAAGACCTGCATCCCACGTTACCCGCTCGACGCCGCTCAGCACCTGTCCCGCACCCAACTGCAGCACATTGCCAGTGGTGGAGAACTGCAGCGACTTCATCCGCATCACGAGCGAGTCATCCGCCAGACCTTTGGCTGCGCTGTCCTTCAGCTCGACGGTGCGAACGGTGGTGGACTGCGTACTGCCCGCGTCGAAGACGTAACGGTCAGCGCCACCCGATGCGGTAAGCGTGAGCGTGGGCTCAATGAGCCGCTGGATAGTGAGCTCATCGTTCATGGGCCCAAGTCGGGTCTGAGACAGATTGAAGCGGCTCAGCCTCAGGTCACTACCGCCGATGTCGATAATTTCCAGCGCGCCGCCGTTGTAGCTGGAGGTGCTGGCAAATAGCACGGTTGCAGCCAGCGGCACACGCGCCTGCGCGGTCCCGGTGCCATCCGTGACGGCCATGTCGAGTGCCACATCCTTGGCACCCGGTGCCAGGGTGACACTCACGGCGCCAGCTCTCTTCAGGAATGATGAGAGCGCAGCGGGCGAACCGCTCAGCGTGGGTACTGTGCTGTCACCGCCCAGCTTCAGACCTGCGGCGGTCACTGCAGCGGGATCGAGCACAACGGCTCCTGCCGCGGCGTTGCTCAAACCGATGGAAAGCGTGAGCGAGGCTGAATCGGCATCGACGATCGTGTTCGACCCAAAGGTCAGTGCACTGGTCATCCCGGCCGGTGCTTCGAGGCGGGCTGGCGCGACGATGGAGGGTGTCGCACGTGACGTCGGAATGGGGACCGTGAAGACGCGGTTTCCAGTGGCCACTGCGATGATCGAATTACCTTCTGGATTGAACACCGCACCCGTCCATTCGACATCGACTGGCGTTCCAGAGCGGTTGAGCGGCGACAAGCCCGCGGTGCTGATCTGACGCCAGCCACCGGCTTCCTCCAGCAACCAAAGGCCGCTTTTGCCCAAACCGGTGGCCGCTGCAACCACCGACTTGCCGTCAGCAGAAAACGCGAGCGAACTCCAGTCAGCCGTTGCCAACCCTGTGGACTGCCAGGCGATTGTGGGTTTGGACAGATCCGCCGAGTAAACCATTCCGCCTCGGCTCGCGATGTAGGCGCGCGTCCCGCTCGGATCGATCGCCGCGGCCGACCAGTTGGCATTAGACGGCAGCCCGCTTGAGCTTGCCGTCCAGGCAAGAGCGCCACCAGCGCCCGCCCGTCCAATCCATACCGCGCTTGGGGTCGAGCCGAACTCGGCCGCTCCCGATACCGCGATCACGGCGCGACCATCGGCGCTGGCTGCAACGTCGCTCCAGTTTGCATTGGGCACCCCGGGGATCTCGGTCCAGTTACCCATCTGGGCATCCGAGAGCCGCAGCACGCCCGTCGTGTTGCGCCAGCCCTTGTCGGTACGGCTGTTCGCGAACTGCTCGCGAGTCGTGCGGTCCGCGGCAATGGCGCGCCCGTCGGCAAGAATCGTCACATCGGTATAGGCATCGCTTGGAGCGCCCGAATCGACCCAGGTAGCGCCCCCATCGATCGATGCGAGCAGACCGCCCCCTGTGACCGCGGCAACGATCTTCTGGCCATCAGCCGAGACCGCGACCGCCGAGTACTGACGATCTTTCGGTGCGGCGGACTCCGTCCAGGTTGTGCCGCCATCGGTCGAGACCCAGATCCCCCCTGGCGTACTGACTGACGACGTCGCGGTAGGCAACGCGATCGCAACTTGCCTGCTGGCCGATACCGCCACGTCGCGCCAACCGCGAACCTGATCCAGCGTGAGGGTAGCGGTGATCGTCGCCTGCGCAGTGCTGATGACCGAGTCGTACGCGATTTCGATAGAGAGCGGTCGGGTCGGCTCGTTACTGGTGTAGTTATAAGTGACCCGCCCTGGCTTCGTAAAGTACGCGTTCAGCTCAGCGACGGTACCTGTGAAGGTGCGCTCAATCGCCTTGCCCCTAACCGAGACGCCGTCCTGCGAGCTGGCAGAAATCACACCGTCCGGTACACGAAGCGTCACGGTGAGCGGTTCATCTGCTGGACCGTCAAACCGGAAGGGTGTACCCCGTAGCAGCAACTGCGCGGGGCCTCCGCGCGTGGCGGTAAATCCGCTGGGAATCGATACCGTCGGCACGCCCGCTACCGTACCGGCAAGCGATGCGAACTCAGCCGGCAGCGAGCCGGAGAAATCAAGGATCGAGGGCTGATCGCCTTTTTCGATCATGCGATTTGCGCCCAGCGCACCGATGAACACGTAGCGATCGATGCCATCGCCGCCCGTGAGACGGTTACCGCCTTCAAGCGCGAACAACTGATCGTCGCCGCTACCGCCATTCACGATGTTGGTACCAGGGCCCGGAATCAGCACATCAGGGCCAGCGCCACCGGTCAGCGAATCATTCCCGTCGCCGCCAACCAGTGTGACTGGCGCTGTGCTGGTTTCCACCGCCTTCAGGATGTTGTCACCCTGATCGTCGAAGGCCGATCCACCCGCCGCGCCCAGTACGATGGTGTCGTCACCAGCCCCGCCCTTCGCGATCACTCTGACATCGCGCAGCCGCGAGGCGTCGAAGTTGTCGTTCCCCTGGCCGAGGTCGACTTCAATTCGGTTGATGCCAGTAAATTCTCGATAGTATTTGCCGGCAAATTCCACTTGTACTTTGCCGCCGGATCCGCTCAGCTTCCAGGTCTCGCCCGCGTCAGTGGTGTCAAGATAGGCTCGCGAGCTCGCGCTTGGGCCTGAATACAGCGTAAGCACGCCATTGCTGACGCTCCCCAGCAGGGGTTGCACAACCGGCGCACGATAAGCAAGCGAATAAAGTGTTCTGTCGAAGAGCACCTTCGAATCGTTGTACTCAAACGGCCAGACACCAATGCGGCCGAAGGCACTCGCACTGACCCCCAGCGAAGCATCAATGTTGAACAGGTTCAACGCACCGCCGCCCTGATAGTTCAACATGGTGATCAGTTCAGAGGCTCGGATCTTGCCGTCGCCCGCAAACGGTGCGGCGGTTACCTGACCATTGGCGTCTCGAACAACCGTGGCAGTGGAAAGATCGCTCAGGTCGGCGCTGACGGAAGCTGTCACGGATCCCTCCACGCCACCTTCGAATACCACCGCATTCAATGAACCTCTAAGCCCCAGCGTGAGGTTCAGGCTGAACTCAGGTTTTTCTTTGCCGCCGGCATCGGGCACCAGCTTACCGTCGCGCAACACTGGCAGCGAGTAGTCGCTGATGAAGAAGCCGTCCAGCACATCCATCAGATTGTCAGTCTGCATGAATCTCTGGATGCCAAAGGTGTCATACCCGAAGGCCAGATCGACGATGCCGCGGATACTGCCAAATGCGCCAATCGTGATGTTGATCCATGACGCGGGCGGGAACGGCACAGGAATACGAACCAGGTCCTGATCGAAACTGAAGTCGAGGTTGAAGAGCGGTAGCTCATAGGTAAACAGCGTGGCGTTACCGCCACTGAACATCTTGGCCCAGTTACCAATGTCAAGCAGGTAAGGCATGAACACAAGGCCGGAGCGATCGGTGCTTTGAATGCCGCCAGAGCCCTGTCTCGCAAGACGGCTTGCTTCACTGTCGAGCTGACTTCGGACCGCCGAGTCACTGCCTGGCCCGGTACTCAGAACAGCTGATGCGAATCTGAAGTCTGAGCGTCCCAGGTTGTAGAGGCTGCCCAACGGCAAGGTGGAGCCGATCGAGCCCAGTGACCGAATCTGGTCGGGCATCTGCAACGCGAACCGCACCGCATCGAGGAATGCCCAGTTGATGGGTGCGGCACGTGAGTTTTTCTTCGCATAGGCCATGTTGATCACGCCGCGCAGCGTCGGGTCGCTTGGCACAACAAGATCAAGCCCGGAGACAGGCGTTACCAGTGCATCCACCACCCCTTTGAACGGTGAGACCGCCTTGGCTACCCGCTCAGCGATCGGCATCAGCCAGTCAAACACTGCCGACTTGAGATCGAGACGGATGTTCTCGATGTTGACGCGCGGCATTTCAACCTTGGCGCTATTTCCAAGCGCCCAGCCCCATTTAAAGACGAAATCGGCTTCCAGCTTAGGCAGCTGCGCTGCCGCGAGTGACAGCCCCAGCCGCAGGTCTGCATCCACCACGAAGCTGGGCTTGAAGGCAGCCAGCCGGTCGGAGAGCACTTTGCCAAGCGTGAGGCGCCCCGCCGCATCACCCACGACGTCGAGTGCAAGCTTGCCGGTGAGTGCGCTTGGCTGATGGCCGGGCTTATTCGGATCGCGGTCGATATCCTTCAGACCGGCCTCGAAGAACAGCAGTTTGCCGTAGCCCTGGAAGGGCGTGATTTTGTCCGGATCGGTCGGGTTACCGTCGAGGAATAGCCCCACATCGAGCTGCAACTCCGGCGTTGCGTCGCTGTTTACGCCGAGATAAAAGCCCTCAACCGCCGAGAGTCCGAACGAGAAGTCATAGGCCCAGCTCACGTCAAGGCCAAAGCCGCCGTTGACCGATAACTCGAAGCCAGGCAGGTTCAGATCAAGCGGAATCTCAAATCCGCTACCCAGCACCCGACCCCCGAGGTCCATGTCGAAGCGAATCGCGTCAACTGCCCCTTTCGGGAACGGCATGCCCTTGGTCCAGGTCATGAGCCGCTTGCCCGACACATCGTAGAAGCCCACATCCACGTCTGCGAGGCTGACCCTGCCGTCGCGATTGGTGTCCTTCAGCATGCCCAGCCCGTTGAAGGCATCGAAGAGCGTCTGCTGGAGGATTTCGACTGGCTTGCCAGGAACCGGCAAACCATTGCTGCCAAGCAGCGCCTTGCGCAAGTTCTGCAGCAACCCGCCCCGCAGATCGCCGATCATGGTGCCGACCTGGGCCAGTCTGTTGCCAATAAACGGCAGGTCAACATCAATCGTTGACTCAAACAAGCTCTGCACTTCGCCCAGACCGAGGTCGATGCCGTCTAACACCGGCGAGGGGTCGTAGAGCATCTTGAGCAGCAAGTTGTCAGTGGACACCAGGCGCTCGAAATCAGGCAGATCAATGAGCACTGCCGAAGGCTGACCCACGCGCTTACCGATCAGCTGTTCGAACAGAGCCTGTACTCCGCCGCCCTGCAACGCGGGATCGGTGTACACATGAACGCTGCCGAGCGGCACAGGCTTGCCCTTGAGCATCAGCTTGAGCGGCAGATCGATATCAAACGCGCCAATCGCCGACACCGTGGGGAGCCCGTCTTTCATTGAGACGCGCAACGCCGCGGGCGCCGGCGTCTTGATATCGGCGTCTTCGTCTAACACGATGGTGCCGTCAACAATACCCGCCTCGATCTGGCCCGCCTGTAGTTTCAGCGTGACGCCACCCGCCTGCACCGCCGCGGTGAGGTCAAGCTTGGTTCCCTTGCCAGTGACCGCATCGTGATCGAGGATCTGAACCGCAGGCGTTCCCTTGGGCGCACCCGGCAGCGCGATACCAACGCCCGCGGACAGCACGAGTCCGGCGCTTAACCGACCCGCGGCCGCGCCGCTGACATCAAACAGTTCCGTCATCGACGGCGGCAGCGCGATCTCTGAGCCCGCGAGTTTCAGAAGGGATGCAAGATCAAGCTTGAGGTTGAAATCTTGTGCAAGCGCGAGCGTGTAATTGAAGTCGATACGCAGCAGCTTCTTCGTATCGTCGATCGACAGATCAAGCATTGAGGGATTCAGCCCCAGCGCTTCTTCAATCAGCCGCTCTGCTTCATCCAAGGCCCCTGCAGGCGTTGCGGCGGCCGCCTCAATCTTGGCAAGGAAGTTGTCGCTAAAGGCCAGCATATCGGCCAGTGAGCGATCGATCAGCGGAATACTCTGGGTGTAGAAAGCCTGGTCGCCGATGGTCTCCTCGATCAGGTCGCCCACCATCCGGATGCCGCCGATGATGTCTGCAAAGCTCAGCCGACTCACGTCCAGGATCGAACCGAGGTCAGGCACGACCGCAACGATTTCCTTACCGGTCAGACCGTGCTTGCTCAGATCGGTCTGGTCGGCGATATCGAAGCCCGAGTCAAACACCAGTTTGAAGCCAGCGATGTTTGAGAAATCGGGCACATAGACACCGAGCTCGAGCCCGCGACCGATATTGAAGCCGGCACCGCCGCCAGTCTTCAGCGTGAGGTCGCGCATCCGTGCGTAGGCATCACCGGTCAAGCCAAACTGCAGGGCGGACAGGCCGTCAGTCAGCAGTTCGCCGAGCTTGAAGCGCGCGCCCCCCGCCTGGTCGGGCGTGCGATCCAGCGCAAGCGAGGCTTTGCCTTCGATGTGAAGACCTGAGCCCGTGCCTGCACCGCCTGCCGTCATGCCAAGGAAGCCCAGCTTCGCATTGACCGCGAGATCCTGAACATCGGC
>CAZORB010000142.1:0-10087 GCA_964581825.1 uncultured Bordetella sp.
AACCGGCGTCCACGGCTTTGCAGGCCGCTGCATAACCACTCTGCCACCCCGCCGGGGGTGTCGAAACACCTTACAACCTGGCGGCGGTTCAGCGCCAGAAGGCAACGCAAACCGCCGAAATAAAAAGGGAAGCAATGCTTCCCTTTCGCAATTTGGAGCGGGAGACGAGTCTCGAACTCGCGACCTCAACCTTGGCAAGGTTGCGCTCTACCAACTGAGCTACTCCCGCGGACAGCCCGAGAATATAGCCGGTGATAAAACGCCTGTCAAACCAACGGACACCACCAATTATTTGCCTTGCAAATACGGCCAGGCTCTTCGCAGGTAGTACACCATTGACCAGACGGTAAGAATCGCAGCAAAGAAAATCAGCCACGCCCCGACCACTCGTGTGTCGATCACGCCGAACAGCGACCCGTGAAACAGCAGCATCGGGATTGCCACCAGCTGAGCGATGGTCTTCAGCTTACCAATCGAGTGAACCGCCACGCTGGCACTTGCGCCGACCTGCGCCATCCATTCGCGCAGCGCGGAAATGGTGATTTCGCGTCCGATGATGATCGCAGCGACTAACGCTTCAACCCGATCAAGGTGTACCAGCACTACCAGCGCCGTACAGACAATCAGCTTATCGGCCACTGGATCAAGAAAGGCTCCGAACGCCGATGTTTGCTCCATCTTGCGGGCAAGCCATCCGTCAAGCCAATCGGTTATGGCCGCGCTGACAAACAGCACCGTGGCGATCACATCGCGTGCGCCCGGCGAAACGGGCAAATAGAACACCCCCACCAGAAGGGGGATGGCCAGTACACGTAGCCAGGTGAGAATGTTGGGAAGACTTGTAAACATGAATTGAACGCGACGTAGTGAAACAGGACGCCGCGGGCGATGGCAGGTCCGTCAATGCAACCGACGGTAGATCTCCTCGGCCAGGGAATGCGAAATTCCCTCGACCGCGGCCAGATCCTCGACGCTGGCCGCCATGATGCCACGCAAGCCGCCGAAACGGGCAAGCAGACGCTGCCGGCGTTTCGGGCCTATGCCCTCAATGTCGTCCAGGCTGGCTCCCTGCCGCGCCCGAGCGCGCCGGGCACGCATTCCAGTAATCGCGAAGCGGTGCGCCTCATCTCGTATTCGAGCAATCAGCATCAGGGCCTGAGACTCGACGCCGGGCGTAAGGGTGGGCCGCCCATCGGCAAAGACCAGTCGCTCCAGCCCAACCTTGCGCCCCTCACCTTTCACGACCCCTACCAGCAGCGAGCGATCCAGCCCGAGCTCGTCGAACACCTCGCAAGCGGCGCCAACCTGAGCAGTTCCACCGTCAATCAGCACGACATCGGGCGGCTTTCCAGTCAGCGCGCGATAGCGTCGGGACAACACCTCTCGCATCGCGCCAGGATCGTCACCGGGCGTTGCCGACTCAATGTTGTAGCGTCGATATTGCGATGACTGCATGGCATGCGACTCATAGACGACGCAGGAAGCCTGAGTCGCTTCACCCATGGTGTGACTGATGTCAAAGCATTCGATTCGCAGCGCCTCGAGGTCGGAGCCATCATCAACGCCAAGCAGCGCCGCGAGCTCACGCGTGCGTCCCCGCTGCGATCCTTCCTCAATCGCACGCTGGGCGATTGCCAGCCTGCCATTTGAAACCGCCTGTTCAAGCCACCGCCGCCGTTGCTCATGCGGTTGACGCAGCCACTGTACCGACTGGCCGGAGCGCTCCTGCAACCATGCAAGCGTGGCTTCGTCAGGGGCAGGCTGATTGGCAATGATGATCGCGGGCACCGGTAGCGCATCGTAGTGCTGGAGCAGAAACGCGCTCAGCACCTCGGCCTGGAAGCTCTCATCACCGCTTTCCGCTGCGCGAAGCTCAGGGAAAAACGCCCGATCGCCAAGGTGGCGTCCCCCGCGAACCATGGCCAGATTGACACAGGCCTTGCCTGCCTCAACACATACAGCGATGACATCGGCGTCGGTGTCGGTGCCTGTATCCATCGATTGTTGGCTTAGAACCCGAGACAGCGCGGTCATCCGGTCACGCAACACAGCTGCCTGTTCAAATTCAAGCCGTTCGGCGGCCGTATGCATCTGGCGCTCAAATTCGTCGAGCAGTTCGCGATGACCGCCACGCAGGAATCGAACCGCTGCGTCGACATCACGCGCGTAGTCGTCATCGCTCACAGCACCGACGCAAGGTGCGCTGCAGCGCCCGATCTGGTGCAGCAGACATGGTCGGGTTCGGTTGGAGTACACCGAATCCTCGCAGCTGCGTAGCCTGAACACCTTCTGCAGTACCTGGATGCTTTCCTTGACTGCCCAGGCGCTTGGATACGGGCCAAAGTATCGACTTGATCGCTCAAGAACCCCCCGGTAGTAAGCGATTCGCGGATGGCGATGCCCGGACAGCTTCAAATAGGGATAGCTTTTGTCATCGCGAAACAGAATGTTGTAGCGCGGCTTGCCCGATTTGATGAGATTGCTTTCAAGCAGCAGCGCTTCCGCTTCGGAAGCGGTCACAGTTGTGTCAACCCTTACGATGCGCTCGACCATGTGTGCGATGCGCGGGCTGGGGTGATTCTTCTGGAAATACGACGCAACGCGTTTTCGTAGATCGCGCGCCTTGCCCACATACAACAGCAGCTCACCCGCGCCAATCATCCGATAGACGCCAGGCCTGTGAGGCAACGACGAGATCAGCGCACGGGAATCGAACTCGGCCGCCGCGGGCCGGTCAGCGTCTTCAGACATCGCGACCTGGACGCAGCGCCTGCCAGCGCCTGAGCCAGTGACGCCCCGGACGCCACTGCAGTTGCGCAATCAAGGCATCAGCCAAATCGGGGCGGTTACACACCAGCAGCATGTCGCAACCTGCATCGAGCGCGGCGCGCGCGCGCGCGTGGATATCGCCTGCGACCGCAGCGCCCTCCATCGTGAGGTCGTCACTGAAAATAACGCCATCAAAACCCAGCCGGCCACGCAAGATTGTCTTGAGCCATTTTCGAGAAAACCCGGCAGGCTGGTCGTCCACCTCGGGATACACGACATGCGCAGGCATCACGGAGGCGAGTGCCTCACCGAGCCAGCGATAAGGGGATGCGTCTTCCTCGATGATTGTCTTCAAAGAGCGCTCGTCGATTGGCAGGGCAACATGCGAGTCGGCACTGGCCCAGCCATGACCTGGAAAGTGTTTGCCGCAATTGGCCATCCCGGCAAGCAGTAATCCATGGTTGAGCGAACGCGCCAACAGTGTGACCACGCGCGGATCGCTGTGGAATGCACGGTTTCCGATGACCGCCGAGCGACCATGGTCGAGATCCAAGACAGGCGTAAAGCTGAGGTCAACACCCACCTCACGCAGTTCACTTCCAATAATCCGACCCAGGCGTGTTGCCTCTTTGCATGCATCGAGCGGCGCGCGCTCCCAGAGCTCTCCCAACTCGCGCATGGGAGGAATGGCCGTAAAGCCCTCACGGAAACGTTGAACGCGTCCACCCTCGTGATCAACACAGATGAGCAGCTGCGGCGTGCGTAGCGCACGAATCTCGTCGCAAAGCCTGCGGACCTGCTCCCGGTTGGCGAAGTTTCGAGAAAAGAGAATGACGCCCCCCACCTTGGGATGGCGCAGCCGGTCGCGCTCGGCGTCGGTTAGCGACGTGCCCGCGACGTCGACCACCACGGGGCCTGGCGCACACTGAATTGACGGTTTCATTGTGCCTCCATGCGCACTTGCGCCGGCCCTTCCGGTTGCTGCTCCAACACCACAAACGCCATCACATGATCCGACTCGTCGGACAGCGAGACATGAGAAACCAACCGTCGCGCCTCGAGATACGGCGCAAGCTCTTTTCGGGCCCTGGCAAAAGGCTTGCCGCGTCGATCGTTGAGCACCTCGAGCGACAGCAGCGTCATCGGCCCGCGAAGTCCGAGGCCAAGTGCCTTGCTGAAGGCCTCTTTCGCGGCGAACCGTTTAGCAAGGTAACGCGCGGCATAGCCTGCGCCATGCGCGCCACGGGAGCGACGGCGAAGGAACTCCTGCAATTCGTCGGGCCCCAGCACCCGACGCGCGAACTTGTCACCCCAGCGATCGAGGAGCGCTTCGATACGATGCATTGCAACAATGTCGCTGCCGATGCCGTAAATCACACCGCAGCTCCGGCTGCTGCCTCCCGCATCAGGCGCTTCATCTCGCGGACTGCTTCTCGAATGCCGACAAAAACCGATCGAGACACAATGGCATGACCGATATGAAGCTCTCGCACCCCCTGTAATGCCGCAACAGGCTGGACGTTCACGTAGTTGAGCGCATGACCCGCGTTGAACCGCATTCCAATAGACCGGATGAGATCGCCCGCCCTGCGAATACGCGCAAGCTCATGCCGTACCGCGGCGCTTTCAGCATCACGTCCCTGCTGATGAAACGCATGCGCGTAGGGGCCGGTGTGAATCTCGCAGACGCGTGCGCCAATCCGTGCGGCCGCTTCGATCTGCGGCGCCTCGGCATCAATGAAGACACTGGTGACGATGCCCGCATCGGCCAGACGGGCCACCACCTGCTTCAGCCGCGCCTCCTGGGAAACGATATCCAGCCCACCCTCGGTGGTAATTTCGTGTCGGCCCTCAGGAACCAGCATGGCCATTTCCGGGGCGAGAGAGGTAGCGATGGCCACCATCTCATCGGTGGCTGCCATCTCCAGATTGAGCTTGATGTGCGTGAGCTCGCGAAGCCGTCGGACATCCGCATCCTGAATATGTCTGCGATCTTCCCGCAAATGTACGGTAATGCCGTCGGCACCGCCCAGATGCGCTTCGACCGCCGCCCAGACGGGATCAGGCTCATAGGTGCGGCGAGCCTGCCGAATCGTAGCAACGTGGTCGATATTCACACCGAGTTCGATCATGGCGAAAGCTTGTGAAGGTCAATGAGCACCTGTCGGGTGCGAAGCGGGTACCCCTCCAACTGATGCGAGAGGATTGCCCGGGCCAGATATTTTGCCTCGGTACGGCTATCCGGCGAAGTAAGCCGCCCTGCTGCCAGGTCAAGCAAGGTTGTGCCGCCAACCGCTGTTTCCGAACCCGGCTCCGCCGCGATGAATCCGCTTCCCGGCTGCCAGGCGTAACGCAGGCCAGGCCGGATCGGCTCGCCAGTCGCGTCGGTCTCGAGTGCGGGTGCGTGACCGGTTTCACGCAGCAGCTGCCACTCGAACCCGCGCAGTGTCTCCTCAAGCGGCGCCCCCTCCGACAACGCAATCAAGGTGGCCGAGTAGGAATCGAACAGCGCCGGGTGCGAATCTTCGCGCGGCAACATTCGCAGCAGCAGTTCATTGGTATAGAACGCGCAAAGCAGTGCATCACCACGCGGCGGCTGCATGCCTCCCAGCCACTCCGCAGAATTTAAGGTGCGAAGCTCACCGTGCCCAGACCACACCACCGAAATTGGCTGAAACTGCAGCAGCACTGCGCGCAATGCTGACCCGGCCCGCTTAGCACCTTTGGCAACCACCCCCACCCTCCCGTGCTCACGGGTGAGCAGATCGACGATCAGACTGGTTTCCCGGTATGGCGTTGAGTGAAGGACAAACGCCGCGTCTCGAACCTTACTCGTAGCCATGCGCGCGCAGGCTGGCTTCAGAGTCTGCCCAGCCCGACTTTACTTTGACGAATAACTCGAGATACACCCGACAGCCAAAAAGCGTCTCGAGCTCGATCCGAGAGTCGGTGGAAAGCCGCCGGATTCGCTCGCCACCCTGCCCCACCACAATCGCCTTCTGTGCATCACGCTCCACCAGGATGCTCGCAAAAATGCGGCGCAGCTTTGGCAGTTCTTCGAAGCGTTCAATTTCTACTGTGCTCTGATAAGGCAGTTCATCACCAAGTTGCCGGAACAGCTTCTCGCGAATCATTTCTGCCGCTAGGAACCGCTCGCTGCGATCGGTGAGCGCATCCGCCTCAAACAGCGGCGGGCCTTCGGGCAGACGGCTCGCACAGAGCCCGATGAGTGTGTCGATCTGTTTACCCGTTCGGGCGCTCACCGGAACGATCTCGTCAAAGCCGTAGTCGTTCTGCAATTTCTGAACGCGAGGCAGCAAACGCGCCTTGTCGGTCACCTGATCGATCTTGTTCAACACCAGAAACACTGGGTGATCACGACCGAGGCGGCGTGCAAACAGGTCATCGGCCGGCGTCCAGACCTGTGCATCACAGACCAGCAAGGTGATGTCTGCGTCTTGGGCCACCTGAAGCGCGGTACGGTTCAGCACCCTATTAAGCGGGCCACCGACGCGCGTCTGAAATCCTGGGCTATCTAAAAACAAGAGCTGCGCGTCATCGCGCGTGAGCACCCCGACGATACGGTGCCGGGTCGTTTGGGGTCGGTCTGAGGTAATCGAAAGCTTTTGACCGACCAGCCGGTTCAGCAGCGTGGATTTGCCGACGTTAGGCCGACCGACAATCGCGACAGCGCCGCAGCGGTGCATAAGGGAGGACCGAGACTAGGCGGCTTCAGCAGCCGGGCCAGCGGGCTCGCCACCCGCAGATGCCGGAGCGGGACCCGATGGCGGGAGGATCAAGGCCTCGGCGCCGAGCATTGCCGGACGCGCGACCCGTGTTCGACGGGTGGATACTGCAGCCGCTTCGGCTGCATCGAGCGCCAACCTTGCCGCAGCCTGCTCGGCCGAGCGACGGCTGCCCCCGCTGCCCAATACCTGGATGCCCAGCTTTGGAACCGAGCACTCAACCTCAAAGGTTTGGTTGTGCGCAGCCCCATGTGTAGCCACCACCGCATACACAGGTAGCGGCAGCTTCTTGCCTTGAAGATGCTCCTGCAACAGTGTTTTGACATCTTTACCCAGGGTACGGGGATCCACCGACTTGAGAATCGGGTCGTAGAGTGCTCGGATGACCGCCAGGGCTCGATCAAAGCCTGCATCGATGAAGATTGCGCCGATAAGCGCCTCAACCGTGTCGCCCAAAATCGAGGGGCGGCGCATTCCGCCGCTGCGAAGTTCTCCCTCGCCCAACAACAGATGGCGGCTGAGCGACAGCCGCTGTGCAATGTCGACCAGCGCCTGCTGCTTGACCAAGTTGGAGCGCAACCGGGACAGGTCACCTTCATCGAGCTTGCCGAAGCGCTCAAAGAGCAGAGATGCCATTGCGCAGTTGAGTACCGAATCGCCCAAAAACTCGAGCCGCTCGTTGTGGGGCTGCCCGTAACTGCGGTGCGTAAGCGCCTGTCGCAACAGGACTGGCTCAGAGAACGCGTGACCGAGAGCCTGCTCAAGAGATTCGAGCGGTGCGCTCAAGGCTTCGCTCCTGGGGACCGGGCTAGGCGATTCGTCGCGCATGCCGGTACCGCGCTCAGTGGAATCGGCCGATTCGGCCGAAATCGCCGAAGTTCATCCAGATGAAGAACGCCTTACCGACGATGTTCTGCTCCGGAACGAATCCCCAGAATCTGCTGTCAAGACTGTTCTCGCGGTTATCGCCCATTACAAAATAATGACCAGCCGGAACCGTGCATTCAAGCCCGGATGTCCGATAGGTGCAGCGGTCGATGTACGGGAACCTGTCCATCGGCTCGATTCGAGACGATTTATTCAATTCTGTCAATACCTTATGGGGGGTATTTCCAAGAGTTTCTGAATATTGAGGATACAGGATTAGACGACGTCTGTCTTCAAACTCCCCGGCGGACACAAGCGGTACAGGCTTGCCGTTGATGGTGAGACGTCCATCCGAAAGCAGTATTCGGTCGCCCGGCAGCGCCACCACGCGCTTGATGTAGTCGATTGATGGATCGCGTGGATAGCGGAACACCATGACATCACCGCGCTCCGGCGAGCCCACATCGATGATCTTCGTGTTGACCACCGGCAGTCGCACACCATAGGTGTACTTATTCACCAGAATCAGATCGCCAACAAACAGTGTGGGCAGCATGGATTCGGACGGAATCTTGAAGGGCTCAGCCACAAACGACCGCAGCATGAACACCACCGCTATCACGGGAAACAGGCCTGCCGTGTACTCGAGCCAGATGGGTTGGCGTTCCAGTTTGCCTCGCAGTGCTTCCCGCTCTTCTGCTCTCGTCTCTGGCGAAACTCCGGCGGGCGCTGCACTGGCATCAAACTGCGCGAGCGCCTCGCGCGCCGCGGCTTGACGACGGGGTCGAAACAAGAAACGGTCACCCAACCAGGCGACAAACGTGACGAGCACCAGAATAAACAGGATGAGCGCAAAGTTCATGGTCTGTCCGATCAGCGGTCGTCAACCTGAAGCACCGCGAGGAACGCTTCCTGAGGAATTTCAACCGACCCAACCTGCTTCATGCGTTTCTTGCCAGCTTTCTGCTTCTCGAGCAGCTTTTTCTTCCTGGAAATGTCACCGCCATAACATTTGGCAAGCACATTTTTTCTAAGCGCTTTGACATTTTCACGCGCGATGATGTTGGCACCGATGGCGGCCTGAATGGCGACGTCGTACATCTGACGGGGAATCAGTTCGCGCATCTTCGACACCAGCTCTCGGCCGCGGCTTTGCGACACACTGCGGTGCACGATCAGCGACAGAGCGTCTACCTTATCGCCGTTCACCAGCACATCCATTTTGATGACATCGGATGCGCGGTACTCGCGAAACTCATAGTCCATGGACGCATAGCCACGCGAGATCGACTTCAGCTTATCGAAAAAGTCGAGCACGATCTCGTTCATGGGCAGGTCGTAGCTCAGATGAACCTGACGTCCGTGATACGCAAGGTTGGTCTGCACCCCGCGCTTGCCGGTGCACAGCGTCATGACCGAACCCACATACTCCTGTGGAACAAAAATCGTGACCGATACCACGGGCTCACGAATCTCTTCGATCTTTGAGGGGTCGGGCATTCGAGAGGGGTTCTCAACACGCAACAGCGTACCGTCACGCATCAGCACCTCGTAGACCACGGTGGGCGCCGTGGTGATGAGGTCCATATCGAACTCGCGCTCAAGCCGTTCCTGCACGATGTCCATGTGCAGCAGGCCGAGAAATCCGCAGCGAAATCCAAATCCCAGCGCCTGCGATACCTCAGGTTCGAACTGCAGCGACGCATCGTTTAGCTGAAGCTTCTCAAGCGCTTCACGCATCGCCTCGTACTGATTGGCCTCTACCGGATACAGGCCCGCGAATACCGAGGGCTTAATTTCCTTGAACCCGGGAAGCGGGGCCGTTGCCGGGCTGCGCTCGGCAGTAATGGTATCGCCGACCTTAGCCGCTTTCAGTTCCTTGATGCCGGCGATGACGAAACCGACATCGCCCGCCGACAGCTGCTCGCGCGCTACGGACTTGGGCGTGAACACCCCAACCTGTTCACAGGGGTATGAGAGCCCCGTTGCCATCAATCGGATTCGGTCTTTGGGGCGGAGCGCGCCGTTGACGACCCGCACCAGCATCACCACGCCGACGTAGTTGTCGAACCAGGAGTCGATGATCAGGGCCTGCAGCGGTGCGCTGGGGTCACCCTTGGGCGGTGGAATGCGTTCCACGATAGCCTCAAGAATGTCATCAACCCCTAGTCCGGTCTTTGCGCTCGCCTGAATCGCACCGGTGGCATCGATCCCGATGACATCTTCGACTTCGGCTGCAGCCTGAAGCGGATCCGCCTGCGGCAGATCCATCTTGTTCAGGACCGGAACCACCTCGACGCCCAGCTCGATTGCGGTGTAGCAGTTGGCAACCGTCTGAGCCTCAACGCCCTGCGACGCATCAACCACCAGCAACGCGCCCTCGCAGGCCGAGAGCGATCGGCTGACTTCGTAAGAGAAGTCCACATGGCCAGGGGTGTCGATCAGGTTCAGCGCATACACCTGCCCATCGCGTGCCTTGTAGGTCAGCGCGGCGGTTTGGGCTTTGATGGTGATGCCGCGCTCTCGCTCAAGATCCATCGAGTCGAGCACCTGCTCTTCCATTTCGCGGTCGGACAGGCCGCCACAGCGTTGGATGAGGCGATCAGCGAGGGTTGACTTGCCGTGGTCGATGTGGGCGATGATCGAGAAGTTGCGGATATTGAGCACGGCCTGGCACAACCGGGGGAAGCCCGCCATGATAGCGG
>CAZORB010000143.1:0-4285 GCA_964581825.1 uncultured Bordetella sp.
TCGCCCAGTGCAACCACCTCACCGGCCACCTCAAGGCCCAGAATCGGCGACGCGTCTTTCGGCGGCGGGTAGCTGCCCGAGCGTTGCGCGACATCGGGTCGATTAACGCCCGCATAAGCGACCCGCACCAGCACCTGACCGGGGCCGGGCTGAGGCACAGGGCCCGTGGTGACACGGATGACCTCGGGGCCGCCGCCCGCGCCGTGATCGGTGTGACGCATTGTGGAGGGGATACTCATGATGAAATTTCCTTCTAACGAACCGGGGCGCAAGCTTACTCGCGAATTCGGAGCGCGCCTTCACCGCCGCGACGGATCGCTGGAATCGCGAGGGTTGCCAGCACGAAAACGCCGGTGATGAACTTGAGGTCAGATGGACGCAGGCCAGCAGCAAGCGCAGCCGAAATAACCTGGTAGTAAACAATTGCGCCAACCACCGGCGCCAGCACCTGGCGCGCGAGCGTACGGGTGCCTACCAGCGTTTCACCCAAAATCAGGGCGGCCAGGCCGTTAATCAGCACGCCAAAGCCCAGGTTGACATCGGCAAAGCCCTGGTTCTGTGCAAGCAGTCCGCCGGCCAACGCCGCGAGTGCGTTGGCCAGCCCTAAACCGGCGATGGTGTAGGCGGCAACATTAACGCCCTGCGCCTTGGCCATCGGAATGCTGGAGCCGACCGCGCGCATTGCCGCGCCAATGCGCGTGCGCAGAAACCACCAGAGCGCGGCGCCCGTGGCTGCCACCATCGCAGCGAGCATGAGCGCCTGCCAGAGCGAATCGCCTTTACGATCGCCCAAGGCCAGACCAAATACGTTGTCGAAGGTAAACAGCGGCACATTAGGCTGGCCCATGATGCGCAGATTGACGCTGTAGAGCATGGTGAGCACGATGATGCCGCACAGCAGCGTATTGACCTTGACCCGCTCGTGAATCCAGCCTGTTGCGCATCCGGCAAGAAAACCGATTGCCGCAGCGGCCAGTAACGCGAGAATTGGATTCCAGCCGCTCACCATGCAGGCGGCGCACACTGCGGCGCCAAGCGGAAAGCTGCCTTCGCTGGTCAGATCCGGAAAGTTAAGCACCCGAAACGGTAACCAGATTGCGAGCGCGACGAAGGCGTAGAGCAGGCTCTGAACTAGCGTAACCGGAACCAGTGCAACAAAGGCGTCGAGCATGATCAGGCGAGCAGCATCTTGTCATCGACCAGATGAAACTTCTCCACCAGGCCTTCCACCGTCAACTGAGATTTTTGCTCGCCAGTCACGTCCAGCACGATGCGGCCCGCATGCATCATCAGCAGTCGATTGCCAAAGCGCAGCGCGTGCGACATGTTGTGCGTGACCATCAGGGTGGTGAGCTGAGCGCCGCCAATCGCAGCGAGCGTGGCGTTCATCACGGCTTCGGCGGTACGAGGATCGAGCGCCGCGGTGTGCTCATCGAGCAGCAGAAGCGCAGGGCGTTTCATCACGGCCATGAGTAGCGCAAGGGCCTGCCGTTGTCCGCCAGACAGCATGGACACCTTGGTGCTGAGCCGCGATTCCAGTCCCAGCCCCAGGTCGGCGAGCAGCCGCGCATATCGTTCACGCCCGCTGCGCGACAGGGCGGACGCAAGCGTTCTCGTGTCGCCCCGCGACTCGGCAACCGCCAGGTTTTCCTCGATGGTCATGGTGGCGGCGGTACCAATCAGCGGGTCTTGAAACACGCGCGAGATCCAGCGCGCCCGGCGGTGAGTGGGAAGCCGGGTGAGATCGTCAGCGCCGATGCTGACTGCGCCCGCATCAAGCGCCACTTCGCCCGCCAGTGCATTCAAGAGCGTTGACTTGCCGGCGCCGTTCGAGCCGATGACCACTGCGAAGTCGCCGGGCGACAGCGTAAGGTCAACACCGTCAAGCGCAATACGCTCATCGGCGCTACCCGGATGAAAGGTTTTCCTGAGTCCCGCCGCCGTGAGTCCGGCTATGGCGCCCATCGCCTGAACCACGAGCACTTACTGGATCACGCAGTTTGCGCAGCCCTTGTAGGCCTCGGGGACCGAGACCTTGTAGCGCTCCATCTGACGAGCGGAAAAGAACGCTTCGTGATCTTTTGGGTTGGGACGGTGGTTCGACATCTCGGCAGGTTTTTTGCCTCGCAGGATATCGGCCGCCATACGACCTGCGATGGTTCCCAGAATTTCATACGAGGTACCGTAACTGGCGACCGCGCCGTGATCGCGAACGATGGGGAACGAGGCTGCGATAAGCGGCACGTTGATCTGGTTGGACGCCGCAGCGATAGCCGGCGCCGCCGGGATCAGCAGGTTCGACGGAAGGATGTAGATGAAGTCGGTTCCGCGAAGCGATTGGATTCGCGGTGCAATGTCGTTGACCGTGTCCACCGCCACCGCGCGCACCTCCAGGCCCAGCTTCGCTCCGGCCGCTTTGGCAAGCTCGGTGTGGGTAACGTCATTGGCCTCACCCGGATTGAACGGCAGGCCCACCGCCTTGGCTTTCGGGAACAGGCTCTTGCCGAAAGCAAGCACGGCTTCCATGTCGTGGAGGTTGGAAACGCCCACATAGCGGTCGCTGCCTTTTTCCCAGGACGACACAAGGCCAGCCTTGATCGGGTCCGACACAATGCCAAACACAATGGGCAGATTCTGGTTCTTGATGACGCCGCGGGCTGCCTGCGATACCGGCGTCGTGATGGTGAACAGTAGCGCTGGATTGCGCGACTCGGCCTGCGCGAGCAGTTGAGGAATCAGTGCCGGATTGAAGTTGCCCATGCTTTGCGTGAAGACAATATCTTTGCCCTCGGCGAATCCCTGGCGAACCAGCTCTTCGCGAAACCCTTTCTCGGTTTGAGCCAGGGTGGGATGCGGACCATTGACCGCGATGGCGACCACGCGCTGCGCCTGAGCCGGGGCGGCGACAAGGGTTGCCGCAACCGATGCGGCAGCGAAGACGCTGCGAATACTTGCTTTCATGATGTCTCCTCCTGTTATAGGTTGCAGGCGTTGCGCGTTTAGAGCGCTCGTCCGATGATTTCCCGCATGATTTCGTTGGTGCCGGCATAGATGCGATGAACCCGCGCGTCGGCCCACATTCTGGCAATGGGGTACTCCCACATATAGCCGTTACCACCGTGGAGCTGCAGGCAGGCATCGAGCACCTCATCCTGCACTTCGGTTGAATAAAGCTTTGCCATAGCGGCGGTGTGCATGTCGAGTTCGCCGCGCACATGCAGTTCGATGCAGCGGTCGGTGAAGATGCGCAATGCCTGAGTTTTGGTTGCGCAGTTGGCCAGTTGAAAGCGGGTGTTTTGAAAATCAAACACCGGTTGCCCGAAAGCCTTGCGGTCTTTTACATAGCGGATGGTTGCATCGAGCGCCGCCTCGCAGGTAGAGGCGGCACGCACCGCCACCAGAATCCGCTCCTGCACCAGTTCCGACATCAGGACCTTCCAGCCGCCGTTTTCCTCGCCCAGCATGCTTGACGCGGGTACGCGTACGTTGTCGAAAAAGAGCTCGGCCGTGTCCTGCGCTTTGTTGCCGAGTTTTTTGAGATTTCTGCTTTTTCGGTAGCCAGGCAGCGAGGTATCGACCAAAAACAGCGAGACGCCTTTGGCTTTTCGGGCTGTATCGGTTTTCGTAACCAGAACGATCAGGTCGCCGACGATGCCGTTGGTAATGAAAATCTTCGAGCCGTTGATGACATAGTGATCGCCGTCGCGAACCGCGGTGGTTCGGACGCCAGCGAGATCGCTGCCGGAGGAGGGCTCGGTCATGCCTATCGAAGCGACTGCATCGCCTGTGGCGAGCTTGGGCAGCCATTCGCGCTTTTGTTCTTCGGTGCCATGGCGAACCAGATAGGGCGCAACGATGCCAGTGTGCAGTTCAAAAGCCGGGGCTGCCATGCCGACCCGAGCATGCTCCTCAGTGGCCACGGCGAGAAAGCGAAAGTCTTCACCAGATCCACCGTATTCATCGGGAATACCGGCACCCAAAATGCCCACATCGCCAAAGCGCTTCCAGATTGATTTGGGCACCATGCCCTGATCTTCCCAATCGGCCATACCGGGAACCAGTTCGGCTTCGTAGAAGCGACGAACCATCTGGCGAAAGGCCTCGTGGTCGGAGTCATAGAGCGTGCGGGGGACGCGGAGCGCGGGGAGGGCGGCAGAGGAATCGATTCGGGCGTTCATGGGCTTATACGGCAGGAAGTGGAAGAGGGGCTTGATGTCTGAAGTGTACGCTTCTCATGGTCCGAAGCCCACCCAGATCTGCACCCGTACCCCCCCCTACGCCCTTC
>CAZORB010000143.1:4295-10017 GCA_964581825.1 uncultured Bordetella sp.
AAGTGTGCGCGGCGCGTGGTCCGCATCGTACGCAAGCGTGTCACCGCAAGGCCTCCTGAAGCGCTCCCTGGTCAACCACGACACGTTCATCGAGCGTGATCGTGCAGTGGCGGATCGGAAGGTCGAAGTGGCCCAGCGTGTGCCGCCCGGCCACCTCGTTGGCGCCGGTGGAGTAAAGAAAATTTCCAGCGAAAGCGCGGAGTTCTGTGCCGTTGAAATCGCGTCGGTCATAAAAGGTCATTGCATCCCAGCGGGCTGCGGGGTTCATTCCCCAGCCGACATGAGAGACCGCATACGCTTCGCGATCGCCCCAGGCGGCGAAATAGCCCCGCATCATGTCGGCGTCCGCGCCGGTGCCTTCGATGGCGGTGACGTAGTCATTTTCGATGGTGAGCTTGACGGTATCCACCAGGTATCGCTTGAAGGTGAGGTTGACGTCACCCGGCGCCATGACCAGAGTGCCGTTGACCGAGCCAGCGGCCGGAAAGGCAAGGCAGAGGCCGCCTGGCCAGTGGGTGACCGAACCGGGCCGGCTCGAGTAGCCCCAGACGCCGCCAACGCGCGCCCCGGCAAGCGATACGCGAAGATCGGAGCCGGCCTTGGATGTGACGTGCATCGCTTTGGCTTCTTTCAGCCAGCGCATGGCGAGCTTCACCTTGGGCTCAAGCGCCGGGTCTGGCAGCAGGCGCTCCAGCGCTTCCGGGTGCTCGTTGGAGATCATGAGCAGGCGGGCTCCACCCTTCAGGATGTCGGGCAGCTCTACCGAATGGAGCAGTCCTTCCACCGTGAGATCCGCCACCAGCGTGGAGGCTGCCAGCGCCATCACCACCGGCTGAAGACGCTGCAGCGCGTCGCTGGCGCCGGTGGAGCGAACGGGAGCCGGCGCGCTCAGGCGCGGGCTCGGGAGCACAACATGGAAAGGCCGTGCGCCAATTCGTAGCAGCGCGAGTTCGGCCAGTTCGACGTTGATCTGCCGCGATTGCGTTTCCGACAGAACCGCTACCGCATCGCCTGCCTGCACGCCGCAGCGCGTGAACACGTCGGCGAAGCAGTCAATCCATTTGCCTTCAATTCGTTCGCGCAGCAAGGGAGTTCCTGTTGGTGAGATTCAGAGTTTGAAGACACGCGAATGCCGCCTCGATCAGTGGCGTCGCCCGCGGCCCGATATCGATGCCGCTGTGCATCCGGTTCGGGCCATAGCAGAAACCAAGTCCGCTGTCGGGGTCGCCGAATCCTTGTGCGCCACCCGCGCCAGAATGGCCGAAGGCCGCCGGATTCGGACCCATGGGTCGGTTGGGTGGCCAGTTGAGAAAGAATCCAAGCCCCTGCCGCCAGAACATGCCGGTGCTGTGCTCGCGTCCGGCCCACTGTTCGGCGATGCCTTCACGAAGTGCCTGCAGCCCCAAGGGGCCTGGGTCACCCCATGCAAGCTGGCTGGCCACGACGCTGTAGAGCCGCGCGACTGCGCGCGCGGTGCCATGACCGTTGGCCGAAGGAATCTGCGCGCTCCGCCAGGCGGTGCTGTTGAAGTCTTCATCATCGGCGATTGGAAACCACATTTTTCCGAACAGCGATTCAGGCTTGGCGCGCGCGATATCGAGGATATTGCCCTCGGACGGGATCATTGTGGCGCACCGGGCCTGCTCGGCTTGGGACAGCCCGATTCGGAATTCGGCGCCGAGCGGTTCGCATAACTCGGCCGTTAACAATTCGCCGATCGGGGTTCCGGTGGCGCGCCGCAAGACTTCGCCCGCGATGAAACCCATGGTTGCGCTGTGATAGCACCGTACCTCGCCCGGAGCGAATGCGGGCGCCTGCGCGGCCAAGGCCTCGGTGACGCGACGCCAGTCATAGAGTGAGCCTCGCGGGAGGCCGTCGGCATAGGGAAGGCCCGCCACATGCGCGAGCACCTGACGTAGCGTGATGGTGTGCTTACCCGCCGCGCCAAACTCAGGCCACCATCGGACAATGGGCTGGTCGAGTTCGATCACGCCCTGGCCCGCAAGCTTGTGCACAAGAAGAGCCAGTACCCCTTTCGCGACGGACATCATGCACACGAGCGTATCGCGCGCCCAGGGGCGCCCGCTTTGCGCGTCAGCTACCCCGCCCCAGAGATCGACGACTGGCTCTCCGCGAAGATAAACGGCGACGGCTGCGCCGACCTCACCGCGCTCAGCGAAATTGGCCTCGAACACCGCGCGGACCTGCTCGAAGCCGGGCGCGCATTCACCCTGAATTGGCGTTGAGCTCACCTTACTCTCCCATCAGGTGCAAGCGTTCAGGTGCAACCAGGAAATTGCACACAGCGCCGGTCTCAGGGATAGGGATTCCTGATTCGGCCAGCATTCGCAGCGATTGGCCCGGTGATGTGTCGGAGGTCAGATCAAGCTGCACCTGTCGACCCCGAAACGTACGCCGGGAGATTCGAGCCGAAAACCGCAGGCCAGCCCCGCCAGGCGCCGAATCTTCAAACCTTATGTCGTCGGGTCGGAAGCCGACCACCGTGGGGGATACCCCCGGCGTGTGGGCGACGGCAGACAGCGGACCCAGTTCGCAGCGAAGTGCGCCATCGGCGCCTTGTGTAACCGGTAGGAGATTATTCATGCCTACAAATCGTGCCACCCGAGTGCAAGACGGGCGACCGAACACGGCAGCGGGCGCGTCGCACTGCATCAGGTGTCCACCTTCGATTACGGCGACGCGATCGCTCATTGCGAAGGCCTCTTCCTGATCATGCGTGACGAATACCGTGGTCGCTCCGATTTCGCGCAACAGTCCCGAAAACTCAAGCGTGAGTTCTTCGCGCAGGCTGCGATCTAGCGCGGAGAAGGGCTCATCGAGCAGCAGCACTGCAGGCGATGTGATCAGCGCCCGTGCCAGCGCAACGCGCTGCTGCTGCCCGCCCGATAGCGTATCGGGATAGCGGTCTTCGAACCCTGACAGGCGGACTCGGTCAAGCGCTTCCCGGACCCTTTCCGCAAGGCGATCTGTGGCACGGCCGCGCATACGAAGCCCGAATGCGAGGTTGTCGGCAACCGTCATGTGGGGAAACAACGCCAGAGACTGAAACACCATGCCGATATCGCGCGCCTCGGGCGGCCTCGCAGAGACATCAACGCCCGCGATACGGATGGTTCCCGCGCTGGGCTGCTCAAGCCCCGCGATCATTCGCAGTGTGGTGGTCTTACCGCACCCGCTGGGGCCGAGCAGCGAAACGAACTCGCCGCGCGTGACTTCAAGCGATAGATTGTTGACCGCAGTGGTGTTGCCAAAGCGTTTCACAACGGAGTCGAGTTGCAGCGCGAGCGAACTCATCCGAGCACCTTTCGAAGCCCCACCATTCGCTCGACGAGCCAGGCGATAGCCAGAGATAAAGCAACCATGGTCGCCGATACAGCGGCAACACCTGGATCGAAGTTGTACTCGACATAATTCATGATCGCGAGTGGCAGCGTAGGCGTTTTCTGATTGATCAGAAAGAGCGATACCGAGACATTGTCAAAAGACAGGATGAACGCGAACGCGCAGCCAGCGAAAAGTCCGGGGCGGATCAGTGGGAGTGTTACGTGCCGAAATACACGCCAGCGGCTTGCGCCCAGGGTCCGGGCGGCCTCTTCCACCTGCCGAGGCATGCTGCCCAGGCTGGCAAGACAGGTTCGAACCACATAGGGAAGCACCACAACGCTATGCGCGGCCCACAGACGCAGCGGTGCGTCGGTGACACCGGTAATTACGGACGCCACCAGCAGCGACAGGCTCAGCACAATCGCCGGCACGAGTAGCGGCAGCATCAGCACCGCTTCGATTGGCTGGGCAATGGCGCGCGGCGCGCGGCGAATTGCGAGCGCCGCGGCCAGACCCGCTGGCCCGGCTACCGCCACCGCTGCCAGCGCCAGCCACAGGCTGTTGAGCGCTGATCGCCAGAAGATTTCTTTCTGCCAGGCCGTGGCGAACCAGCGCACGCTATAGCTGCTGATTGGAAAGCTGATCAGCTCGCTGTCGGAGAACGACACCACCAGCGCGATGAGCAGAGGCGCCAGTACAAAGCCGATCACAGCGCTCAGCCAGACAATTCCGATGAGCGTGGCAAGCCTGTTCTTCATACGGCTCGCTTGGGCGCAGACACTGTCAGAAAGCCAGCCACGATAAGCATCATCACGACCAGCAACAGTATCGAGAGGGCCGCGCCGTAAGCCCATTGGAACGAGGCTGAGAACTGCTCGTAAATCACCATCGGAAATACGGGCGTACCGTTGCCCCCGAGGACGGCAGGCGTCACAAATGCGCACATTGCCAGTGTGAACACCAGCAGGATCCCGCTGCGAAGCCCGGCCCGCGCCAGCGGCAGCGTAATCAGTCGATGCGTCTGCCAGCGGCTTGCCCCGAGTGTGGACGCAGCCTCCAGCAGCCCGCGCGGAATGCGCTCCAGTGCAGCAAGAACACTCAGCACCATGAAAGGCAAAAGAATATGGGTAAGCCCGATGACGATGCCGAGGTCGGAATGCATCAGCTTCAGTGGCTGATTGATCACGCCCATGCTGAGTAGCGTCTCGTTGATGAGGCCCTTACGCCCAAGCAGTACGCTCCAGCCGTAGGCGCTCACCACAATGCTGATCAGCAGCGGCATGACCGACGCGTAGACCAGTAGGTTGCGAATGGGCCCGCGTGTTTGCCAGCACGCGAGGGCGAGCGGTACGCCCATGGCAAGCGTGGCGAGCGTGACTGCTGCGCTGATCACGAGCGTCCGGCTAAGCCGGCCCAGCACGAAGTCGTCTCCCATCATGCGGCGGTAGTGATCGAAACCAAGCGACCCCGAGAGCAGCGCGTCCCAGCCGTCGCCGGGTCGAAAACCCGTCGACAGACTGAGCAGCAGCAGCCCGAGGCATGGCAGCGCGACAAACGCGGCGATCAGGAGGAGCGCCGGCAGCGCAAGCCAGCGCGACTCGGGAGCGTCGATGCGCTTGCGAGTCACGCGCGACTCAGCTGGTGATTTCCCTGCGGAATCGCTCGCTGATCTTGGCGATTTCAACTTTGCGCCAGTCAATCCGCATCAGCTGGTCGTGCGGGGTGACGCGTTCGCGAGCACGGCCGGTAAACACCGCTTCGCGATTGCACACACCGTATTCGATCGCGTTGCCAAATCCTTCCTGCGGTATTTTGGAGAGCGCGAAGTTGACGAAGTCAAGAACAGCATCACGCTGCGGTGAGTTGCGCGCCACGTGGTAGCTGAGCACGCCAATGGGCGCCCCCTCTTTGGGCGTGACAAACTCAATCGGCACGCCAGTGTCCTTCAGCATGAACACGCGAGCGCTGTACCAGGCGCCAATTGAAGCCTCGCCGCGCTGCAGAATCGGCACTGGCTCATTGTTATTTTTGAAAAAGCGCTGGACGGCAGGCTTGAGCCTTCTGAGCGCAGCCCAGCCTGGGTCCAGATTGGTGACGCCGCCCCCATTAAGCGTCGCGGCAATCACGACGGTTTCTTCCGCGCCACCAGAGGTGGTGTCGGGCAACAGAATTTTTCCTGCGTGCTCCGGACGCCACAGGTCGGCCCAGCTGGTGGGCGCTGTGCGGATCTGGTCAGAGCGGTAAAACAGACCATAGGGCGCGTAGTTGAACCCAACAGCCTTGCGGTCGAAATAATCAAAAAATAGAGGGTCAATCTGCTTCGCGTTTGGAATCAGCTTTTCGTCGAGGTCAAGAAAGACGCCGTCGGTTCGGATGG
>CAZORB010000144.1:0-9935 GCA_964581825.1 uncultured Bordetella sp.
GGGCACGTACCTTATCGACAAGAGCGTCTTTGACTGGTCGCCGCTCGCAGCAGGTGCGGCAGCGCTCGGTTTTCTGGCCGCGTTCTGGCTGATCTATGACGGCATCTGCCGAACCCTGGGTCAGCGAAAAAACGGCGACCTGATCGTTGGGGCGGCTGTAACCATCTTCATCATCGCCGCCTCCTGGCTCGCCTGCCAACTGTTTTCGGGCCGAGCGGCGTTCCTTCTGGTGGGCGCCACGGTTGCCACCGCCATGAGCGCCAACGTGTTTTTCTGGATCATTCCTGGCCAGAAGAAGGTGATCGCGTCGCTCCGTGCGGGCGAGAAACCAGACCCGATTCATGGCTGGCGCGGCAAGCAGCGCAGCGTGCACAACACCTACTTCACGCTGCCAGTCATTATCGCGATGCTATCTAACCATTACGGCTGGCTGTATCAGGGTCAGCACAACTGGATTGTGTTGTGCCTGATGATGCTGGGCGGTGCGCTCATTCGGCACAGTTTTGCAGCCCGTCACAAGGCGCACGTACAGGGCCGTCGCACGCCCTGGGAACACGCGATTGTGGGTACGCTGGTCATCGCAGGCGTCATGGCATGGCTTGCTCCGCGGAAAGCGGCCGAGTCAGGCGATGCAGGCAATGCCCAGCCCGCCACATTTCAGGCGGTTCAATCGATTGTCGCCGAGCGCTGCGTAGCCTGTCATAACGCGCAACTGCAAAGCAAAAATGTGGCACTGCACACGCCAGCGCTCATCCGTCAGCACGCGCTGGCGGTGTATCAGCAAACCGCGGTCCTGAAGCTGATGCCGATGAATAACGCCACGCAGATCAGCGAGGCCGAGCGCTCGGTCATTCGCCGCTGGTTCGAAGCAGGCGCAAAGGCCGAGTAGGCGCCTGTTTCTCTTCGTTTATTGTTTTCAAACCAAGCGAGTTGTGCATTATGGGACGACTGAGCACCCACGTTCTTGATACCGCACACGGCTGCCCGGCGGCAGGCATGCGTGTCAGCCTTCAGCAACTTCACGCTGATGGCCGAGCCGACACTGTCAAGACCATCACACTCAATGCCGATGGCCGTAACGACGGCGGCCCGCTGCTTGATGCATCGTCGATGGCGGTGGGGCGCTGGCGCCTCGTGTTCGAGGTTGCGCCCTACTTCCGCGCGCGCGGCGTTTCCTTGCCCGATCCACCATTCGTGGACTCGGTTCAAATCGATTTTGGCATTGCCGATGCAGCGGGTCACTATCATGTGCCTCTGCTGGTAAGTCCATGGAGTTGGAGCACGTACCGCGGGTCGTAAAGCCATGCACGCTGCGCCGCACACGCTGCCGCTCGCCGGCCTAAAGGTGGTTGAATTTACCCACATGGTGATGGGTCCAACCTGTGGGCTGGTACTCGCCGATTTGGGTGCCGAGGTCATTAAAGTTGAGCCGATCGAGGGCGATCGAACCCGTACGCTGCTGGGGTCCGGCGCAGGGTTCTTCCCTCTCTTCAACCGCAACAAGCAAAGTATCCGTATCAATCTGCAGGACCCAGACGGCGCCGAGGTTGCACGCGCGCTGTGTGTTCGCGCCGACGCCGTCATCGAAAACTTTAAACCCGGCTCGATGAGCCGCTACGGCCTCGATTACCCCAGTCTGTCTGAAAGCAACCCTCGCCTGATTCACGTCAGCCTCAAGGGTTTCCTGCCTGGCCCCTATGAACATCGCACGGCGCTCGACGAGGTGGTTCAGATGATGGGCGGGCTTGCTTATATGACCGGTCGACCCGGCGACCCGCTTCGCGCCGGCACCAGCGTCAACGACATCATGGGCGGCATGTTCGGCGCAATCGGCGTGATGGCGGCGTTGATTCAGCGCGGCATCACCGGGCGCGGCCAGTCGGTGCAGGCATCGCTCTTCGAAAACAATGTGTTCCTGGTCGCCCAGCATATGCTGCAGTACGCGATCACCGGTGTGCCCGCAGAGCCCATGCCCAATCGTATTTCCGCATGGGCGGTGTATGACGTCTTTACGGTTCGCGACGGCGAGCAGATCTTTCTCGCTGCCGTGAGTGACCCACAGTGGAAAACCTTCTGTTTGGCGTTCGGCTTTCAGGATCTGCTAAGCGACCCCGCACTTGCCAGTAACAACCTTCGAGTCGGGCAGCGCGCAACGTTAATACCGGAACTGAAGCGCCGCCTGGCTGACTATCGAGCGTCGGACCTGGCTGCGATATTCGAGCGCGAAGGGCTTCCCTACGCGCCCATCATTCGACCTGAACAGCTGTTTGATGATCCGCACCTTCACGCAACAGGCGGGTTGGCAGATGTGAAGCTGACCGACGGGCCGCGTGCTGGTGACACGGCGCGCGCGGCGCTGCTGCCGCTTTCGCTGAACGGCGAGCGGCTCGGCGTGAGGCTCCATCCCCCAACGCCGGGCCAGCACACCGAAGCCTTACTTCGGGACCTCGGTCTGTCATCCGACAAAATCGAAGCATTGAAGGCAGCTGGGGCGGTCCGCTGAAGGCCCATGTCGCTGGACGCCCGGCGCGTTCAGTGCTGCAATGAGCTTGAATCGGTCAACCCAGGGAGCCTGCCGCGATGACCTCTCCAAGCGCACGCCGTCGTCTGATCTCGCTTGCCGCCACCCTGCCCTTCACCGCGATCGGTCGTTCGCCGCTGATTGCATCGGGCGCGTCCTTACCCCTACTCACCAGCCCATTTGCTGCAAACGCGCAGAGCGGCCCCTGGCCCAATCGGCCGGTGCGACTTCTGGTTGGTAGCCCGGCGGGGTCAGGCACCGATCTGGTGGCGCGCGCAGTGGCCGCGCGCGTTGGCGACGCGCTCGGGCAACCCGTCATTACCGAAAACCGCATGGGGGCCGGGGGTCAGATCGCCACCGAGGTCATCTCCAAGGCTGTACCTGATGGCTCCACGTTTCTCGCCCTGTCGAGCGCTCATGCAAGCCAGGCGGCCACCCTCAAGTCGCTCCCTTACGATCCGCTGGATGGCCTGCGCTGGGTCTCAACGGTGGGTGTATATCCGCTGATCATCGCGACCGCGGCTGACTCGCCCATCCGCGACCTCGACGATCTGATCCGCCGCGCACGCCAGGCGCCAGGCAGCATCAGCTACTCAACATCGGGAATCGGCAGCGCGCTGCATCTGATCGGCGAGTGGCTGGGGGCGGCCACCGGCACGCAGTTGACCCATGTGCCCTATCCCGCAGGCGGTGGCTTCGGTTACACCGACCTGATCGCGGGCCGAATTCAACTGATGATCAACATCCCGGGCCTGATTGTTCCGAATATTCGCGCCGGCAAGCTGCGGGCGCTCGCGGTCAGTTCGCCTACCCGCTACGACGTTCTGCCCGATGCCCCAACGCTCTCAGAGATTGCGCCAGGCCTTGAGATCATTTCTTGGCTTGGCATCGTGGCGCCGCCCGCCACGCCGCCCGATATTGTTGCCAGGCTAAATGCCGCAATCCGCTCCGCAATTGCCCAGCCTGAACTGCAGGAACAGCTTCGCAAGGCGGGCGTTCAGCCGCAAGCCAACAGCCCCGATGAGTTCCGATCGCTGGTTGCCGAGAGCATTGAGCTTTACCGGAAGATTGCGCGCTCGCGGGGGATCGAGTTGCAATAGGCCCCGCCATCAAGATCGCCAGCGATTCATCCGACCGCCTGAAGGCTTGCCTCCAGCCTTGCGTCAGCCTCGGCAAGCTTGCCCTTTAGCTCGGCCATCCATTCGCTCTTGACCCGAAACCCGGGTTGCGCCCGGGCATGGTGTTCAACCTCGCGCAGAATCTGTTCATCGGGCGCGTGAACATCCCAGGCCAGACGGATTGGCTGAGGGATATGCCAGGGGGTATCCACAAACAATTCAAGACGGTTGTTATCGGGGTCGCCGAAGTAGACCGAGATTGAGTCACCGTGCGAAAGCGGACCGAGCGTAGGTCCTTCTAGCGTGACCAAGTCACCGGCCTGCCGAATCCGCGCATACAGGCGCTTGAGCATTCCCAGATCGTCGACGCGAAAGGAAATCTGCTGGACCGTGCCAGGCAGGTTCGGGGCGCGGCCCGAACCAATCGCGAGCTGATGGTGCTCGTCAGCACTGCGCGTGAGAAATGCGAATTCGCCGTTCGCGATCGGTCCACGATCGGTCACGACGAAGCCGAGGTAGGTCGTATAAAAATGCACTGACCGCTCGACATCGCGCACAAAAATTCCGCAATGGCTGAACTGAAGTTTCATGGCGGCTTCGCTCCACTCAGTCGAGTTGAATGCCGGTTGAGCGAATCAGGGCATCCCATCGCTCCCGCTCCCTGTCCATGAACGGTTGCTGCTCGCCTGGCGCGACATTCATTGCCATACCCCCGATGCTCTCGATCCTTGCAATGTATTCAGGAGACCGCACCAGGGTACCGATCAGTTCACGTAGCCTGTCCACAACCGGTACGGGGGTCGCCGACGGCGCGAACACCGCCATCCAGCTTCCAGCCTCAAAGTCGAGCAGGCCTGTTTCATTCAGCGTAGGAACATCCGGCAACTGGGGCGACCTTTGCAGGCTGCTCACCCCCAAGGCCTTTAAGCGCCCTGCCTGAATAAAGCCACGCGCAGCCGAGATATTTTCCATTGTGAAATGCACTCGGCCCGCGATCATGTCCTGATGGCCTGGCGCAGCGCCCTTGTAGTGCACAGTTTCCATCTTGAGACCGAGTTTTCGAAGGACGATCTCACCCCAAACGTGCTGCGCCGTACCCACCCCGGCTGTCGCAAAGTTAAGCTTCCCAGGATTGTCCCGTGCCAAATCAACGAACTCCCGGAGCGTGTTAACCGGCATCGACGCTGGGATCAGAAATACCGTCGGGTAAGTCGCTAAAAATCCTACCGGTACAAAATCTTTGCGCGCATCGTACGGAAGCTTGCGGAACAAGGCTGGATTCAGCGCAATGTTGCTCACCCCGCCCAGCAGCAGCGTATACCCGTCGGGCGCAGACCGCGCCACATGCTCGGTGCCTTGAATGGATCCCGCACCAACGCGGTTTTCGGCTACGACGCTCACTTTGTATTCCTCGGTGAGACGCTGGGCGACATGGCGCCCGAGGATATCGAACCCGCCGCCAGCCGCTGAAGGAATCACCAGCCGGATCGGCCGAGAGGGAAATTCTGAGACCTGGGCTAATACGTTTCCAGTGCTCGCCACAGCGAGGGCTACCGCGGCGCTTCTGGCCACGCATGCGATCTTTTGAAAGGCCAACATGGAACTCCTCCCGTCATCATGATGGAATCGGCTGCCTGCGGGATTCTGTGGAAGCCTGGACAATCGGGCAAGCGCGCGGTCCAGGATCTGATAAAGCGCAACGGCGCGAGGAGTCGATAAGCGCAAATTGGGGTGCCGGGTGCCGCCAACTCCATGCATAATCGCCTGGCTCGCCCACATGACATGCTCGTTTGGCTGCAACGCACGATCGATGCGGCAAGACACACGAGCCGGGGCCGGCCACTTACAGGAGGAGACTTATCGTGAAGTTCAAAATCGCCGCGTCTGCTGCGTTAGCGGCCTGCTTCGCCCTGAGCACTGCTGCCCAGGCGCAAGACTGGTCCCCCAATAAGCCTGTTCGGTTCGTTGTGCCTCAGGTGACAGGCGGTGGAGCTGATGCGATTGGCCGCGCCATTGCCAAAGGTATCTCTGATCAGATCGGCCAGCCGTTGGTGGTGGAAAACCGTCCTGGCGCCAATGGCGGCGTGGGCGTCGAATCACTGATGCGGGCACCGGCTGATGGCTACAGCTTGCTGCTGGTGTTCACCTCGCTGATGGCGCTCAACCCCGCTGTCTACGCAAAGCTGCCCTACGATCCGCTCAAAGACTTCACGCCACTTGCCGGCATGTGCGAAGTGCCACTCGTGATGATGGCCAGTAACGCTGTCAATGCACGCGACGCCGCGGAACTGGTACAGCTCGAGCGTTCGCAGCCCGGCAAAATCGACGCGGCCTCCAGCGGCAATGGCGCGTTTTCGCATCTGTTGATTGAGATGATGAATGCGAAGACTGGCACCCGCTTCACGCACATCCCTTTCAAGGGCGAGGCGCCCGCGGTCCAGCACCTGATGGGTGACCATGGCCCCATCATCTACATCGGAACGCCTGCGCTCGCAATCGCTCACCAGAACTCTGGCCGACTGAAGCTTCTCGCGGTGACCACCCAGAAGCGGATGCCACAGCTGCCCGACATTCGAACACTTGCCGAACAGGGCTTCCCCGATTTCAATGAAAGCTTCTGGTACGGCGTCGTAGTGTCATCGGCCACGCCGCCTAATATCGCGGCAGCGCTGCAACGCCATGCGCAGCAGGCGGCCAACCAGCCGGCGGTGCAGGAGCAGCTCGGTCGCCACGGCTGCGGCCCGCTGCCACTCAGCGCCGCCGACTTCGACCGGCGGATTCGCTCCGATCACGCAAAATACACCGGCATCGCTCGCGCTGTCGGCATGAAGGTGGACTAACCCCATGAGACCCCAGCTCAAGCATGTCGGCATTTACGTGCATGACATTGACCGGATGGAAACGTTCTACACCCGGGTGTTCAATCTTGTTGTCACCGATCGCGGTCAGGTGCCTCGCCTGAATAACCGCAAGATTGTGTTCATGAGCGCAGCAGCCGACGCCCACCATCAATTTGTGCTGCTTGCAGGCAAAGATCCGGCTAGCGGGCCCAGCGTTGTCTTTCAGTTCTCGTTTTATCTGGAAAGTCTGTCAGAGCTGCGAACGATACGCGACCGGTTACAGGCCGAAGGCGCATCCGATATCAAGGCGATCTGCCATGGCAATGCGTGGTCGGTGTATGCGCAAGACCCCGAGGGTAACGGCCTTGAGGCGTATCTCGATACGCCCTGGCATGTCCCGCAACCGCATGGCGTTCCATTCGATCTGTCGCAAAGCGATGAGGCCATCACCGCACAGACCCTGGCGCATGTGAAGGCCACGCCTGGGTTCCGCCATCGCGATGAGTGGATGCGCGAGCAGCAGCAGTTGCTAAACGTTTAGCTGTCTGTCCAACCGTAGCCTGATCTTTTTAACCCAATGGAGCCATTCCTCTCATGAAACTGGTCTGCTATCGCCATGGCGGTGCCACGCACTACGGCGCAGTCAAAGAAAACGGCAAGGTCGTTGACCTGGGCACTCGCCTGGGCGCGCTCTATCCCGATATCGTTTCCTTCATTGCCGGCGACGGACAGGCGATCGCGCGGCAGGTGGTTGCTACTGAACCAGGCGACTTCGACTACGACGCGCTCGATCTGCTGCCGGTGGTGCCCAACCCGCAAAAGATCCTGTGTGTCGGACTGAACTATCACGACCATGTGGATGAGGCTAACCGCGTGGTTGGCAATCGCAAGGTTCCCGATCGCCCGATGATTTTTGGCCGCTGGCCTGAGTCACTCGCCTCACATCGCAAACCGATCACGCGCCCCCGAATCTCGCATATGTTCGACTGGGAGGCCGAAATGCTGGTGGTGATCGGGCGCGAGACCGGTCGCTACGTGAAGGCAGACGACGCGCTGCAATACGTGTTTGGCTACTCATGCTTCAACGAGTCGTGCATTCGCGATTACCAGCGCCACTCGAGCCAAATCACACCAGGCAAAAACTTCCAGAACACCGGTTCAAGTGGCCCCTGGCTCGTGACTGCAGACGAGATTCCCGACCCGATGAATCTCGAAATCAAAATGCGTCTGAATGGCGAAGTAATGCAGCACGCCAACACCAGCCAGATGATCTTCTCGGTGCAAAAAATCATTGAGTACATCACCGAGTGGACTCCGCTGAAGCCAGGCGATCTGATCGTGAGCGGCACGATGGGAGGCGTAGGATTCGCGCGTACACCCCCGATCTTTATGAAGCCGGGTGATATCGCCGAAGTCGAAATCGAGAAGATCGGCGTGCTGCGCAATACCATCGAAGACGAAGATCCAAATCTGGGTCCTTGCTAAGTGACGCAGCCCACAGCTTCCATCGGCTGGCGGTTTGATCACAGCTACGCGCGCTTGCCCGAGGCGATGTTCGCCCGGGTGGCGCCGGCGCGGGTCCGTGACCCCAGGCTGGTAATTTTCAATCATGCCCTGGCGGGTTCGTTAGGGCTCGATGCACGCACAACCGACCCCCATACGCTCGCGACAATGCTGTCAGGAAACGCGCTGCCAGCGGGGGCGCTGCCGCTTGCGCAAGCCTATGCCGGACACCAGTTCGGGCATTTCGCCATGCTGGGCGACGGTCGCGCGTTGCTGATGGGGGAACATCTGTGTCCCGACGGAAGTCGGGTCGATATCCACTTCAAAGGGTCTGGACCCACTCCGTTTTCCAGACGCGGCGACGGCCGCGCGGCACTTGGACCGATGCTGCGTGAATACCTGATTAGCGAGGCCATGCATGCGCTCGGAATCCCGACCACGCGAAGCCTGGCTGTCGTTGCCACGGGTGAAGCGGTATTCCGAGAAAACCTGCTCGATGGCGCGGTACTTACCCGGATTGCGCGAAGCCATCTTCGGGTTGGCACATTCGAGTATGCATCGGCCCGCAATGAGCCAGAGCTTCTTGACGCGATGATTCGCTACGCGATCGAACGACACTACCCCGATTGCGCGGATGCTGATCGCCCAGCGCTCGCCTTGCTCCACCATGTCATCGATCGGCAGGCCTCGCTGGTCGTTCACTGGCTACGTGTCGGATTTATCCACGGCGTGATGAATACCGACAACATGAGCATCTGCGGCGAAACAATCGACTACGGCCCGTGCGCATTTCTTGAGCGCTACGATCCCGCGGTGGCGTTCAGCTCGATTGATCACGGCAAGCGCTACGCCTTCGGAAACCAGCCTTCGATCGCCCAGTGGAACCTCGCCAGGCTTGCAGAAGCGCTACTGCCAGCAATCGATCCCGATGCCGATCAGGCGCTTGAGCTGGCTGAAGAGGCGGTGAACCGCTTCGCAGAGCTCTATCGATCGCGGCAGGTCGCCATGATGCGCGCGAAGCTGGGACTGACAGGCGAAAGCAGCGATGACGAGACGCTGATCACGGACTTCCTCGGCTGGATGCGCGATCACGATGCCGATTACACCAACAGCTTTTCCATGCTGTCAGCAGGCAGCATCGCAGCGGCAAAGCTCGAGTCCGACCCTGTCCTTGCTGCCTGGCATCAGCGCTGGCAAGCCAGGCTTCAGGAGGCGGGCGAACCACTCGATACAGTGACCTCACGAATGCGCGCGAACAACCCAGTCTACATTCCGCGTAATCACCAGGTTGAGGCAGCGCTGTCAGCCGCCACGGGACCCGCGGGAGATTTACAACCGCTCGAGCGCCTGCTCGACGTGTTAAAGACCCCGTATCTCGAGCGCCCAGGGCTTGAGCCTTACACGCAACCCGCCCCAGACGCCGGGCGCGGGTATCAGACCTTCTGCGGCACCTGAGCGCAACCAGGTTTCAGCGCGTTGCCGCCTGTTTGAGCGCCTGCGCGATCACGCCACTGATCACCTGCGCGAAATAGCGGGTTCCGAAGCCCGCCAATCGCTCTTCTTCAGACTTTGACGCAGCAAGCGTTCCTGGGCACTTGCCTGCCCGCGCAACCTCCCTCAGCGTGGGCTCAATCGCCGGCATCACCTCGGGCTCCTGCCGGCGGTGGTCGTGGCGCATGCTGTGGGCAGGATCGGTCGGACCGACAAACACCGCGTCAATACCCGGCACCGAAGCAATGTCGTATGCATTCGATACGCCTTCGGGCGTTTCAATCATCGCAATCACGCCAATCCCATCGTTTGAGCGACGAATATGCTCCGCACCGCCGAATGCGCCGTAGCCCGCTGCACGGTGACTGAACGCGACACCGCGTTGCCCCCCCTGCCCCCCCGGGAGCGGATACCGAACTCGCCCGGCGAGGGCCCCGGCCGCAGCAGCGGTATTGGACATTG
>CAZORB010000145.1:0-1846 GCA_964581825.1 uncultured Bordetella sp.
CGACTCTTCGGCGAGGATAGAATGGCCCGGGTACGCGGTGCGAAGTACCTCGATGATGGCCTCTTCTGACGCGCGATCGACTTCGGTCACGAAATCGTTGCGCTGTTTGCGGGCCACCGCCAGCGTGTCAAGGTCGAGGCTGGCCCGGTTGATGATACGGCCGGCCTGCCGAGCGGCCCGAACCGCTGTGTTGAGCATCGGATGCATGAACGCGTCCCGAAATTCGTTATTTTAAGGGAACCCGATGCACGGGCTGCAGTTCGATCCACCGGAAGCGTTTTCAAGAATCCGTTTTGTGCTGGTTCAGCCCAGCCATCCGGGCAATGTGGGTGCCACGGCGAGGGCCATGAGGGTGATGGGACTCGAGCAGCTGGTACTGGTGGATCCGCGCTTTCCGGATGTACTGTCGAACCCTGATGCGCTGGCCTTCGCAAGCAATGCGACAGACGTGCTGGCCCGCGCGCGGGTGGTGCCCACGCTCGAGTATGCGCTCGCGCCAGTGTCGTTTGCGATTGCGGTCAGCGCTTCATCGCGCGAGTTCGGCGCAACGCCTCAGCCGCCCGCGGTGCTGGCGCGTGAGGCGCTGCAAGAGCTGTCTCGTGACCCCAGCCATCAGGTCGCTTTTGTTTTTGGCCCTGAGCGCACTGGTTTGTCAATCGAATCGGTGGGCCGCTGTCAGGCGGTGGTCTCAATTCCCACCGTCCCGGGCTATGGGTCGCTGAATCTTGCGCAGTCGGTGCAGGTGCTGGCCTATGCGCTGTCTTGCGAGGCTTCCACGCCTATTGACCCCAATCTGCCCTGGCAGGGGCGTTATGCCTCGCATGAGGCGGTCGAGCGCGTCTTCGAGCACCTCGAGCGTTCGATGGTGGCCATCGCATTCATTGATCCGCGTCATCCAAAGAAACTGATGCCTCGCCTGCGTCGCCTCCTGTCACGAACGCGGCTCGAGGTCGAAGAGGTCGATATCCTGCGCGGCATCTGCACCCAGATTGATCGCCAGGTGGCGCTTCTCGAGAAGGCCCGCCGCGAGCCCTGAGGCAGCAGGGTTTCCCGACTGCGCCTAAACTCACGCCCCTTGAAAGGTGCCGATTCCCCGTTCGGGCGTCGGCAGCCGACCTGACCTGGCCCGGAGAGCACTCATCATGTTCGAGCGACTGCGCGACGATATCGCTGCGGTAAGGGAGCGCGACCCTGCAGCGCGTTCAACGCTCGAGGTGTGCCTGTGTTATCCGGGCATTCATGCGCTGGTGCTGCACCGCCTTGCGAACAGGTTATGGCGAGCGCGTTGGACGACCGCTGCACGCTCGGTCTCGCATCTGAGCCGATTTCTGACCGGCATCGAGATTCATCCTGGCGCCACCATTGGTCGGCGCGTGTTCATCGATCATGGCATGGGTGTGGTGATTGGCGAGACCGCTGAAATCGGCGATGACTGCACGATTTATCAGGGCGTCACGCTCGGCGGAACCTCACTTGTGAGGGGCTCCAAGCGTCATCCCACGCTCGCCCCTGGCGTTGTGGTGGGTGCGGGAGCAAAGGTGCTGGGGCCGTTTACGGTAGGCGAGGGCGCGCGCATCGGCTCCAATTCCGTGGTGGTGAAAGAAGTTCCACCCGGCGCGACCGCTGTGGGCATTCCTGCCCGGGTCATTGAAAGCGAAGAGGCACAGCGTCGCGAAGCACAGGCAGCGAAGATGGGTTTCTCCGCCTACGCGGTCACGCAGTCAGCCGATGACCCGCTCGTGATCGCGCTGCACAGGCTGATTGATCATGTGTCCGACCAGGACCGTCAGATTGAAGCCCTGCAGCAGGCGCTGTCGCGTCTGGGGGGCGATGTTGCGCGCGGGGA
>CAZORB010000145.1:1946-9676 GCA_964581825.1 uncultured Bordetella sp.
GGCAGCACCCAGCGCTCCGCCCCGTCACCTAGCCCATACCGCCCCGGCCGGTGTGTATGCCCATGAATCACATGGCGCACGCCTGCGCTCTGAAGCGCCTCGCGCACGGCCTCCAGATTCACATCGCCAATGTCCTGGCTCTGCTTGTTTCGCTCGCTTTGAGCGCGCATCTCGCGCGCGATCGCCAGTCGTTCAGCGAGCGGCCGCGCAAGAAACGTCTGCTGCCAGACAGGGGTTCGAACTTCAGCGCGAAAGCGCTGGTAAGCCTGGTCGTCGGTGCACCACGCATCACCGTGCGAGAGCAGCACCGGAAGCCCGAACAGTTGGATGACCGTGGGGTCGTCAAGCAGCTGCGCGCCGTGGCGCTCGGGCCAGGTTGGGCCCGCCGGGGCGCTGCCCAGCAGAAAGTCGCGATTGCCGCGCATCAACGCGACCCGAACACCGCGTTGTGAGAGCCGCGCTAGCCGTTCGCCAAGCTGGGCGGCGACCTGGTCCGGCTGATCGTCGCCCACCCAGGCCTCGAAGATATCGCCTAGCAAAAACAGGTGGGTGATGGACGCTGTGTGCGCGTCCAGCACCTGAAAGAACTGCGCGGCGGTATCCGGGTCGTGATCGCCCAGATGCATGTCCGAGGCGAACAGCGCAACGTCGCCTTCGGTCAGGTTAAGCCGCGCAGCGGCGCTCACTTACTTGGCGCCAACCACCGTGATCGACTGGATGACCACCGCTTCGGCGGGCACGTCTGCCATCGGGCCCATGCGCGTGGTTTTCACACCCTTGATGGCGTTGACGACTTCCATGCCCTTGATCACTTTGCCGAACACCGCATAACCGTGTCCATCGGGTTTCGGGTGATTCAGCATGTCGTTGTCGGCGACGTTGATGAAGAACTGCGACGTGGCTGAGTTGGGAACGGACGTGCGTGCCATCGCGATCCAGCCGGTGTCGTTCTTCAATCCGTTCTTGGATTCAAGTTCGATGGGCGGGAAGGTTTCCTTGCGGCCCATGTCGCCCTGGTACATCGACTTCGGATAGCCGCCACCCTGAACCATGAAACCGTTGATGACGCGGTGGAACACGGTATCGGTGTAGAAGCCGCTTTTCACGTACTTCAGAAAGTTGTCCACGGTCTTGGGCGCTTTGTCGGGATAGAGCTCGATCACCACCTCGCCCATCGAGGTTTTCATGAGGACCTGCGGTGAGCCGGCGGCCGCGCCCTCGTCGGTCATGGCCATCGTCATCAGCAGGGCGGCAATCAAGGGAAGTTTTCTAAACAGCATCGGAGTCCTCGGAAGCAGTGGAGGGAGTGAATTGGCCGTTGTCCGGTCACGGACGCTTGCCAGGCAGATTGACTGGTGCAGGTCGTGCGCCAGCCGGCGAAACGCGTTCAATTAGCTCGCGAGCGAGCTTGAGTTTGCCTTGCGCGGCAGACCCAGTGTCGAGTGAAGCCGCACGCGCCCAGGCTCGCTCGGCAATCCGCAGGTGAACATCGCCCAGATTGTCCCAGGCAAGCGCGTACGAGGGGAGCGCGCGTACCGCGTTATCGAGCGCCGCGCGCGCCTGGTCAAGCTCGCCGCGCGCGGCATACAGCGTCGCGAGATTGTTGTGCGGCTCGGGTAACTCGGGAAACTCCTGCGTCAGTTCGGTAAATCCCTGCATTGCTTCATCAATCCGACCTGCATCGGCCAGCATCACGGCGCGGGTGAAGCGAAGCGCTGCGTCGCGCGGCGCGTTCTGAAGCGCGGTGTCCACCACCTTCATCGCCGCATCGCGCTGGCCTTCGGCATACAGGCGGCGTGCCTGCTCAAGCGCAGTAGACGCTGCTCTTGGATCAGACCAGGCGGGTGAAAGCGGCGAGGGCAGCGGCTGCGCCTGCACCAGGGGCATAGCGCCAGGAAAGCAGACCAGCGCCGCTGTGACTGCCAGCGCTGGATACGCCCTACGCAAAGCCCGCCGTAGCCGACCTGGCCAGGCGGCTTCGCTCGAGGGCAGACAGGGCCCCGGTGCTATACTCGAACACATCGCAGCATTCTAGCAACGGGCGCAGGTTCGCCTGTTTTTGAGCCCTGCCAAAAGGGTTCCGCGCCCATAATTCCAATGCTCCGCGTTTTCAACACACTCAGCCGCGCCAAGGAAGATTTCGTCCCGCTCGAACCCGGTCGGGTACGCATGTACGTCTGCGGAATGACGGTCTACGATTTCTGCCATGTGGGCCATGCCCGGGTCATGGTGGTGTTTGATGCGGTTCAACGTTGGCTACGCCAAAGCGGCTACGCGGTTACTTACGTTCGCAACATCACCGACATCGACGACAAGATTATTCGCCGGGCGGTTGAGAACAACGAAACCATTCACGCGCTCACCGGCCGCTTCATTGCGGCGATGCACGAAGACGCTGATGCGCTGGGCGTTCAGCGCCCCGATCATGAGCCGCGCGCCACCGACTACGTACCGCAGATGCTTGGCCTGATCGATCTGCTCGAAGGCAAGGGTCTGGCCTATCGCGCGGCCGATGGCGACGTCAATTTCGCGGTGCGGCGCTTTGCCCCCTATGGGCGCCTGTCTGGCAAGTCACTTGATGACCTCCGGGCCGGTGAACGCGTAGCCGTTGACAGCGCCAAGCAGGACCCGCTTGATTTCGTTCTCTGGAAAGCGGCCAAGCCCGATGAACCTGCCGAGGCGCGCTGGCCTTCGGCACATGGCGACGGACGACCCGGCTGGCACATTGAATGTTCGGCCATGGCCACCTCATTGCTCGGCAATACCATTGACATTCATGGCGGCGGCGCCGACCTGCAGTTCCCGCATCACGAGAACGAGATCGCTCAAAGCGAGGGGGCGCTGGAAAGTCAGTTCGTGCGCTACTGGATGCACAACGGCTTTGTGCGGGTCGACGACGAAAAAATGTCGAAATCGCTCGGCAATTTCTTCACCATCCGTGAGGTGCTGAAGAAGTTTGATGCCGAGGTCATTCGCCTGTTCATTCTGCGGGCGCATTACCGCAGCCCGCTCAACTATTCGGATGCGCATCTCGAAGACGCGCGCCAGTCGTTGCTTCGGCTTTATGGTTCGTTGGGCGAGGGTGCCCAACCGCTTCCGGCAGCCTCCATTAACTGGTCTGATCCCGCCTGCGCGCGTTTTCGCGAGGCGATGGATGACGACTTCAACACGCCCGTAGCGTTGTCGGTGCTGTTTGAACTGGCAGCCGATGCGAACCGAGGCGTGGCGGGCGCCCGCGAGCAGCTGCGGGCGCTGGCCTCGGTGCTGGGCCTGCTGGAGCGTGCGCCGCAGGCTGTGCGTCAAAGCGGTCTCGCGGGCTCTGAGGCCAATCAGTCAGACTCCGGCCCCGACACCGCACAAATCGAAGCGCTGATTGCCGAGCGCGCGGCCGCCAAAAAGGCCAAGCGCTTTCAGGACGCCGATCGCATCCGGGCCGAACTGCTGGCCCAGGGAATCGTGCTGGAAGACACGCCGGCGGGCACCAGCTGGCGCCGAGCGTGAAGCCAGAGTACTGGGATCAGGCTTGTCGCGAGCTCTCGCGCGCAGACCCGGTCATGGGCGGCATCATTCAATCGGCTGGCGCGGTACATCTGGTGTCACGGGGTGATCCGTTCGTTACGCTTGCGCGTTCTGTGGTGGGACAACAGATTTCGGTGAAGGCCGCGCAAACGGTCTGGGATCGGTTCGCGCGCGCTGCGCGCACGGTCGAACCGCTTCGCGTATCACGCATGCGAATGACCACGCTACGGGGCTGCGGCTTGTCCGAGCGAAAGGCCGAATACATTCGCGATCTGGCAGGCGGATTTGTGCAGCGGCGCGTCGATCCCGAACGCTGGCCGCAGCTGCCCGACGAGGCCATCATCGATGAACTCACTGCGGTGCGTGGAATCGGGCGCTGGACAGCCGAGATGTTTCTGATCTTTAATCTGCTCCGCCCCGACGTGTATCCCGTTGATGACATCGGGCTGTTGCGCGGAATTGGCCGTGCTTATGGCGATGGCGAAAAGGTCAGCCGAGCGCACGCCAGCCAGTTCGGCGAACGCTGGCGCCCCTGGCGCACGGTGGCCACCTGGTACTTGTGGCGCAGCCTTGATCCGTTGCCGGTGGAGTACTGATGAAAACAACCTTTCTTGATTTCGAGGCGTCAATCGCCGATCTCGAGCAGAAGATCGAGGCGCTGCGGTTTGCGCAGGAAGACTCCGCGATCGACATCGCCGACGAGGTCGACAACCTCAAGAAAAAAAGCCAGTCGCTGCTCAAAGACACCTACGCCAAGCTCACGCCCTGGCAGGTGGCGCTGGTGGCCAGGCATCCGCAGCGGCCCTACACGCTCGACTACATCGCCGCGCTTTGCACCGACTTTCACCAGCTGCATGGCGACCGTGCGTTCGGCGACGACCCGGCCATTGTGGGCGGTCTTGCCCGGTTCAATGGTCAGCCGGTCATGGTGATCGGCCATCAGAAGGGCCGCGACACCCGCGAGCGCGGCTACCGAAATTTCGGCATGCCTCGCCCTGAGGGATACCGAAAGGCGCTTCGCCTGATGAAGCTCGCCGAGAAGTTTGAGATTCCGGTGCTCACGTTTGTGGATACGCCCGGCGCGTTTCCTGGCATTGGCGCCGAGGAGCGCAACCAGTCCGAGGCGATTGGCCGCAATCTCATCGAAATGGCCGCACTGCGCGTGCCCATCGTTACCACCATCATCGGCGAGGGGGGCTCTGGCGGGGCGCTGGCCATTGCTGTGGGCGACACGGTGCTCATGCTTCAGTACGGCATCTATTCGGTCATTTCGCCCGAGGGCTGCGCCGCCATTCTCTGGAAAAGCGCCGAGAAAGCGCCCGATGCAGCCGAAACACTGGGCATCACCGCGCACCGTTTGAAGGCGCTCGGCCTCATCGATCGCATCGTGAGTGAGCCGCTGGGCGGCGCGCATCGCGATCCGCAGCAAATGGCGCAGCTGCTGCGTCGTGCCATCTCCGATGCCTTGCGTCAGCTGCAGTCCATTGATGTGAAAACGCTGCTTCGCCAGCGGCACGAACGCATCCTCGCCTACGGCAAGTTCAAGGAACTCGGGCCCAGCTGAGCGCGCCTTGCCTGATGACCCCTGAAGATCCGGTCGTCCGGGCGGTTCATGACGCGCTTGCGGCGCTACCGCCGGGGGCAGCTGTGGTGGTGGCCACCAGCGGCGGCGCCGATTCCATGGCCTTGCTCCACGCCTGCGGGCAGGTCAGGCCTCCTGAGCGGTTAATTGCCTGTCATGTGCACCACGGCTTGCAGGCTGCGGCCGATGGTTTCTCTGAGCATTGCGCTGCGGCTTCGAAGCGGCTCGGCGTGCGTTACGACCTGCGGCGGTTGGATGGCCGGCCATCACGCGGCGAGTCGGTCGAGGCTTGGGCGCGAGATCATCGCTACCGTGCGCTGGTGGCCTGCGCGTATGAGTCCGGCGCGGCTGCGGTGCTCACCGCGCATCACGCCGACGATCAGGCCGAAACGCTGTTGATAAGTTTGTCCCGTGGCAGCGGCCCAGACGGATTGTCGGGCATGCAGGCCAATGCGCATCGCGAGGGCGTGCGGCTGATCAGGCCGTTTCTGTCGCTGTCGCGCGTGAGCCTGGCGGATTACTGCGCGCGGCATGCGCTGGGTGTTATCCACGATCCCATGAATGATGACCCGACGCTGCTTCGCTCTGCGTTGCGCGCGCGGGTGATGCCAGCGCTGATCGAGGTGGCGCCTGCGTTCGCAGCCAATGCTGCGCGCAGTGCCGCCCTGATCGCGGAAGCGGCCGAGCTCGCAGACGAACTCGCGCAGATCGATCTGGCATTGGCCAGGGATGCGGGGGGCGGCTTAAGGGCGTCTGCCTTGGCAGGGCTGTCACGCGCGCGTCAGGCCAATGCTGTTCGGCACTGGTTGCGCGAGGGTGGGGCGCCCGTGCCGTCGCAGGCGCGACTGTCTGCCTTGCTCGATCAGGTGTTTGCGTCGCAGTCGCCGCATGCGCTCTGGCTGCATGCGGGATGGTGTGTGGTGCGTTATCGCGACCGGTTGCAGGCGGTGTCGCCGCAGTCACGCCTGCGCCCGGATCGTCCATCGCCGGATCTGTGGCGCGGGCATTGGGCGGGTGAACCGGTGCTTGCCGCACGGGAATGGGGTCTTGAACTTCGCATGGCGTCGGCGCCCGCCGCGGGTTCAGTATTTCTGGTTGATCGAGCGCTCCTCGAACAGGGGCCTATCGTGCTGCGTGCTGCGTCGGCGCGGTTGCGGGTCAGGCCAGGTCCCAGGGCGCGTTCGCGTGAGGTGCGTAAGCGCTGGCAGGAGCTGGGCGTACCGCCCTGGCTTCGCAGCTGGCTGCCTGAGGTGCTGGTGGGCGGGGTATCGATGGGTGTGGCGGGGCTGGGTGAGGTGGATCGGCCCGCTGGCCCGAACGTCGAAGACGCGGGGTCAATCGTGGCGATTTCGGTGCATGTCGCAGCGGCGGATGACCCTCGGGCAGGGTGGGTTTTGCCCTATAATTGAAGGCTTTGCGTCATTCGCGCGGCTTTCGGCCGCTTCTTTCATGGCCTTAATTGTTCACAAATACGGCGGCACGTCGATGGGCTCGGTGGAGCGCATCAAGAATGTCGCGCAGCGGGTTGCCAAGTGGCATGCGGCGGGGCATCAGATGGTGGTGGTGCCGTCGGCCATGTCGGGCGAAACCAATCGACTGATCGCGCTCGCTAAAGAGATTCAGGCACAGCCCGATCCGCGCGAACTCGACATGATTGCGTCCACGGGTGAGCAGGTATCGGTGGGCCTTCTGTCCATGGCACTGAACGCCATTGGCGTGCCCGCAATCAGTTATGCGGGCTGGCAGGTGCCTGTTCGCACTGATGATGCGTTTACTAAGGCGCGTATTGAATCAATCGATGATGCGCGCGTGCGCGCCGATCTGGCGGCGGGCCGGGTGGTCATCATTACCGGCTTTCAGGGTGTTGATTCAAACGGCAACATCACCACCTTAGGCCGGGGCGGTTCCGACACATCGGCGGTGGCGGTTGCGGCGGCCCTGCAGGCGGCCGAGTGCCTCATTTACACCGACGTTGATGGCGTTTACACCACCGACCCGCGCATCGTGCCCGAGGCCAGGCGCCTGGCTCGCGTCACATTCGAGGAAATGCTCGAAATGGCCAGCCTGGGTTCAAAGGTGCTGCAGATTCGGTCGGTGGAGTTTGCAGGCAAGTACCGGGTTAAAACGCGCGTGCTGTCGAGCCTCACGCCGCCCGACATCGATCTGGCCACTGAAGCCGAGTCGGGCACCCTGATCACATTTGAGGAAGACGAACAGATGGAGAAGGCGGTCATTTCCGGAATTGCGTTCAACCGCGACGAAGCCAAGATCACGGTTACCAATGTTCCCGACCGGCCGGGTATCGCCTACCAGATTCTGGGTCCGGTGGCCGAGGCCAATATTGACGTTGACATGATCATTCAGAACGCGAGCGTGGGTGGCAACACCGACTTTTCGTTCACCGTGCATCGCAACGAATATCAGAAGGCCATGGCGGTTCTGAACGACACGGTGAAGTCGCGCATTCAGGCCGGCGACATCGTGGGCGACCCCAAGATTGCCAAGGTGTCGGTGGTGGGCATTGGCATGCGCTCGCACGTGGGCATTGCCAGCCTGATGTTCCGCACCCTGTCGCAGGAAGGCATCAACATTCAGATGATCTCCACCTCTGAAATCAAGATCTCGGTGG
>CAZORB010000146.1:0-9665 GCA_964581825.1 uncultured Bordetella sp.
ATTCGTCGGGCGGTTGAAGAGTTTCTGCGCTTTACCAGTCCGGTTCAGTTTTCACCCAGACGCGTTGCGCGGGTGGATGTAGAGCTTGCAGGGGTGACGATTCGCAAGGGCGAGGGGCTGTTTCTGTCGCTTGCGTCGGCCAATCGTGATGAAGCCTTGTTCTCGCAACCCGATTCGATCGACATCGACCGCGACAACGGCGCCCAGCTGGCCTTCGGCTACGGTATCCATCAGTGCCTGGGGCAGGTACTTGCCCGAATTGAGTTACAGGTGATGTTCGAAGTCCTTCTCGCACGGCTGCCTGGGCTTGAACTTGCGGTTCCCATGGAGACGCTGCGGTTCAAGCACGACATGCAGATCTATGGCGTGCACAATCTGCCCGTTCGCTGGTGAAGATCCGCCTCGACATCCATCGTTGCGTGGGCGCAGGCCAGTGTGTCTGGGTGGCGCCGCAGGTCTTCGATCAGAGCGAACAAGACGGCACGGTACGGCTGCGGGTTGAGCAGCCGGCTGCCGAATTGCATGACTTTGTTCGGGAAGCCGCGCGGGTGTGCCCTGCGCGCGTCATCCACATCGAAGAGGAGAAACCAGAATGATTCGTCGGAAAATTGGCCTGGCAATGGCCGCTGCGGTGCTTGGAGCGGGCCTGTTGCCAGCGGCCCTGGTTCATGCGCAGGCGCAAGAGTATCCCGCTCGCCCCATCCGTTGGGTCATTCCGTTCCCGCCGGGCGGCGGTACCGACTTCGTGTCGCGTACCGTTGGCACCAAACTCGGCGAGATGACCGGCTGGACCATCGTTCTCGAAAACCGGCCCGGTGCGGGCGGCAACATCGCCATTGAGTCAGTGGCCAAGGCCGCGCCCGACGGCTACACCATCGTCATGGGCCAATCCGACAACATGATGCTGGGGCCGTTTCTGTACTCGAACGTGGGCTATGACTCCGTCAAGAGTTTCGAGGCGATTGTTCGCGTGTCAGCCGCGCCGCTCGTGGTAGTGAGCGCAGCGGGTTCCAAAATCACCGATCCAGTGTCGCTCGCGGCCGCTGGCAAATCCGCCCGCGGCATCACCTGGGGCACCGCCGGCAATGGCACGGTGGGCCATCTGTTTGGCGAACAGATCAAAGCTGCGATGGGCATTAATTTGGTCCAGGTGCCCTACAAGGGCGCATCGCCAGCCATGACCGACGTCATCGGCGGTGCGGTTGATGTCGCCATTTTGTCAGTGGGTTCAGTTCTGCCGCACATCCGTTCGGGCAAGGCCCAGCCGGTGGCGGTCACCTCGGCGGCGCGGTCGGCTGTGGTGCCCGATGCGAAAACCTTTGCTGAAGCGGGCTACAAGGACGTGGACGTCATGATCTGGCTGGGCCTGTTCGCGCCTGCAGGAACGCCGGCACCGATTGTTGCCAGGCTGAACGAGGCGGTCAATCGAGTGCTCGCGCAGCCCGATATTCAGCAGAAGATCGTTGGTCAGGGCGTGTCGGTGGGCGGGGGGTCAGCCGCCGATTTCGCGGCGTTCGTCAAAGCAGATTACGCGCGCTGGGGTGACGTAGCCAAGCGTTCAGGCGTCAAGGTTGAGTAACGGCTAATGCAGCTCGAGGGACTTCGTGTCGTCGATCTGACCCGGATTCTCTCGGGCCCTTTCTGTTCGATGTTTCTGGCTGATCTCGGCGCCGAGGTCATCAAGATCGAGGACCCGGACGGCGGCGATCCGATTCGCGGACAGGGCGAGCAGCGAAACGGCTTCTCGCTCTACTTTGCGAGTTTCAATCGTAATAAGCGCTCGGTCACACTCAACCTTCGGAGCGAGCAAGGAAAGGCGGTGCTGCGACAGCTCATCGCAAGCGCCGACGTACTGGTTGAGAACTACCGCCCGGGTGTGCTTGACCGGATGGGGTTCGATCGCGACACGCTCAAAGCGATCCGTCCTGATCTGATCATCTGCCGGGTTACTGGCTTTGGTCTCGATGGTCCTTATGCCGATCGTCCTGCTTTCGATTTCATCGCGCAGGCCATGAGCGGGCTGATGAGTGTCACCGGCGAGGCCGATGGTGCGCCGATGCGCGCGGGCCCGCCGCTGTCGGATCTGGTAGCGGGTTCGTATGCGGCGATGGGTGTGCTGGCCGCGTTGATTCGGCGTGGCCGCACCGGCCAGGGCGAGGAGGTAAGCGCGGCGCTCACCGACAGCATGGTCAGCATGCTCGCCTTCATGGCTACCAACTATTTCGCCACAGGCAAGATTCCGCAGCGTAGCGGCAATGATCATGGCCTGGTGTCGCCTTACGGGCTGTTCGAGGCGGCCGATGGACAGGTAGCGATTGCCCCCAGCAACGACGGCGTGTACCAGAAGCTTCTGTCCGCGCTGGGTCTGGAGCACTTGCGCGACCATCCCGAGTTTCGTTCCAACCGTGATCGCTTCGAGCGTCGCGCCGCCATCAACGAAGAGATCAATCGCGTGATCGGAACCCGCGGAATCGATCACTGGGTCAGCGTTTTGAATGCTGCGGGCGTTCCCTGCGGCAAGGTGCTCGATATTGGTCAGGTGTTTGATGATCCGCAGATCCAGCACCAGCAGATGCGCCTGACCATTGACGATCCCAAGCATGGGCCTCTGGACGTGCTGGGATTTCCGATCAAGTTCAGCGACGACCCGTGTCGCATTCACCGGAACCCGCCCGATCTCGGCGATGACACCGACGCTGTACTGGCGGAACTCGGCTACGATAACGCGTCGATCGCGGCGCTTCGAGCTGACCGCGTCATCTGACCCCAGAATCGGGGTCCTGGCTGCGCCGTCGGCGTCGTGTTGATACCTCAGGGAGTTTTTCATGCGTTTCTCAGCAGCAGATTCCGCCGACCGCTCGGTTCTGGTGACCGAGGTGGGCACCCGTGATGGCTTTCAGGTCGAAGCCGAATTCATTCCCACCGAAAGCAAAGCGGCAGTCATCAATGCATTGATCGATGCCGGTGTCCGCAGCTTCGAGGCCACCTCTTTCGTGTCGCCTCGCGCCATTCCTCAGCTCGCTGACGCTTCGCAGCTCATGGACTTGATCGAGCGCAAGCCCGGCGTGCGCCTGACCGCGTTGGTCCCCAATGCTCGGGGTGCAGAGCGTGCAGCGGCCGCTAAAGTCGACATGATGGCCTGCTTCGTGTCGGCAAGCGAAAGCCATTGCCAGGCCAACCTGAACAAACCGATTGAGCGTGCGCTGGCCGATGTGGCCGAGTTCGTGCCAATCGCCCGGCAATTCAATATCCCGGTTCGGGGCGCTATTGCAGTGGCCTTCGGCTGTCCGTTTGAGGGCGATACGCCGGTTGATTCCCTGCTTCGAATCGCTGGCACCTATCATGAGCTGGGTGTGCGTCATCTGTCGCTGGGTGACACCACGGGCATGGCGACGCCGCCTGTGGTTGAGCGCGCGGTCGATGCGCTTCAGCGGCGCTTCTCCGACATGGAGATCGCGCTTCACTTTCATAACACCCGCGGCGTCGGCCTCGCCAACGTGATGGTTGGCCTGCAGATGGGCATCCGCGAATTCGAGTCCTCGATTGCAGGGCTGGGGGGCTGTCCGTTCGCCCCGGGTGCCTCCGGCAACATCTGTACCGAAGATCTGGTTTACCTGCTGCAGGAAAGCGGCTATCAGACTGGCATCGACCTCGATAAGCTGTGCGAGGTGGCCCGTCAGGTTGAATCACTGCTGGGCCGTGGCTTGCCAGGTCAGGTGATGAAGGCGGGTCAGCGTCTGCGTAAATTCACGTTGGACGGCGCCCGCCGCGCAGTGGGCTGATCAGCGCGGCGCCGCTATCGCCTACCAACCCGCCCGCCGGCTTTCAGGAGAATTTCGGCGGGCGTTTTTCGATGAATGCCCGAACAGCCTCGTGGTGGTCCGCGCTCAAGTGGGCCAATGACTGATAGGCCGCTGAGGTTTCCAGTACCGACTCCAGCGTGTTGTGTACGCCTTCCCGCAGCAGTCGCTTGGTCATTCTAAGAACGCCTGCAGGATTACGGGCGATCCGGGCTGCGAGCGCCTGAGCTTCGACCAGTAACGCGTCGGCCGCCACAACCTTTGACACCAGCCCGCAGGCAAGCGCCTCAGCCGCGCTGATCGGATCGCCGGTAAAGGCCATTTCGGCGGCCTTGGCCGCGCCTACCGCGCGCGGCAGCAGCCACGCGCCGCCGTCTCCGGGAACAATGCCGACGCGCACAAAGCTCTCGGCGAACGTGGCGTTGTCACTGGCGATACGGATGTCGCACATGCAGGCCAGATCGAGGCCCGCACCCATTGCTGGGCCGTTTACAGCCGCGATGATGGGCACATCAAGTGCGCACATCGCTTTCGGGATACGCTGGATGCCGTGCCGATATTCGTTCCGTATTGCGTTGGCGTCTAAGCCAGGCTGCGCAAAGCGCGCCATATCTTTCACGTTGCCGCCAGACGAGAAGACCGGCCCTGCGCCAGTGAGGATGATGGCCCGAACGCTGGGGTCTGTGCTGGCGGCAGACGCCGCGGCAACGATCTCGTCGATAGCGGTGTTGCCAGTGAGCGCATTGCGGGTGGCTGGATGATTCATGGTCCAGGTCACCACAGCGCCATCACGGCTGATTTGCAGAAAATCGCTCAACGGAAGTCTCCAGAAATGAAAGTCGGCCGCTCTCTCGCCCTTGAGTGAGAAGTTAGGCGGCGATGGCTTGAAGATCGGTCGTCTGGCGCAGCAGATCCAGCGACAGCCGAGAGGGCGACGTGACCAGCGCCTGACCGAGCCTATCGTGCCAGGCCGATTCGCTGCCGGCCGCCTGCCGCCACGCATGAAGCCTGCGCGTGAGCAGTTGCAGATCAAATTCGGCGGTAAAGCCGATTGCGCCATGAACAGCGTGAGCCATTTGCGCGACCTGCAGCGCCGCTTCGCTCGCGCGCGCTTTCGCGATCGCAACACGCAGCGGATCAATTGAAGGAAGCGCGTTCTGCTCTGCGGTTGCCGACGCGTGCCCGGGTGCAGGCAGGCAGGCAATCCGTGCGGCCATTCGTGCGGCGAAAGCCTCTTCGGCCATCAGCGATAACTGATGCTGAATCGCCTGAAACTTTCCGATTGGCTTACCGAACTGTTCGCGCTCGTTCGCCCAGGCAAGCGAGCGCTGGAACACCGCGTCGAGTGCGCCTGCGAGCTGAAGGGCAAGCACCAGTGCCTGGGCCAGCCGGGTATCCACCTGCACGGCGAACCGGGGCGCGGCCTCCCAGGATGACTGCGGCCACTCGAGTGTCAGGTCGAGCTCGAAGGCGCAACGTTCAGCGGCTGCCTCACTGACGAACAGCAAGCGTGACTCGCCGGCGACGCTGACCAGCACCGATTCGGCGGTGCGGCCACCGACGACTGAGGCGCACCTGACTGTACCGCTGGCGGTACGGTGACCGCTACCCAGCGCGATCGGCCCCCGGGGTGGCGTGATGCCAGATCGGACGGCGAGTGCGCGCGCGATCATGGTTTCCGCGAGCGGCACTGGCAGTGCGTGGCGACCCGCCAACATCCAGCACTCGGCGACCGCGGCGACCGACAGGCCAGCGCCACCTTGCGCTTCGCTGACCATTGCATCGGCGAAACCCGCCTCGTTGATAGCCTGCCAGAGGTCTGTGGTGGGGCTGCCTAACTCGACTGCTCGAACCACATCAAATCCGCAGCGATCCGCAAGCAGCGTTGCGAGCGCGTCACTGATCAGTGAGTCCATCAAAGGGCTCCATGCAGAAAAACAGAAAGGGGCTGCGCCATCAGCGCAGGCCCAGGCCACGAGCGATCATGCCGCGCAGGATTTCACGCGTACCGCCGCGCAATGAGAACGATGGCGAGATTCTCGTGGTGTAGGCGAGGGTGGCGAGCAGCTCTGCAGGCACTGTGGAGGGATCGTCGCGGCTGGCCAGGTCGTCAGCGATCAGGGCCGGGATCTGCTGCTCCAGGCTGGTTCCGAGATCCTTGACCAGCGCGGCTTCGACCACTGGGCTTTGCTCGGCGGCCAGCTGCGCGGTGACCGCGATGGACATGGCGCGCAGCGGTGCCAGATGGCTGGCGATGCGGCCAGCCAGCCGGGTGGCGGTTGCGCTGTGGCCGGCGGGCGTACGGATCCAGGCCAGCCATTCATCAAACAGCACCATGGACGAATAAATGCGCTCGGGGCCGCTGCGCTCATAGGCAAGCTCGGCGGTGACCTGTGCCCAGCCCTGGCCCTCTGCGCCGATCAGCGCTTCCGGGCCCAGCTGCACGTCGTCGAAGAACACTTCGCAGAAGTGACGGTCGCCGGCGAGGTCGGTGATCGGTCGAACCGTTACGCCGGGGCGCGACAGATCGACAATGAGCTGCGACAGCCCCTGGTGACGGTCGCCCGGTTCGCCCGAGGTTCGCACGAGCGCGATCATGTAGTGGCAGTGATGCGCGTTGGTGGTCCAGATTTTCCGACCGTTGAGCAGCCAACCCGCTTCGTTGCGTCGGGCACGCGTTCGGACGCTTGCCAGATCGGAGCCCGAACCTGGCTCGCTCATGCCAATGCAGAAAAACGACTCACCGCGACAGATTTTGGGCAGGTGAAACTGCTTTTGCGCTTCGGTGCCGTATTTGAGGATGAGCGGTCCGCTTTGTCGATCTGCGATCCAGTGCGAGCCTACTGGCGCGCCCGCGCACAGAAACTCTTCGACCAGCACATAGCGTGCGTAAGCGCTGCGACCGCCGCCGCCGTATTCGCGCGGCAGCGTGATGCCCAGCCATCCGCGAGCGCCGAGTGCCCGGCTGAGCGCGGGGTCGAAACCCGACCAGGATCGGGCGCGGGTCTCGGCTGGCAGGCCGCTCAGGTGATGGGCAAGAAATGCGCGCACCTCAGGGCGCAGCGCCTCGTCCTCCGCGGGAATTTCGGCGGGGTCAAAACCGGCAAGCTGACTCATTGCTGCATTCAAAAAAGGGACGCTTAAGCATAGCAGCGCTCAGGCAGCCTGTCGGCCCGCATATCAATCAGCAGGTGGATTGCCACTCCCTACAGCGATCTCCGGCATACTTGCCCCCGAAGGCAACAGGGTTCACCATGGCGCCCTTCAGTTTCATCATCCGTCCAACGACTCCAGGAAGAATTCGGACATGAAAGCTATTTCCGTTACTCGTATGCTACGCACGGGTGTCGCAGCCCTTCTGTTTGCAGCCATCGGACTGCAGGCAAGCGCCCAATCCGGCGATGACAAATATCAACCCCAGGTTGGCCAGTCGGGCAAGGATGTCGTGTGGGTGCCAACCCCCGACGAGCTGGTACGTCGGATGCTGGAAGTCGCCAAGGTCACCAAAGATGATCTGCTGTTCGATCTGGGATCGGGCGACGGCAAAATCGCGATCGCGGCCGCGCGCGTTCACGGTGCACGTTCGGTCGGCATCGAGTTCAATCCCGACATGGCGGCGCTTGCCAAGCGCAATGCCGAGCGCGCCGGCGTGTCGGATCGGGTCACCATCATCAATGGCGACATCTTCAAAGAAGATTTTTCCAAGGCAACCGTGATTTCGATGTACCTGCTTCCCGAGCTGAATCTTCGGTTGCGTCCTACGCTGCTGAAAATGCGCCCAGGCACGCGGCTCGTCACCAACTCTTTCACGATGGGCGATTGGGAACCTGATCAGTCGTTCAGCTCTAACGCCAGCGGGTTTGGCGGTGGCATGGGTTACTTCTGGATTGTGCCGGCGCCCGTCGAGGGCGAGTGGAACCTTGACGGAATGGATGGCAACGCAAGCGTTCGTCTGAACATCACGCAGAAATACCAGCGTGTTGGCGGCACCATCACCTTGGGCGACAAAACCCAGCCGCTGCTGGATCCCCGGCTTGAGGGTGCAGAGCTTCAGTTCCGCTACCTCGCCCCCTCTACCGGTCAGCTCCAGGTGGTCAAGGCCAACTACACCGATGGCGGCACGCTGAAGGGTCAGGTCGGTCAGTACTCAAGCAATGGCTTCGAGGGCCGTCGCGTTCGCAAGTAATTCCGCTACGCAGGATCCTCAATGAGTTCGTCCCCGATCGGGGCCGATGCCGGGCAACCGGCTCGGCTCCTGCGGCCGTACGCTGCGGTTGCCATCATCGTCGGCATCGTCATCGGTGCCGGCATCTTCAAAACCCCGTCGATGGTTGCTGGCGTCAGCGGCGATATGGGCTGGGCGCTCTCGATCTGGGTTGCCGGAGCGCTGATTTCCATTGCCGGTGCGCTGTGTTATGCAGAGTTATCGACACGGCACGCGCACGCCGGGGGCGACTACCACTTTCTCGAACTCGCGTATGGTCGCCATGTAGCGTTTTTGTACGCTTGGGCGAAGGCCGCAGTGATCAATACGGGCTCGATTGCCCTCCTTGCGTTTGTGTTTGGCGACTACATGAGCAAGGTGATCCACCTGGGCGCCTACTCGACCGCGATCTGGGCGATCGGAATTGTGGTCGTACTCACGCTGGTCAATCTGATCGGACTGCAAGCCTCCGGTCGGGTTCAAACCCTCCTGGCGGTGTTTGAGGTGGCGGGCCTTATTGCCGTGGTGATCGCCGGATTTTCCGTGAGCGCACCAGCGGAGTCCACGCCGCCCATGTTCAGCTCAACCCCTGCGCTAGGCATGGCGGGTCTGGCACTGGTGTTCGTGCTGCTTACGTTTGGTGGCTGGAACGAGGCTGCTTACATCTCAGCCGAGGTGGCGGGCGGCCCGCGGCGCATCGTGAGCATCATCATCATCAGCCTTTTGTTGATCACGGGTATTTATCTGCTGGTAAACCTGGCGCTCATTCATGGCCTGGGCTTGAAGGGTCTCGCGCAATCGAAAGCTGCAGCGGCTGACGTGATGGGCGCAGCCTTTGGCCCGATCGGGCAAAAAGCGCTTGGTTTATTTGTTGCACTGGCTGCACTCACCAGTATCAACGCAACCATGATTGTCGGGGCTCGCAGCAACTTCGCGCTGGGCCTCGATTGGAAAGCGCTGCGCTTCATGGGGCGCTGGAACCACGCTGCAGGTACGCCGGTGCCGGCGCTGTTAATTCAGGGCCTTATCAGTGTCGCGTTAGTGGTGTTTGGGCTGTTGCAGCACGATGGTTTTGAGGCCATGGTCGAATTCACCGCACCAGTGTTCTGGAGCTTCCTGCTGATGGTGGGTATCGCGGTGTTTGTGCTGCGGCGCGCGCCGGCGGGCCCCGACGAGTACCAGGTGCCCTGGTATCCCTTCACGCCCCTGGTGTTCTGCGCGTCGTGCGCCTGGCTGGCGTACTCCAGCATCATGTACGCGGCCAGCCGTAACGCGGTGCATGTGTCGATTGGCGTTATGGCAGTGGGGCTCGTTGCGCTGCTGGCGCTGTCGATCGCTGAACGTCGCCGCTGATGCGGTTGAGGATCGCTGAGAATTTCGAGGCGCTTTTCTATGCGCCGCTCTACGCGCTGCAGGCGCTTGGGTTCGCGGAATCCGAGGGGCTAAACATCGAGTGGCTGCCGCCTGGCGGACCCGGCGGTGCGATCGATGCAGTGCGCGGCGGCGCGGTGGACGTCACGTGGGGCGGGCCGATGCGGGTGCTGCGCGACCGTGACACCATGCCTGACGATGGCGCATCGCTAGTGTGTTTTGGCGAAGTGGTGGGGCGTGACCCCTTCGCATTGCTGGCAGGCCCGACGCTGCTTGCTGACAACACCGGG
>CAZORB010000147.1:0-9594 GCA_964581825.1 uncultured Bordetella sp.
CGCAGTGGATCCGGTGAAGGTGATCTTGCGGATGACTGGATGCGGGATCAGGTATTCCGAGATTTCAGCGGGAACGCCATAGACCAGCCCGACGACCCCTGCAGGCACGCCGGCATCTACGAAACAGCGAATCAGTTCCGCCGGTGACGCAGGGGTTTCCTCAGGCGCCTTGACGATGATCGAGCAGCCCGTGGCCACCGCAGCCGACAGCTTTCGAACGACCTGGTTGATCGGGAAATTCCAAGGTGTAAAGGCCGCGACCGGCCCCACGGGCTCGCGAAGCACCAGCTGGTAGATGCCCTGCGCGCGAGCCGGCACCACGCGCCCGTAAGCCCTGCGCCCCTCTTCAGCAAACCAGTCAATGATGTCGGCACCGGCGAGCACCTCGGCTTTTGCCTCGGCGAGCGGTTTACCCTGCTCCATGGTCATCAGTGTTGCCACCCGCTCCGCACGCTCGCGAAACAGTTCGGCCGCTTTGCGCATCATCTTGTAGCGATCGAAGGCGCCCACTTTCCGCCAGGTTCGAAAGCCTCGATCGGCCGCTTCAAGCGCGCGATCGAGATCCGCACGGTCGGCTTTGGCCACGCGCCCAATGGTCTCGCCGGTGGCAGGGTTGATGACGGGAAGCGACTGGCCAGCAGCGGCATCGCACCACTGACCATCAATCAAAAGCTGGACGTTGGAATACATGGTCGAGATCCTTCAAGACGGAAGCAATCCCGAATTATGACCTTTCCGACTGCGTCGGCGCGACCCTAACCCAGCACGTGCGCTTTACACCGCTGTTGGTGCTGGCTATCTTTGACGAGTTTCTCAGAGCGAACCGCCTCTTGCACCCTCTTTGATAATGATGCTTCGTTTTGACCCTCTCCACCCGGCGCTCGGAGCCGAGGTTCACGGCTTAAATGCCCGCGAGCTTGGCGATTCTGCCGTTCGTGAGCAGCTGCGCTCGGCGCTGAGCCGCTACCGTCTGCTGCTGGTGCGTAATCAGCCAGATTTGGATGTGAGCGCTCAGGTGGCGTTCACTGAAGTGTTTGGGGAACTGTACGCCTCGCGATCTTACAAAGGCGAGATGGGCGACCAGGGCTACTATTTTTCGAATACGCGTGCTGATGGGCAACTGGGAACGGGCGAGCTGTCCTATCACCATGACCATCTGTTTCTACAAAGTCCGGCGCACGCCGCCGTGCTTTATGCAATCGAAATCCCCGAGTCGGGCAGTGCCACCAAGTTCCGCGACGCGGTGGAGATTTTCCGACGGCTTCCTGAGGCGAGTCAGCGTCTTGCGCAATCGATTCGGTGCCTGCACGCACTGGACTATTCAACCGTGACCCGCGCAGGACACGTCGATAAGTCGCAGTTATCGCCCAAGGCCCTGCGCAGCTGGCAGCCGCTTGCCTGGCAGGACCCGACCAGCGGCGCAACCGCGCTCTGGATGGTGCCACTGACCACGGTGGATTACGAAGGCATTGAACTGAGCGAAGGTCACGCCTTTCTGAGTCAGCTGTGGCAGCTTGCTGAAGCCATGGTTGACATTGAATACACGCACCAATGGCGTGTCGGCGACCTGCTGATCTGGGATAACCGGCTGCTCAGCCACGCCAGGCTTCCCTTCAACGATCATGAGCCGCGCACCCTGCGGCGCACCACGGTGAGCTAAGCAGCTGGCCACGAATGCCGCCAGCACTCAAGCTCAAACCACTGGAGAGATGAACACAATGTTTGCAAAAGAATGTTGGTATGTCGCCGCGCTATCGCGTGAAGTAGGGCGGTCGCTACTCTCGCGCACCATCGCAAACGAAGCGCTGGTTCTATATAGGACTGAGGCGGGGCAACCGGTGGCCATGCTCGACCGATGCCCGCATCGTCTGGTTCCGCTATCGGCTGGCAAGCTGGTGGGCGACGCTGTGCAGTGCGGCTATCACGGCATCACCTTCAACCATGATGGCCGCTGCATCCGGATTCCGGGCGAGCACCAGATATCGCCAAGATTCTGCTCAACGGTATTCCCTGCAGTGGAACGTTGGGGGTTCGTATGGGTCTGGCTGGGCGATGCAAAGGCCGCTGACGAATCGAAGCTGCCGCAGGACTTTCATTGGGGAACCGAACCTGGATGGACCCCGCTGTCGGATTACCTTCGGGTTGAAGGAAACTATCAGCTGTTGGTGGATAACCTCCTTGACCTGTCGCACGAGGCGTTTCTGCACATGGGCACCATCGGTAACGCAGCCGTGGCAGAAACCCCTGCGGAAACCACGCTACGTGGTGATTTCGTTCAGGTGGCTCGTTACATGAAAGACTGCGCGCCACCGAAACTCTTCGTGCGTGCAGCGGGCTTTACCACCAACATCGATCGAACCCAACGCATCGTCTACACACCGCCGTGTTATGTCGTGATTGAAGTGCGCGCGGTACCCACCGGTACCGACGGCGCCGAACGCAAACTGGAGTGGTGGGTCTTGAATGCGCTCACGCCGGAAACCGACCGGACGACGCATTACTTCTGGGGTTTGCCGCGCGGATTCGCTCACGACGATACCGAGCTTACCGAGATGCTGCGGGCCGGCATCCTGCGCACCTTCGAAGAAGACCGCGTCATGCTCGAAGCCCAGCAGCGCGTGTTAGACAAGGTCTCGCTTGATTCGCGTACCGTCTATACAAAGGCCGATCAGGCGCCGGGCCGCGCGCGAAGTATTGTGTCGGCCATGATTGCACGTGAAACTTCGCGCGCGCAGCCGACAGCCGATACGGGGTTGTAAAGCATGCTCAGGGGTCGACGATATACGCTTCGTCGGTGTTGAACTGATCGGACAGCAACTCAGGCGCACCCTCCCGCACCAGGATCATGTCCTGCACATGCCAGTGGTCCTTGTGCGGTTCAAGGGCTAGCACCATGCCAGCCTCCAGAACCATGTCAGAACCACGACGCAGAATCGGCTCCTGCTGGTGCCACCATGCCCCGACGCCGTGGCCGATCAATAGCGAGTTGTAGCTCCAGCCCACGCGGGCGTACTCGCGCATGACATAGTCGAACAGATCACCCACTCTGGCGCCTGCTCTGCAACGATCGATTGTTGCCCGATAGATTTCGAGATTGAGCGCATAGTCGCGACGCTGCTCAGCCGTAGGTGCGCCCATGATCACGTTACGTGACTGGTGGCCTGGATAGCCGTTCAGATAGCAGACATAGTCAGTGCGAATGACATCGCCGCGCTCGATCACCATGTCGCTTTCGCCCGCATAGGGAATGGTGTTGCGGTGGGAGTTGAGGATGCCATGGGCCCACTCGAACCCAGCGCGTAGCGACGTAGACATCATGTCCGCATGAATTTTTCGCTCGGTATCGCCCGCTCGAATCCGCGAGAACACATCGCGGTACACCTCATCCAGGAGCGCAGCCGCCCGCCGAATGCGCTCGACCTCGGCCGGTGTCTTAATCCAGCGTACCCGGTTCATGAGCCCCGAGCAGTCGGTCATGTTCAGCGAGGGCAATGCCTGCGCAACGAGCGCCCAATCGCGGGCGCTGACGGTGTCCTTTTCGAATCCGACCGACGCAGCCGCCAGACCTTCCTCGCGCAGGATCGGAATCAGCCGGTCGTAGGGGGACTCGACATAGCCCTCGCAGAGTTCGACCCGTTCGAAACCGCTGTCACGACGTACCAGACCCGCCGCGGTTTTATTGGCAATCACCAAGGGTCTGCCGTGCCTTGGCCACAACAACAGCACGCCGCGTGCGGAGTCGGTCAGATCTTGCAACCGGGCCAGCGTTCCCGGAAAGACGACGCCAGACAGATAGGTGAAGTTCTGTCCCGAACGCAGGACAAGCGCATCAAGGCCTGCTTCATCCATCAGGTGTTCAAGTCGCGCAATATTCGCGATCGACCCACGGTTCTCGGTCATGGTAGCTCTCACTGATTAAAACCGACGTGGCTGAACGGGTAGCAACGCCTGTGTGACGATGGTCCGAAGGACTTCAACGACCGCTGCATTGGCTGCCGGCGGAACGCCATCACACCACGCTCGGAGTTCACCGCCGCCGCCATCGATCAGGCCAAGGCCCACACCGATGTGCGCCAGCGCGAGTTCCTGTTCGGCGGTGTGACAGAGAGACGGGTCACCGCGCAGCAGAGCGAGTCCGGCCACGACAGCATGGGCCCCCATATTGGAGGTGTTGGCTACCAGCAGAATATCGGTCTTGACCGCCGAATAAACGCCGCCGCCGCAGGGCGTTCGATCGCAGAAAGCGAACTCTGAAAGACGCGCCATCATCTCGCCATGAACATTTCCGAACCCGATTTCGTTGCCACCGTCTCCGATTCCGATGGTCGTCGCGCCGCGTTCGCTCGCAAGGCGAAATAACAGATCAAGGTTTGCGCGATGCGGCGCACGCGATACGCCGGTCGCCCCGTAGATGATTCCGTTCGGATTGCCACCGAGCCGTTCGATCGCGCAGTAAATGTCGAACTCGGCCGCCAGACTGCGCTGCAGAGCCACGTCATTCAGCCCGATTTCGATAACCTGTATGCCCGTGCATCCATCGAGGCTGCGAAGCAGGCCTCGAAAAGGCGGTGCGGCAACGGGGTCCGTGACAATCGTGACCTGATGACCGATGCGTGCCAGCGCCCGGGCAAGCACTACGCTGCCGATTGGCCCATCGTTCTCACCGACCGGCATGAATTCAGGCACCGCAGCACCGCTTGCGATCAACACCCTGGCCGGAGCGCGATTCAGGGCCAATGCGGCGCTGGCCACCAGCGGCAGTGCCGATCGGCTTCGAGCAATCTCATACATAGTCCACTTCAGGCCGCGGGGAAGCGTGCCGCTGCGCATCTCAACATTGATCAGTCGATCAATATTGTCGAACGCGATGTGATCGATGTCAGGGGTATCCATCAGCCCTTTCCTTAGTCGGCTTTCGCGCCGGAGGCCTGAATCAGCTGGCGCATGCGTGGCACATCGGCGCGCACCATCGCCGCAAAGTCTGCTGTGCTGGACCACATGGGATCAAGGCCTGCATTAGCAAGCTTCTCAGCGACGTCGCGGCTCTGCAGCGCCTGACGGACCTCACCGTTGAGTCGCTCGACGATCGCGCCCGGAACCCCTCGCGGCGCAAGCAGGCCATACCAGGTCAACAGCTCATAGCCGGGCACCGCTTCGGCAATCGCCGGTACGTCGGGCAGCGCCGGCACGCGCTTGGCTGAGCTGATGCCCAGCGCCTTCAGCTTGCCAGCCCGTACATGGGGCATCGCCGAGGGCATGGTGTCGAACGCCATCGTGACGTGTCCGGCAAGCAGGTCGGTCATTGCCGGTGCCGCCCCTTTGTAGGGCACGTGAAGAATCTCGGTCTTGGTCATCGACTTGAACAGCTCCCCCGCCATATGCTGCAGCGAACCCGCGCCTGCGGAGGCAAAGGTGATCGATGCGCCAGGGCGCGGCGCCCGGATCATGGCCAGCAACTCCTGCAGCGACGAAACAGGCAGGCTGGCGTTGACCACCAGAATCGCAGGGGTCGTGGCAAGCGGTGCAATCGCTACAAAATCGGCGATTGGATCGTAGCCCGGTTTGCTGTACAGACTTGGATTCACGGCATGGGTTGCCGTACTGCCCAGCACCATCGTGTATCCGTCGGGCGCTGCACGGGCGACCGCTTCGGTTCCGACCACCCCACCCGCGCCCGCCCGGTTATCGATCACGACAGGTTGCTTGAGTTGCTCCGCAAGCTTTTCACCGATGATTCGCGCCACGCGATCGGTGCCGCCGCCGGGCGGATAGGGCACGACGATACGAAGCGGCTTGGATGGAAACTCCTGGCTCGCCGCCGGCGCTGCAGCCATGGCCAGCATCATCGCCGAGAGGGCAATGCTTACGATTCGCTTCATACCTTGCTCCTTTGTTGAGCCGCCAAGCGGCCCCTCAGGTTGAACTGCCAAACACCTCTGCGTTCAAAAGATGGCCGCGCTCGCCCGCCGCAAAGCGCCGAATATTGTCGAAGGCGCCAGAGAAAAACGATTCGTAGTTGTCCTGTTCGACGAATCCGATATGTGGGGTGGCAAGCACATTGGGTCGGCGAAGCAGCGAGTCGTTGGGATCTGTGAGCGGTTCGTGATCGAAGACGTCAATTGCGGCGGAACCGGGGCGGCCCGCATCAAGCGCCTGCTCGAGTGCGCCGGGGGCGAGCAGGCCCGCCCGCGAGGTATTCACAAACAGCGCGTCAGGCTTCATGAGCCTGAGATCGGCGGCGCTGATCAGGTGAAGCGTATCTGGCGTGAGCTTCAAGTGCAGGCTTACCACGTCGGACTGGGCCATGAACGACGCCAGGGACTCGGCGCACTCAAACCCCTGCCCTTTCGCCCGCTCCAGGCTGCTTGTGCGGCCCCAGACCAGCACGCGCATGCCGAATGCGTTGCCATAGCGCGCCATCTGCTGGGCGATCTTGCCAAAGCCCCATAGCCCCAGCGTTCGACCGTGCAGCTGTCGCCCAATGGGTGCCTGCCAGCGCCCCTGATGCAGGGATTGAATCTGGCTGATGAGCCTGCGCTCGGAGGCGAGAATCATCGCCCAGCAAAGCTCAGCTGTTGCGTGTCCGCTCCCTTTACTGGCCGCCACGGCAATGCCGCGCTTGCTGCAGGCCGCCACGTCGAGCGTGACCGGCAGCACGCCCGCACAGCTAATGATTTTCAGTGACGGCGCCAGGTTAAGCACAGCAGCATCAACCGTCGAGCGCTCGCGGATCAGTACGAGCGCCTCGGCACCTGCCAACCGCTCAGCCCACTGGTCGAGGGAAGCGGTGGGTGTGCTGTAGATCGCAACCTGGTGAGCTGAAATCGCGCTAAACGCTTTCAGGTGCCGAACGCTATCGGCGTAGTCGTCGACAATAACGATTCGCATAAAGCCTTCCTCGCAGAGGGCCGCAAGACCAAAAGAGCCTAGGGTATTCCATCATCGTCAGATCCTGGATGCGGCACGCCAGATTCTGCAACGCTGGGTATAGCGCCGATCGGATCTGATGGCATGCTATGGGCGGCGCTTGCGCGCTTCAGCTAAGGAGAGCTCGCTGTGAAAATTCTCGCTGCCGTTGCACGCGGCCGAGCCGAACCGCTGGGGTTCGAATCATTGAATCTGGCCGACCCAGCCGAGGACGAAATCCTGGTTCGCCTGGTGGCAAGCGGCGTTTGCCACACCGATCTGCGCGCCATGGAAGTCGAAGGTATGGTACCCAAGCCGATTGTGCTTGGGCATGAAGGCGCGGGCATTGTTGAAGCAGTGGGAAGTGCTATTTCAAAGGTCAAGCCCGGCGACGCGGTTCTGCTTACCTTCGATTCCTGTGGCAGCTGCCCATCCTGCAGTGCACGGGCGCCGTCGTACTGCCAGCATCTTCTGACACGAAATTTTTCCGGGAAAAAGCCCGCTGGCGGAATCCCCTACACCGATTCAAACGGCGCGCCTGTGTTTGGAAACTTCTTTGGGCAGTCGTCGTTCGCCTCACACGCTTTGTGTCGAAGCCGCAATGTGGTCAAAGTCGGTAGCGGCGCACCACTTGATCTGCTCGCCCCGCTCGGGTGGGGCATCCAAACCGGCGCGGGCGCGGTCATGCGATCACTCAAGGTGGGCGATGGCCAGTCGCTCGCAGTGTTTGGAACGGGCTCAGTGGGCTTAAGCGCCATCATGGGCGCGAAAATCGTCGGGGCTGATCCAATCATTGCCATTGATGTTCACCCTGCTCGACTCGCGGCCGCGCGCGACCTGGGCGCCACGCACACGATCGATGCCTCGCGCGAAGACGTAGCGGCACGACTTCGCGACATTACCGGTTATGGCGTGCGATTCGCAATCGATACCTCAGGCCTCGCGCGCTCGGTACGCACCGCAGTCGAATCACTTGCGCCGCTGGGCGTGTGCGGTGTGATTGCCGCGACACGCGAGCCCGAAGTGGGAATCGTGACCCGGCAGCTGATGGTCGGTGGGCGGTCAATTCGAGGCATCGCCGAGGGCGACAGCATCCCCGACGAATTTATCCCCGAACTGGTGGAGCACTATGCGCACGGACGACTGCCGCTAGAGCGGCTGGTGACGCACTTCCAGTTTGAGCAGATCAACGAGGCTATCCACCAGGCGCATACCGGTGACGTAATCAAGCCGATTTTGCGAATGCAGTGACTAAGAGCAATTTGGGGAAGCAGTACGTCATAGGCTGCCACTTGCTAACTGTTAACGATCGGCTACGATACGCATATGTTCTCGGTCAAGCGGTTACCAGAGTTCGATTCTTGGCTGAGTGGTCTCGAGGACAGCATGACACGGGTTCGGCTGGCCCGTCGCCTTGATAAGGTGCAGCGCGGCCTTCTTGGAGACGTTGCTTCGGTTGGAAACGGTGTAAGCGAAATGAGGGAGTTCTTCGGGCCAGGGTGGCGCATGTACTACACCGAAAGAGACGGGAATTTGATCGTGATGCTTGGAGGTGGCGATAAGTCATCGCAGCAGCGAGATATCGCTCGCGCGGTCGCCTTGGCCAAGACAATTTCGGAGTAACTAAAGATGCCAAAAACCATCAAGCCAGCGGATCTGCCTGACTTCGATCTGGCGGAACACCTGCGTACCGATGAGGATATCGCCAACTACCTGACGCTGGTCCTTGAGGATAACGACCCTTCGGAGCTGACACGCGCGCTGGGAATCATTGCGCGAGCCCGCGGCATGACAGAAATGGCGCGTGCATCGGGCCTATCTCGCGAAGCCCTATACAAGGCACTCCGCCCTGACTCTCACCCGCGTTTTGACACTATCGCCAAAGTCTGTGCTGCCCTCGGGGTCAAGCTTGTCGCACAGCCTCTTCATCAGCACCCGTAACTGCGCCAAACAACACTATCAGGAGACCCCCCATGTCCCGCTATCTGGTTCGCGCAAGCGACGTGCCCGGTTATCACCCCGCCAACCACACGGGCACCACTAACCGCCGCCTGATCGGCCCGGAAAACGTCGGTGCCAAACAGGTGGAAATGCTGCTGGGCGTCATCGAAAAAGGGCAAGGTGCGCTGCCACATGCGCACCCGGGTATTGAACAGGTCTGCTATCTGCTCGAGGGAACCGCTACCGCGCAGGTGGGTGATGAAACCTTCGAGATGCGCGCGGGCGACACCTGCTTTTTCCCGGCGGATGTGATGCACGTATTCACCGTTACCAGCGATACGCCCGCTCGGCTGCTGGTGATTTACGCGCCGCCCTATGGCGAGTCACCCGACAAGGTGATTCGGCCGCCAGCAGCCTGACTTCGTCAATCGCTGTTCCGTCCGCATTGTGAACACTGAGTCCGTTGCCGCCATTCCTGGCGCAGGACAGTCGCCGCTTCGTGTTGAAGACGATCATCTTCTGAAGGGACAGGGGCGCTTTGTTGGCTCGCTAAGTTTGCCGGGCATGGCACATGCGGTGGTGCTCCGCTCAATGTACGCGCGGGCGCGCCTTCAGTCGATCAACACTTCGGCTGCACGCGACATGCCGGGCGTATTGGGCGTTTTCACGTCTGAGGACCTGCTGGCTGCAGGGATTTCGCCCATCGGTTTTCATGCGGCGATTCCGTCGGAAACCGGGGGCGAGATG
>CAZORB010000148.1:0-9584 GCA_964581825.1 uncultured Bordetella sp.
GCCTCGAGATCATCCATGTCGTGCAGCAGCTTGCGCAGAATCCAGATCTTCTGCAGCACTTCGGGTTTGATCAGCAGTTCTTCGCGACGCGTACCCGAGCGGTTGATCTCGATGGCCGGATAGACGCGCTTTTCGGACATGCGGCGATTCAGATGTAGTTCAAGGTTGCCGGTTCCCTTGAATTCTTCGTAGATCACCTCGTCCATCCGGCTGCCGGTATCGATCAGCGCGGTGGCGATGATGGTGAGCGATCCGCCTTCCTCGATGTTGCGGGCGGCGCCAAAAAAGCGCTTGGGACGTTGCAGCGCGTTGGCATCCACACCACCTGTGAGCACCTTGCCCGACGCAGGAACCACTGTGTTGTAGGCCCGCGCCAGTCGGGTGATGGAGTCAAGCAGAATGACGACATCGCGCTTGTGTTCGACCAGGCGCTTTGCTTTTTCGATGACCATCTCAGCCACCTGCACGTGGCGCGTCGCGGGCTCATCGAAGGTTGACGCCACCACCTCGCCACGCACCGAACGGCTCATTTCGGTGACCTCTTCGGGACGCTCGTCGATGAGCAGCACGATGAGCGTGACATCGGGGTGATTGGTGGTGATTGCGTGGGCAATGTGCTGCATCAGCACGGTTTTGCCTGCTTTGGGAGGCGCCACGATCAGGCCGCGCTGGCCCTTTCCGATCGGAGCGATCATGTCGATGATCCGGCCGGTAATGTTCTCTTCGGCGCGGATTTCGCGCTCGAGCACCATCGGCTTGCTGGGATGCAGCGGCGTCAGGTTCTCAAACAGGATCTTGTGCTTGGAAGCCTCAGGCGGCTGGTCGTTGATTTTGTCGACCTTGACCAGCGCGAAGTAACGCTCGCCATCTTTCGGGGTACGAACCTCACCCTCGATGGAGTCACCCGTGTGCAGATTGAATCGCCGGATCTGGGAAGGCGAGATATAGATGTCGTCGGTGCTGGCGAGGTAGGAAGTTTCCGGTGTACGCAGAAAACCGAAGCCGTCCGGCAGAACCTCGAGCACCCCGTCGCCAAAAATGGTTTCGCCGGTCTTGGCCTTGCGCTTCAAGATCGCGAACATCAGTTCCTGCTTGCGCATGCGCTGCGGATTTTCGATGTCCAGGCCAGTGGCCATCTCGATCAGCTGTGAGACGTGGAGCGCTTTGAGTTCTGAGAGGTGCATAGACGTGAAACTCGGGGTCGGGTGACGGGGCCGGTCGATGCCGGCTGAGGCTTGACAACGCTGGGAGCGCGCGGGCGCGGATTCGTGCGTGCAACTACCGATGCGGTGAATGACCGCGTTCGCATGCGCCCGGGATCGCCGCAGGCTGGACGGAACGCGAAAGACTTGTGGTTTGTCACACCACCCGGCGGCGTTGGCTACCGGATGAGGCCCTGATTCAGGCTGGGGGCGTGGCACTGACGGACAGGAATTGATCCGTCAGACCAGTGGCAATGTACAACGAATCAGAGATGGCTGTCCAGAAACAGCGTCAATTGGGATTTGGAAAGCGCACCGACCGAGGTTCCGATGACCGCTCCGTTGCGAAACAGCATCAACGTCGGAATACCGCGCACGCCGAATCGCTGGGCAATCGCCTGGTTATCGTCGACATTGAGCTTGGCCACTTGGACGCGGCCCGCATAGTCGCGGCTGACCTCTTCAAGCACGGGTGCGATCATGCGGCACGGGCCGCACCATTCGGCCCAGTAATCGACCAGAACTGGCGTGTCCGACTTGAGCACGTCCTGATCGAAGCTCGAATCGGAGACCTGCTTGATACCGCTCATCATTGCTCCTGAAAGCTGCGTCGTGAAAGGGGATGCGCTCGAGCGCGGGGGCGACGCGGAATCGCTAAACATAGCACAGCGCAATGAGGCAGTTGCTGCTGATAGTAGAATGATTGCGGGCGGGCCCCCCCGCATTGCGGCGTGGTCAACCTGGTCAGGTCCGGAAGGAAGCAGCCACAGCCATTTCCCGCGAGTGCCGGGGTCCCGGCTCGCCCAGTTCCCAATAGTCGGCCCAGTGGCCATGTCAGTGATTCCTGAACGGTTGCCCCGCAGCCCTTGCAGCCCGAGTTGACGCGCCCATGACCCATCAGGTGCTTGCCAGGAAGTGGCGGCCACGAGACTTTGAGACTCTGGTCGGCCAGCAGCACGTGGTGCGCGCGCTCACGCATGCGCTCGCGAGCGGGCGTTTGCATCATGCCTACCTGCTTACTGGCACCCGGGGCGTGGGCAAAACCACGATTGCGCGCATCCTGGCCCGTGCGGTCAACTGCGAAACCGGCGTCACGGCGCAACCCTGTGGGAAGTGTGCGGCCTGCACCGGGATTGAAGCGGGGCGATACGTCGACTACATCGAAATGGATGCGGCTTCCAACCGCGGCGTCGATGAGATGACCCAGCTGCTCGAGAATGCGGTGTATGCCCCCAGCAGCGGGCGCTACAAGGTGTACGTGATCGACGAAGTTCACATGCTCTCGACGCACGCCTTCAACGCGATGCTGAAGACACTCGAGGAGCCGCCACCGCATGTGCTGTTTGTGCTGGCGACCACCGATCCGCAGAAGGTGCCTGTGACGGTGCTGTCGCGCTGTCTGCAGTTCAACCTCAAAAACATGACGCCAGGTGCGATCGCATCGCACCTGAGCACCGTTCTGCAGTCTGAAGGCATCGCGTTTGAGGCCCCTGCGCTGGCGTTGATCGGACGTTCTGCGAGCGGCAGCATGCGCGATGCGCTGTCACTGCTTGATCAGGCCATCGCCTATGGCGGAGGCAGCGTTCTCGAGGCCGCGGTCAGCGAGATGCTCGGCTCGGTCGATCAGGGCTGGATTGACACCGTGCTCGATGCGCTGGCTGCAGGCGATGGCGCTGCGCTAATTGGGGCGGCTGATGCAATCGGCGAAGCGGGCTCAGCGTTTGAGCGCGTACTCGACGAACTGGCGCTGCGGCTTCATCGCGTGGCGCTTACCCAGGCGGGTGTCACCGTAGATGACGCGCATCAAGAAGCCTGTAAGCGCCATGCCCGGCAATTCGCACCCGAAGATGTTCAGGTTTATTACCAGATCGTGATTCACGGGGCGCGCGACCTTGCGCTCGCGCCAGACCCTCACGCTGGATTTTCAATGACGCTTTTGCGGATGCTCGCTTTCCGGCCAGTCGCTGTTGACGGGGCGCCCAATGGGCCTGCGCCCGCGCCTGCCAGTGCTGGCAGCGGGGCGACGCCAGCAGCGATCGGATCACCGTCTGCCTCTCCTACTGGCGCCCAGGCGCTGCAGGCGCTTCGAGCAGCCACCTCGCCGCGATCGGCGCGCGCCACATCACCCGTAGCGGCTGTGGCAGCGTCAACGCCGTCTCCGAGGTCGGCGCCATCTTCGATGGCTGAGCAGGCGTCGGGCACCGAACCCTCCCCGGCCGCAAGCGAGGCGCCATCCATTCCCAAGGCCCCGCCAGCGGCCGCTGCGGGGCTGCAGGCAAGCTTTGATGGCGATTGGCCAGCCCTTGCGCGCGAGCTCAATGCCACCGGTCTGGTCGGCCAGTTCCTTCAGCAGAGCGAACTGCTGAGCGTTGACGCTGAGTGCATTCGACTGCGCGTACCGATTCGCCCGCTTGCCGAGCCCGGCACCGTGGCACGCGTGCGCGAGCGGCTCGCGCAACACTTCGGGCATCCGGTCAGGCTGCAGGTTGAAGTGGGCGCCGTGGCAGGTGTCACGGCCGCGCGCGTCGCCGAGCAGCAACGCGGCGAGCGGCTCGATGCCGCGCGCGAATCGCTTGAATCCGATCCGTTCGTCCAGTCGCTACTCAGCGATCTCGGCGGACGAATCCTTCCCGACTCGGTGACGCCGCTGAGCGGCGGAACCCCCTGAGTCTATCCCTCCATGCAGGAGATCTTTCGATGATGAAAGCACAGCTTGCGGGTCTGATGAAACAGGCCCAACAAATGCAGGACAACCTGAAGCGCGTGCAGGAGCAGTTGGCCGATGTTGAGGTTGAGGGCCAGTCGGGTGCCGGTTTGGTCAAGGCGGTCGTGACCTGTCGCAATGAAGTCAGGCGGGTCACGATCGACCCCAGCCTGCTCGCCGATGATCGGGACATGCTTGAGGACCTGGTGGTGGCAGCGCTTAATGATGCGCTGCGCCGAGCCGAACAGACCGCCTCTGAGCGGATGGGGTCAGTCACGGCGGGGCTGCCGCTTCCGCCCGGCTTCAAGATGCCTTTCTGACGCTTCATCCGGCGCTTTCCAGACAATGAAAGGACTTGCTGCGCTTGACCGGTTGACTGCGGCGCTGCGCCGTCTACCCGGTGTCGGGCCGCGCTCGGCGCAGCGCCATGCTTTCTATCTGCTACAGCACGACCGCGAGGGCGCTGAACAGCTTGGCCGCGCGCTCGCCGACGCCCTGGTGCAGATTCGCCATTGCGCGCGGTGCAACACGTTCAGTGAAAGCGAGATCTGCGATACCTGTGCTTCGCCGCGCCGCGACCCGTCGCAGCTGTGTGTGGTGGAAACGCCTGCCGACCAGTTGATGCTCGAGCAGACCATGGCCTACAACGGCCTGTATTTTGTGCTGATGGGGCGCTTGTCGCCTATTGACGGTATTGGTCCCAACGACCTGCACTTTGATCGCCTGATTGCACGGGCCACCGATGGGCTGGTTCGTGAGGTGATTCTGGCCACCAACTTCACGCACGAAGGCGAGGCCACTGCGCATACGATTGGCGAGATGCTGCGCGCGCGTGGGCTGTCGGTCACGCGCCTGGCTCGCGGCGTGCCGGTCGGCAGCGAACTTGAATACGTCGATGCGGGCACCATTGCGCAGGCGCTGCGCGATCGTAGAACGGTCGCTGACTAATTTTTGCAACACCCCTCTATTACGACCCTATGAGCACTCCCCACTCCAAACCCACTGGCCCGATGGCTCTGGACGGCCTTCGCGTCCTTGAACTCGGTCAGCTGATCGCCGGTCCCTTCGCCGCCCGCCTGTTCGCAGAGTTTGGCGCCGACGTCATCAAAGTTGAGCCGCCTGCCAAGCCAGGCGTAGAGGGCGGAGACCCGCTGCGCAAATGGCGAAAGCTCCACCCCGACGATCCCTCCGGTACGTCGCTCTGGTGGTTTGTGCAGGCGCGTAACAAGCGCTCGATCACTGTCGATATGCGACAGGCCGAGGGGCAGCAGATTGTTCGCGACCTGGCGGCCAAAGCTGACATCGTCATTGAAAATTTCAGACCGGGCGCGCTTGAAAAATGGGGCCTGGGGTATGAGCAGCTGTCGGCCAGCAATCCCGGCCTGATCCTGGTGCGTCTGTCGGGCTACGGCCAGACTGGCCCATACCGTGATCGTCCGGGTTTCGGCGCAATTGCCGAATCAATGGGCGGCATGCGTCACGTCACGGGCTTTCCTGATCGCCCGCCGGTTCGCATGAATCTGTCGATCGGCGATTCGATCGCCGCGCTGCATGCGGTGGTGGGTGCACTGGCGGCGCTCCAGGCGCGCCACACCACTGGGCGCGGCCAGGTGGTCGATGTAGCGCTCTACGAGGCGGTGTTCAACCTGATGGAGAGCACGCTGCCCGAATACGACCGCTACGGGGTGGTGCGCGAGCGCACCGGCACCAATCTGACCGGCATCGTGCCGTCCAACACCTATCCTACGGCGGATGGCCGCCATATCGTTATTGGCGGTAACGGCGATTCAATCTATAAGCGGCTGATGAAAGCGATTGGCCGGCCCGATCTGGCGGACGATCCCTCGCTTGCCAACAATGCCGGACGCGTGCTTCGCGTGAATGAAATCGACGAAGCGATTGCCGCGTGGTCGCGCACCTGCACGCTTGAGCAGGCGCTCGAAGTCATGGAGCGCGCCGAGGTGCCAAGCGGCCGCATCTACAACATCGAGGATATCGTTCGTGATCCTCAGTACCAGGCCCGCGGCGTGATTGAAAAAACCACGCTCGATGACGGTTCCAGCCTGGCCATTCCAGCGGTGGTGCCGCGGCTGTCTGCTACGCCCGGTGGAACGAAATGGCTCGGTCCGGCGCTGGGCGAGCATACTGACGCCGTGCTCGCCGATCTGGGCTACGACGCGCACAAGATTCAGGCACTGCGGGATCAGGGCGTGATCTAGTCGCTGATCACGGCGCGCGGGCGCCGCGCGCAGACCCCGATAACAACAAGCCCGCATTGAACGGGTGGGGTGGGAGGAAACGATGTCGGACAGTCGCTGGGATGTGATTGTCGTGGGCGCAGGTGGGTCGGGCCTCGCGGCGGCGATCGAGGCGGCGCGAGCAGGCGGCCGCGTGCTGGTACTCGAAAAAGGCGATGGGGTTCGGGGCAGTACGGGCTGGTCGGTCGGGTCGCTAAGCGCCTCGGGCACTTCGCATCAGCGGCGTGCTGGCATTAGCGATCAGCCCGGTCATCACTTCGAAGATCTGGGGCGCTTCAATGCTGGCAAGGGTGAGGTCGACAACCTCGAGCTTCGCCAGATCCTGGTCAATGAATCCGCCGCCGCGCTGGTCTGGCTTGAGCAGCTCGGGGTCTCGTTTGTCGGGCCCAGTCCCGAGCCGCCGCATCGCGTTCCTCGAATGCACAACGTTGTGCCGAGTTCGGCTGCGTTCGGTGTCTGCCTGGCGCGCGAGTGCGCCCGACTCGGTATCGATGTTCGCTGCGGTGTGCGTGTGACCGGCCTCATCGTTGAACACGGGCGTGTGCAGGGCGTCGAGGCGGAAACCGCAGACGGCGCGGACCAGAAATGGCGCGCAGGGCGGGGCGTTGTGCTTGCTGCCGGAGATTTCTCGGCGTCGCGCGAGATGAAGGCGCGCTACTTCGGCCAGGAAGTCGTCGAAGCCGATCCCGTGAATCCCCTTGCCACGGGTGATGCGCAGCGAATTGCCGAGGCGGTCGGGGCGCGCATCCTGAACGGCCGGATGGGTAATCCGCCCAAGCTTCGTTTTGTGCCGGCGCCCCCCGGATGGCTGCAGCGGCTGCCCGCTACGCCTTGGGTCGGACGCATGATGGCGCTGGCCTGGCGCACCTTGCCTCAGTGGTTGGTGCGCCCGTTCGTGATTCGTTTCCTGACCACGGCGCTGGGCCCTGAGGCCACGCTTTTTCGCTGCGGGGCAGTGCTGGTGGATACCGATGGGCGTACCGTTCCGATCGACTCGCGGAACACCGCCAGGCACCTGCCGCTCACCCCGAAACGCCTGGGCTACATCGTCTTTGACGCACGCTGCGCGGAGCAGTTGAGAAGCTGGCCGAATTTTGTCTCGACCGCGCCGGGTGTCGCTTACGCTTATCTCGACGATTATCGCCGTGGTCGACCTGATATCTATCGCGAAGCCAACACGATCGAGGCGCTGGCTGGGCTCATTGGCGCGCAGCCAGATCTGCTCGCTGCCTCGCTGGGTGAGCGTACGCACGGGCCCTGGTTTGCGTTGGGCCCGGTGCGCGGCTATGTCACCCTGACAGACGGCGGCCTTGCGGTCGATGCGCGCCACCGCGTGCTTGGGCAGGACAACCTGCCGATCGAGGGGCTGTATGCCGCGGGGTCCGCCGGACAGGGCGGCCTGCTGATCGAAGGGCATGGACATCATCTTGGTTGGGCGTTCGTTTCGGGCCGGCGAGCCGGCCGCAGCATCATGGGCACTTTGGAGAACTGAATGCGTTATCCGGCAATTGAATTTGTGGCGCTGCATGGTCGAAAGCTTGCGGTGGCAGTGGGTGCGGTCGCGGCGCTGCTCGCGGCGATCCATGTCACGTTGTCTGGATTCGGGGCAATTCCAACGGTGCTTGCCGCGATGCTGGCAGGCGCGGCGGGATGGGGCTTGGCCCGGGTGGGCGCCGAGGTGGTTGAACTGATTGCGGAAACGCTGATGCCGCACTGAGCAGCGCCCGGCCGCCGGGCGCCGAGCCGAGAGGGGGGTGCAGAAATGCTATACTCCAAAAGTTTTACCTTCTCTCGGGAGCCCGGCCTTGCGTTTGTCCTCGACCTCCGATCGCGACTCCTCCGGCAACTCGTCGATCGGGCCGGCGGCAACGGTACCTCTTAAGACCGGCGTGGCTGGGCCCAAGCTGATCCCCGATTCGATTCCGGCCCTGCTCGCGCTAGCAGATGGCAGCGTCTTCCGAGGCGTATCGATCGGTTTTTCTGGCCAGTCGGTTGGCGAGGTGGTGTTCAACACCGCCATCACCGGTTATCAGGAAATCCTGACCGACCCAAGCTACAGCCGTCAGCTGGTCACGCTTACCTATCCTCACATCGGCAATACCGGCGTTAACGACGAAGACGTTGAAGCCGAACGAATTCATGCCGCCGGTCTCATCATCCGCGATTTGCCCGGGCGGCTGTCGAACTGGCGCGCCGGATCAAGCCTTGCGCAGTATCTGGAGCGCGAGCGAATCGTGGCAATCGCCGGCATCGATACGCGCAGGCTGACCCGGGTGCTTCGCGACAAGGGCGCGCAAAACGGCTGCCTGCTCGCGGGCGCTCAACCTGGCGAGTCGCTCGATGAAGCCGCTGCGGTAGCGGCCGCGCGCGGTTTCCCAGGGCTGGCCGGGATGGATCTGGCTAAAGTGGTCAGCACGCCGAAGGCCTACCACTGGACGGAAGGTTCCTGGCGGCTGGGAGAAGGCTTCCGCCAGCCTGAGTCGCCTCGTTTTCGTGTGGTGGCCTACGATTTTGGCGTCAAGCGCAACATTCTTCGACTGCTCGCCGATCGCGGCTGCGAACTGACCGTGGTGCCTGCGCAGACACCGGCGGCCGACGTGCTGGCGCTCAAGCCTGACGGAGTGTTCCTCTCGAACGGTCCTGGTGATCCGGAGCCCTGTGACTACGCCATTGCCGCGGCGCGGCACATCATCGAGGCGGGCGTGCCCACGTTTGGCATTTGCCTGGGGCATCAGATCATGGGCCTTGCTTCCGGGGCGCGCACGCTCAAGATGAAGTTCGGTCACCACGGCGCGAACCATCCTGTGAAAGATCTCGACACCGGTTCGGTGATGATCACCAGCCAGAACCACGGTTTTGCGGTCGACCCGCTGTCACTGCCCGCCACGCTGCGCGTCACGCATGTGTCGCTCTTTGACGGGTCGATTCAGGGGCTGGCCAGGGTTGATCAACCGGCTTTCTGTTTTCAGGGGCATCCCGAAGCAAGCCCCGGTCCGCACGACATCCGCCCACTGTTTGACCGTTTCATCGGCCTGATGCAGGGCCGTGCGGGCCGCGCACCCGCTAGCCGCTGACATCTGACCACCATGCCTAAGCGAACCGACCTTCAAAGCATCCTGATTATTGGCGCGGGCCCGATCGTCATCGGCCAGGCCTGCGAATTCGACTACTCCGGCGCTCAGGCCTGCAAGGCCCTGCGTCAGGAGGGTTTCCGCGTGATCCTGGTCAACAGCAATCCGGCCACGATCATGACCGACCCCGAGACGGCCGACGTCACCTATGTTGAGCCGATCACCTGGCAGGTGGTTGAGCGCATCATTGCCAAAGAAAAGCCCGACGCGATCCTGCCCACCATGGGCGGACAGACCGCCCTCAACTTCGCGCTTGATCTGCATCGGCATGGCGTGCTCGAACGCTATG